>DAHXND010000029.1 GCA_027366675.1 Acidimicrobiales bacterium
GGCTCCGAGCTCGGCCGCTACCCGGTCGCTGCCGACCCCGGGGGGCGTATCGCCCTCGACTACGGGGTGGACAACCCTCCCGAGAAGTACCTCGTCGCGCCGAACGGCGTGATCTTCGAGAAGATCATCGGCCCGGTCACCACCGCCGGCCTCGACCGCCAGATCGCCAATGCCAAGGCGGAAGGCTGGTGAACCCAACCTCACGAGCGCTCCCACAAGCGGCTCCGCACCTGACCACGATCCCGTCTCCGAAGGAACAGCGGCGATGAGCGCCAACGGGCACCGCCTCTTTGCCGCCGTCTACGACCGGCTGAACGCCCAGGCGGAGCGCACCTGGCTCGGGAGCCGTCGCGCCAGCCTGATCGCCCAGGCGAGCGGTGAGGTGCTCGAGATCGGGGCGGGGACCGGGGCGAACCTCGGCCACTACCGCGACGTCACCAGGGTCGTAGTCGCTGAGCCCGACCCGGCGATGCGGGCCCGCCTGGTACGCCACCTCGGCGGCGCCACGGTTCCAGTCGAGGTGTCCGACGTTCCTGCCGAGCGCCTCGGGTTCCCCGACGCCAGCTTCGACACCGTCGTCGCCACCCTCGTGCTCTGCTCGGTGGCCGACCCCGACGCCGCGCTTGCCGAGATGCGCCGGGTGCTCCGCCCCGGCGGCCGGCTGCTCGTCCTCGAGCACGTCCGCGGCGAGGGTCGCCGGGCGCGCTGGCAGGACCGGGTGACCCCGCTGTGGCGCCGGGTCGGTGCCGGATGCCACCCCAACCGCGACACGCGATCCGCCATCGTCCGAGCCGGGTTCCACCCCGAGCACGAGGAGCGCTTCGAGCCGCCCCGGGTGCCGGCGATCATCTGTCCCTTCGTCGAGATCGTGGGCCGCCCGGAGCAGAGCGTCGCCACGCGCCAAACCATCTCGTAGCGGTGCGGACCGGGCTGGAACACCCCGAGCTGACAGCGGCCAGCGAGGCCGCCAAGGTGGGCAACGAGCAAGGCCTACCGACAGCTGGTCGACCACGGTTGCTCACCCAGCGCCGGCTCCAAGTGGCTCTCGGGCTCATCTGGCTGCTCGACGCCGGCCTTCAGTTCCAGCCCTACATGTTCTCGCGCCGCTTCGTCGCCAACTTCTTGGCCATGAACGCGATGTTCCAACCCCGTGTCGTGGCGAACGTCATCGAGGGCGTCACGAACTTCCTCCTGCCCCATGCGGCGGCATGGAACGCGCTGTTCGCCGTCACCCAGCTGGCGATCGGCGCCGGGCTCCTCTGGCGGCGCACGGTAAGGGCGGCGCTGGTGGCGTCCTTCGGTTGGGTGCTCGGCGTGTGGGTCGTCGGCGAGGGCCTCGGCGGCCTCCTCACCCCGGTCATGGACTCCCCACTGGCCGGCTTCCCCGGCGCGGTGCTCCTCTACGGCCTGCTCGGCCTCATCTTGTGGCCGACCGGACGGACTGCCCGCCACGCCGTCGCCGACGCCGGCCTCCTCGGTGCACGCGGCGCCCGAGCCCTGTGGGCGCTGCTGTGGTTCGGAGCAGGCGTCGAGCAGGTCGGCGCAGGGTTCGGCCAGTTCCAGCCCAAGGCGGTCATGACCTCCGTCATCGCCATGAACGAGCCGGGCGAACCGGGCTGGCTCGTCCACCTCGACAAGCTGGCGACGACGGCCACCAGGTCGGTCGGCAACCCCCTCGCCCTCCTCCTCGCCCTCATCGAAGTCTTGATCGGCGTGCTGGTCCTGCGAGGCCACCAGGTGAAGACCGTCCTGTGGGTCGCCATCGCTTTGTCTGGTGTCTTCTGGGTGGTCGGCCAGAACTTCGGCGGGATCCTCGCCGGCGCGGCCACCGACCCCAATGCAGGCCCGCTCTATGTCCTGCTCGCTCTCAGTCTCTACCCCTTCCGCATCGACCGCGCCGCGGCAGAGCATGCCCCGGCGGCGGACGCACGTACACCGTCGCCGGGATGACCTCGGCTGCCGTCCTATTCCCGGACGGCGACGTCGACCCGCGTCAACTGCGCCCGCTTTTCAGCGACCAGACTGGAACGCATCTCGCAGTGCTGAGAGCACAGCGATCGCCGTGACGAGGTCGAGGTGGAGGTGATGGGAGCGTTGGCGCGCAACCTTGCCGGGCATGTGGAGCGGCGTGGCCCGACCGGGTGGATCGTTGCACTGCCTGGTCCAACAAGTGGGCCACCTCCGGGTTGTCCCGGCCCATGGTGACGGCCTCGCCTACTCGTCTTCCTGCATGTCTGCAGTACACCGGAGAGGTGGGAGCGGATCAGAGCACCGTTGCCTCGCTCCGCGACGTGGGGCTCAGTGGTGGCCTATCGGGTCCCGACCTGGGTCTGATGACACCTGAAGCGGAGGCCCCACCCCGACACGCCCGGAGCGCTCACGGCGCCACCCACTCTGGATGATCCTTCCAGGCAGGAGGCCGTCCGCGACGCTTCGGGTCGGTCTCGCGCAGCCACGCGAGGAGGACTTCCGACGTTCCGACGAGGGCGACGCCGGCCCAGATGGCGGCCGTGATGCCCCCGACGACGGCGATACCACCGAGCACCAGCGGGCCGAGCGCGTAGCCGCCGTCACGCCAGAGCCGGTAGACCCCAAGGGCGCCGCCGCACCAGGCCGGGTCGGCAGTGTCGCCGACGGCAGTGAGGAGGTTCGGGTACGCGAGAGCCATGCCGATGCCCATGAGCGCGGCTCCCGCGAACCAGGCACCGTGAGCCGAGCTGGCTGGCGACCCACTGGATCGGGCCATGCTCGGTGCCGAGCTCGCTCCGCAATTTCCGTACCAGCCTGACGGCCTGCTCTTTCTCTGTTAGGGCGTAGCGCCGTGTCGACGCCTTCCCTGGGATCCTTTCTGTTGGCATGACTCCATCTTCCTTTCCAAGGTGAGGAGCCTCCAAGTAACCCAGGGTGGTTCAGGCTGTAATGGCCTGAACCTCCGGGATAGGGGACCTTGGCGCGCATGTGCGCAGGCCCGACCACTTCCAGCCACCGGCAGGCAAGTCACAGGCCCATGGCACAATAAACTTGCGCCGAAATGTGAAGTAGTGACGTCTCCAAACGTGAAGACGTCTCGGCGCCCCCGGCAGGATTCGAACCTGCGCGCCCGGCTCCGGAGGCCGGTGCTCTATCCCCTGAGCTACGAGGGCCATTATCTGCAATGGAGCCTTACCTGGGTACCTACTGATCTACTGGGGCCGTTTCTACTGGGGCCCTTCATTCATGATGGCTCCGTGCCATGCTGGCTCGGTGGGTAAAGCGTACCGCGTATGCCCTGGCACTCCGTTCAGCGCAGCATCTGAGCCGCCTGGCTCCGGGAGCAGCGCAGCATCTGAGCCGCCTGGCTCCGGGTGCAGCGCAGCATCTGAGCCGCCTGGCTCCGGGTGCAGCGCAGCCTCTGGCCAGCTCTCGGAAGGGACCACGCGGGCCGCGGTTGCATGAGCCGCCAGGATGGGCCATTCTCCAGGTACCATGCGTGCTCGACTTCTCATAAGCTCGGCCGTCGAGGCAGAGCTCCGCCGGCTGGGCGTCGAGCCCCCGGCTGGAGGCGTGCGCCTAGAGCGCCCAGCCAACCCGGATCACGGCGACTGGTCGACGAATGTGGCTCTGGCCTGCGCAAAAGCTGCCCGCCGGGCTCCCATGGAGCTCGCTTCCCAGCTCGCTACCGCTCTGAGCTCGACCCCGCCGGCCCACGTAAGGGCAGTCGAGGCGCTTCGTCCTGGCTTCGTGAACTTCCGGCTCTCTCCTTCGTGGCTGTGGGAGGTGCTGCCTGCCGTAGTGGCCGATCGGGAGGAGTCCTATGCCCGCCTCGATCTGGGCCGTGGCGAGCGGGTCCAGATCGAGTTCGTCTCGGCCAACCCGACCGGCCCGCTGCATGTCGGCAACGGCTGGTGGGGGGCCTACGGCGACTCACTCGCCCGGGTCATGGAGCGCTGCGGCTACGAGACCACGCGCGAATACTACGTGAACGATACGGGTGGCCAGATCAGGCGCCTCGGCGAGAGCGTGCTCGCGCGTCGCAGAGGCGAGCCCGTGCCGGAGGAGGGTTACCAGGGCGCCTATGTCCGGGAGCTTGCCCTGGAATACGACGGGACAGAGGACGCGACGCCTGCCGGCCGTTTCGCTGCTGAGCGGATACTGGAGAACATAAAGGCGACACTTGCCTCACTGGGAATCGTCTACGACTCCTGGTACAGCCAGGCCTCCATCGAGGAGACGGGCAAGGTGGGCGAGACGATCTCGCTCCTGGCAGCAGCAGGCCTCGTGGAGGAGCGAGAGGGTGCTACGTGGCTTCTCAGCACCAAGCTCGGCGACACCAGGGATCGGGTTCTGGTGAAGTCGAATGGCGATGCCACATACCTGGCAGGCGACCTGGCATATCATCGTGACAAGTTCCTCGTGCGCGGCTTCGATCGGGTGATCGATGTGTTCGGTGCTGACCATCATGGTCAGGTGGCGAGCCTCGTAGCAGGCGTCTCGGCGCTCGGCGTGGATCCGGGTCGACTGGAGGTGAAGCTCGGCCAGATGGTCTCACTCGTGGAGGGAGGCACTACCGGGAAGATGTCGAAGCGATCGGGTAACTTCGTAGCCCTGGATGAGCTGATAGCAGATATAGGTCCAGACGCGACTAGGCTTCTTAGCCTGATATCTGGCATAGACCAGGCCACCACGCTCGATCTCGACCTCGTAAGGCGCCAGTCGATGGAGAATCCCGTCTACTACGTCCAGTACGCTCATGCGCGCATCGCTTCTATAGGGCGGGTAGCGACCGAGCGCGGTGTAGTCCGGGTGCCTCTGGACCAAGCTGACCTGAGCACGCTCGTCCACCCGCGCGAGCTGGAGCTACTCCGGCTGCTCGACTCCCTTCCTGATGCGCTTGCCGACGCGTGCACAACTCGCTCCCCTTCGCGGATCACGAGCTGGGTGCGTGATCTGGCTGGAGCCTTTCACGGCTTCTACCATGATTGCTCGGTGCTCGGTCCCGACATCTCCGACGACCTTTCACAGGCGCGGATGTGGCTGGTCGAGGCTTCCCGTGTAGGTTTCGCCATCGGGCTCGAGCTCCTCGGGGTGAACGCGCCGGAGGCTATGTGAACGCGCCGGAGCACGTGAACGGGCGGGCCGCAGATGAGCTCGCAGGGCGCGCGATGAGCGGCCGGGCCCCACGATGAGCGGGCGGGCTCCACGATGAGCGCGCCGCCACGCTCCGAGGCTCCGATCCAGTGGAGCCTCCTCCCCGAGAGCGCGACCATCGCAAAGTCAGGTCACCTCGTGGTAGGAGGGGTCGACCTTGTCGATCTGGCAGGTGAGGTGGGAACGCCCTTCTTCGCTTACGACGAGGAGCACTTGCGTGCCAGGTGCAGAGAGGCAGATAGGGCCTGGGGCGGGTTAGACGGGCATCCGGGTGCCGCTTACGCAGCCAAGGCCTTCTGGTGCACTGCGATGGCACGTATCGTAGCGCAGGAGGGCCTGGGGGCCGATGTGGCTACGGGTGGTGAGATGGCAGTTGCCCTGGCAGGAGGCATCGCTCCACAGCACATCACATTTCACGGCAATAATAAATCTGAGTTGGAGCTGATGGCAGCGCTCTCTGCGGGAGTAGGGCGCATCGTGGTGGACTCCTTCGATGAGATATCGCGACTAGAGCATCTGTTGCGATATGGCGTGGCGAGCGGGCAGCGTCAGAAGGTGCTCGTTAGGGTCACCCCGGGCGTCGAAGCCCATACGCACGAGTTCGTGCAGACTGGCAGGGAGGACTCGAAGTTCGGTTTCAGCCTCGCGAGTGGTGCTGCCGCTCAGGCAGTCGATTCGCTAAAGGCCCTTCCGGGCGTAGAGCTTGCAGGTGTCCACATGCACATCGGAAGCCAGATCTTCCTCCTGGACGCGTATTCTAAGGCGATAAGTGCCATGGCAGCCATGGTAGGGCAACTGTCGCCTACCGAGCTGTGTATAGGAGGCGGGCTCGGGGTAGCCTACGTGAACGGTGAGAGCGCGCCCAGCATCACGGAATGGGCGCAGTCTGTCCGGGATGCCTGCATGAGCTCGGGCATCGGCGACGGGGTGTTCCTCTCCGCCGAGCCTGGACGCGCGATCGTTGCTACGGCGGGGATCACGTGCTACACAGTGGGGACCGTGAAGGACCTCCCGGGCATCCGCACGTATGTGGCTGTCGATGGAGGCATGAGCGATAATCCGCGGCCGGTTCTCTACGGGAGCGGCTACGAGGCATTCCTGCCTCGCGAGGTGAGCGCGTCGCGGCCCTGTGCTGTAAGAGTGGTCGGCAAGCACTGCGAATCCGGGGACATAGTCGTCTCGGCGGCGCAGGTCCCAGATGACATCGTGGTGGGTGATGTGATCGCCACTCCTGTCACTGGTGCCTATGGCTACTCCATGGCGTCGAACTACAACAAGGTGCCACGCCCGCCGGTGGTATTCTGCCGGGCCGGGGAGGCGAAGGTCGTGGTGCGGCGTGAGACAGAGGAGGACCTGCTCCGGCTCGACCAGGGCTAGCCTGCAAATGTCCCTGGCAGGCGGTAGCGTGATCGGGTGCCTGAGGTTCCTCCCGACCCCCGAGAACGCGACGCTCGAGAACGCGACGCTCGAGAACGCGACCCCCGAGAACGTGCCGCCCGGGGGGGAGATGCGCTGGTCCGCATCGGCCTTCTAGGGGCAGGGAACGTGGGCTCTGCCCTGATCGACCTGATAGGCGAGGAGGCGCCGGCGATCGCAGAGCATCTCGGGCTGGCGTTCGTGGTGGAGAGGGTGGCCGTTCGTAGTCCAAGTCGCCATCCGGGGATAGCACCGGGCCGTCTGGCGACCGATCCCCTATCGGTAGCTACTGATCCCGAGATCGATGTGGTGGTGGAGCTGATGGGCGGGAGTGAGCCTGCCGGAAGCTGCATATCGGCAGCCCTCGCAGCGGGGAAGCCTGTCGTAACAGCGAACAAGGAGCTCATAGCGACGCAGGGCTCGATGCTGCACAGGCTGGCCTCGACCTCCAGCGTGCCCTTGCTCTACGAGGCCGCTGTCGCAGGAGCCATCCCTATCGTGCGCCCGCTTCGCGAGTCGCTGGCCGGCGAGCGTGTTAGCCGCGTGATGGGGATAGTGAACGGCACCACGAACTCCATCCTCACAAGGATGAGCGAGGATGCTATGTCCTTCGAGGAGGCGCTTGCTGAGGCGCAGGCACTCGGCTACGCGGAGGCAGACCCCTCCTCGGATATCGAGGGCAAGGATGCAGCGTACAAGGCAGCTATCCTGGCCACGCTCGCTTTTGGGGCCTCGGTACAGGCCAGTGACGTCTATCGAGAGGGGATCAGTGGTGTGACGGCGTCCGATGTGGCGTTCGCTCGCCAGCTCGGCTACGAGGTGAAGCTGCTGGCCGTGGCAGAGCGGGCTCCCGACGAGGAGAGCGTGGCTGTGCGCGTGCATCCCGCCATGGTTCCGGCCGGCCACCCTCTGGCATCCGTCAGAGGATCCTATAACGCTATCTTCGTCGAAGGCGACGCGGCGGGGCCCCTGATGTTCTACGGTCAGGGAGCAGGCGGGAGACCGACAGCGAGCGCTGTGCTCGGGGATGTGATCGACGCCGCACTATACATCGTCGCACGTGAGGCAAAGGTTGGAGGCGCGTACGGATCTTCGGGGCATCACGGCCACGTTCCCGATGTCACCCCGGCGAAGATCTACCCCATGGGCGAGCTCGTCACCCAGTACTACGTGAGCATCGAGGTGGCAGACCGGCCCGGTGTGCTCGCCGCGGTGGCGTCGGTCTTCGGGGCGAGCGGGGTATCCATCCGATCCATGGAGCAGGTCGGGATCGGCGACGAGGCGCGGCTGGTCTTCCTGACGCACGCAGCGAAGGAGAGAGCGATACAGTCCACACTCTCTGGGTTGCGCGGCCTCGAGGCGGTAGAGCGCGTCGGTGCGCTCCTGCGGGTCGTGGGAGGGGACCTGGCCGGATGACTGAAACTGGCTGGCCAGGGGTGATAGAGCGCTACCGGGAGTTGCTTCCGGTGGGCGCGTCCACACCGGTCGTGACGCTCCTCGAAGGTGGCACGCCGCTTCTCTATGCCCCGCGCCTGTCCGAGAGGGTGAGCGCATCGGTGTGGCTGAAGCTGGAGGGACTGAACCCGACAGGATCCTTCAAGGACCGCGGAATGACCATGGCTATCTCCAAGGCGCTCGAAGCTGGGGCCGAGGCGGTGGTGTGCGCCTCCACTGGGAACACCTCGGCATCGGCTTCGGCCTACGCAGCCCGAGCTGGGATCACGTGCGCTGTCCTTATCCCTGAAGGGCATATCGCACTGGGCAAGCTGGCTCAGGCTCTGGTGCATGGTGCCCGGGTGCTCCAGGTCAGGGGGAACTTCGACGAAGCCCTACGCATCGTGCGAGAGCTAGGCGAGCAGGCGCCCGTGACCATAGTCAACTCGATAAATCCGTTCCGCATAGAAGGTCAGAAGACAGGAGCCTTCGAGATCGTGGACGTGCTGGGTGATGCTCCCGACGTGCATTGCATCCCGGTCGGGAACGCTGGGAACATAACAGCTTACTGGAAAGGCTACTTGGAGTACAGGAGGGAAGGGAAAGCGTCGAAGCTTCCTCGAATGCTCGGCTTCCAGGCGGCAGGGGCCGCGCCGATAGTCCTGGGCCACCCAGTGGAGAACCCGGAGACGATAGCGACCGCGATACGGATAGGTAACCCTGCCTCCTGGTACCCGGCCACTGCAGCGGCCAGCGAGTCCGGGGGGGTCATAGCTGCTGTGACCGACGAGGAGATCCTGGCCGCATACCGCTTCCTTGCCGAGAAGGAGTCGGTGTTCTGCGAGGCGGCCTCCGCTGCGTCGGTGGCAGGGCTGTTGAAGCTCGGCGTTCCAGAGGGGTCCAGCGTGGTGTGTGTCCTGACGGGCCATGGGTTGAAGGATCCGGATCTCGCTATCAGCCAGGTGAAGGTTCCATCGGCTACCCCGGCTACTACCGAGGCGGTGCGGAAGGCGCTCGATCTCTGAAGGCGCTCGGGGGCAGCGCTAGCAGCCTGCCGGGACTTCGGCCGCGCGCTTTGCACGCGCTCCCGGAGCTAGGTGTATACTGAGATTGCTCCAAACCATGAGGCGGCCTCTTGCTGCCAGCCGCGGATCTGCGTAGGGGCGACCTTAGAGGTCCATGGCAGCAGCCAGATGGTGCCAGCATGACTTGATCTCCTCAGATGTAATGCGACCAGATATGAGGTCGGCGTGATATGAGATCGTTGGTGGAGATTGAGGCGGGAGGGGAGCTCAGGTAGCGCACCTGGCGGCAGAACAGGACGTATCAGGAGAGTTACATGGCAGCGCAGGAGGCAGTTTGGCGCTGGGCGGTAATCGTGTTCGAACCCAGCGGAACCCAGCGATATTCGAGCGCATTCACAGTAGACAAGCAGAAGGCAGGTTTTGGTATATGACGACGGAGCAGGCAATGGACCGATCGATCCTCGCTGGCAAGGATCGGGGAGAGTTGGTCGCAATCGCCGAGGCATTCTCGATCAAGCCGAAGGCGCGAGCGAAGAAAGCGGACTTGATCGAGGAGATCATGCAGGCCGCTAGCGTAGGCGCTCCCTCCACGAATGGTCACAGCTCTAACGGGGACAGCGCGCCGAGCACCCGGGAAGATGCTGGCGCGACCGGGGTCTCCCAGCGTGCCGGGGTGCCCGAGCACGCCGGGGTGCCAGCTCAGACAGGTTCCCCCGCACCAGCCGGAGGCAGCACCGGTCCGGGTAGATCGCATGAAGGCGCTGTAGGCGGCGCAGGGGATGGATCAGCATCCACGGCTCCGCCCACAGAAGGATCAGCATCCACGGCTCCGACTACAGAAGGATCGGAGACAGAAGGATCGGAAAAGGCGGCAGGCACGCCTGCCGTGGAGGAGGGTGGCGCAGGGAACGGATCCAGGCCGTCTCGGGCTAGATCGGATCAGGTGGGATCTGGAGACCTCGCCACTTACCCGGGCCGCCAGGCGTATAACGACTCGAACGGGCGCAGGAGTCGCCGTCGCCGCGGGCGGTCGGGCGGTGGGGAGCGTGAGACGGGGGCGCCGGCAGGCACCCAGGAGCCCGTATACCAGGGCGAGCCTGTGGAGGTGAAGGGACTGCTCGATCTGCGAGACGAGGGATATGGCTTCCTGCGAGCCGCTGGCTACCTGCAGAGCTCGCGAGACGTCTATGTCTCGATCAGCCAGGTCAGGCGTTTTGCCCTTCGAAAGGGGGACTACATCGAGGGCCAGAGCCGTCCTGCAGCTAACAACGAGAAGTTTCCAGCTCTGGTTCAGATAGATTCTGTGTGTGGGCTCGATCCTGCGATGGCCCGTGAGCGGCCGAGGTTCGAGGATCTCACCCCTTTGTTCCCTGACTCGCGCCTCGACCTGGAGGTTCCGGGCGATCCGGCGAACGTGACGGCCCGCATAGTGGATCTGCTGTCCCCGATAGGAAAGGGCCAGCGCGGTATGATCGTATCGCCACCGAAGGCCGGGAAGACCACGGTAATGAAGCAGATAGCCCACTCCATCGAGGCGAATAACCCTGAAGTGCATCTCATGGTGTTGCTGGTGGACGAGCGACCCGAAGAGGTGACTGATATGCGGCGCTCGGTAAAGGGAGAGGTAGTCGCTTCTACGTTCGACCGTCCATCGGAGGAGCACACGACCGTGGCGGAGCTTGCTATCGAACGTGCGAAGCGGCTCGTCGAGCTCGGGAAGGACGTGGTCATAATCCTGGACGGTATTACGAGGCTGGCGCGCGCATACAACCTTGCCCAGCCTGCTACCGGCAGGATCATGTCAGGCGGCGTGGACTCCGGCGCTCTGTACCCGCCGAAGAAGTTCTTCGGTGCAGCACGGAACATCGAAGAGGGCGGCTCGCTCACGATACTTGCCACGGCGCTCATCGAGACTGGTTCGAAGATGGACGAGGTGATCTTCGAGGAGTTCAAGGGGACCGGGAACATGGAGCTGCGTCTCGACCGGAAGCTCGCCGAGAGGCGGATCTATCCCGCCATCGACGTGAACGGGAGCTCTACCAGGCACGAGGAGCTGCTTTTCAGCCGTCACGAGCTCCAGCAGGTGTGGAAGCTGCGCCGTGTGCTGAACGCGCTCGGGAGCGAGGGCAATGCTGCTGCCGGCCTCGAGCTCCTCATGGACAAGATCCGATCCACCGGTTCGAACGCGGAGTTCCTCTCGGAGATAGCGAAGGGTCCGACGCCACCGTCCTGAGCCGCCGCCGCCGTCTCCAGCCGTAGCACCGAGCGTCCTGAGCCATAGCACCGAGCGTGCCTGCCACCGTCTCCAGCCGTAGCGTACAGCGTTCCATAGCAGCTAGAATGAGAGCCGTCATGAAGCCTGACATACATCCTGCATACGTCGAGTCCACCGTGAGCTGCTCATGTGGCAACACGTTCGTCACCCGCTCGACGAAGGCTGAGCTGCACGTGGAGCTGTGCAGCGAGTGCCACCCGTTTTACACGGGCAAGCAGAAGCTGGTCGATAGCGGTGGGCGGGTGGAGCGCTTCCAGCGCCGCTACGGCAAGCTCGCCCAGCGCAAGCGCAGGTAACCCGGCTTGGCGGCCGTCGATGAGCCGCTGGTGGCGTCGGGTGGAGGATCGCCCTCGCAGGCTGGCGGGGTCTCGCAGCGAGGTGCCGGATCACCATCTCATCCAGCCATCCCTCATCTGGCGCTGGAGGCGATCGAGCCATTGGAGGCGGAGTACGAGAGCATCGAGGCGGAGCTCGAGGGTGCCGGTTCAGGCCAGGAAGGCCAGCCTGATGCAGCGCAGCTTGCCCGCCTGACCAAGATCTCACGCCGCCACAAGGAGCTGTCGCCGGTGGTGGAGGCTCTTCGCTCCTACAGGGAGGCGAGCGCCGATTTAGAGGTGGCGCGCCAGATGGTGGAGGAGTCGAGCGCCGATGAGCGCGTGCTTGCCCGGGACGAGGTGGAGCATGCAGAGGCCGCGCTGGCTCGCCGAGCCGAAGAGCTCCGGGCGAGGCTCGTCCCCCGTGATCCGAATGACGGTCGGAATGTGATAATGGAGATCCGGGGTGCCGAAGGTGGCGAGGAGGCGAACCTGTTCGCTCGCGATCTGTTCGAGATGTACTCTCGATACGCTGAGCGGAAGGGTTGGAAGTTGGAGGTCTTGAAGGCGGAGGCATCCCCGCAGGGCGGCTACGGGGAAGTGGTGTTCGTCGTGAAGGGGGCTGACTGCTGGCGCAGCCTCCGGTTCGAGGGCGGTCCGCACAGGGTGCAGCGGGTGCCGGTCACCGAGTCCCAGGGCCGGATCCATACCTCGGCTGCCACAGTCACAGTGCTTCCTGAAGCAGACGAGGTAGACGTCCACATAGACCCGGCGGATCTACGGATAGATGTGTTCCGCTCCACCGGCCCCGGCGGGCAGTCGGTCAACACCACCGACTCTGCTGTAAGAATCACTCATATTCCGACGGGGATAGTGGTGTCCATGCAGGACGAGAAGAGCCAGATCCAGAACCGAGCGAAGGCAATGCTCGTCCTGCGGGCACGGCTTATGCGCGCCGAGACCGAGAAGCTGGCTGCAGAGCAGTCGGCCCAGCGGAAGAGCCAGATCGGCTCGGGCGGTCGCTCCGAGAAGATCCGCACGTACAACTTCAAGGAGAACCGCGTAACGGACCACCGGGTCAAGCTGACGCTGCACAAGCTGGATCGTGTGCTGGCCGGAGAGCTCGACGAGATAGTGGAGGCCTTGGTGGCACAGGCGCAGGCCGAGGTTCTCGTGGCCGAGGGCAGGGCGGGCGGTGACTGAGGATAGGAGGGGCGGTGGCTGAGGGCAGGGCGGGCATGGCTGAGTGCAGGTCAGCTCGTGGCTAGCGCTACGGCGGGCGCTGGTGGGCTGGCCGTGGCTGGCGCTGGCGGGCTGGCCG
>DAHXND010000038.1 GCA_027366675.1 Acidimicrobiales bacterium
CGGCCAGCAGCCTGGCGGCCACGCGCCGGAGCTGCACCACGACGGGGGCAAGCAGCGCCGGGAGCAGCTCGGCGACCTGCCTCAAGACGAGCCCCACCCGGCGCCAGTCCTCCAGGCGGCGAGACGAGCAGTCCACCCCCTGGGAGCGCAACTCCGCCACCAGGGCCTTCGTGGCACTAGGGGGTGTGGCGGGGCGAGCCATCCCACAACGTTACATCCCCCCGGTTGCAAAGCCGGCGGGACCGTCCCGCTGCGCTCGGCACGGCGTTCACGCGGGCACAGTCCACGCAACGAGATCGGCCAGCTCGACAAGCAGCACGTCGCCCCGACGAGCTGCCATCTCCCGCAACTCGGAGCGAAAGCCACTTCGAGAAAAGAGTGCGACCTTCGCTCCCGAGATGTTCGCACCGGTCTGGGCCAGCGCCGGCAGCTTGTACTCCACCAAGTCGTCCAGCACGTCGCGGCCCATCCGCTGACTGCGCCACCGGCACTCCCCGACGACAACGACCTTTGGGCCATGTGCCCCGACGGCGTCGATCTCCTCGGTCGTCCGGGTCTTCCGCCGACGGAGGTCGCGACGGGCCAGCCCCCACCACGCGCGCACGGTTGACACCTCGAAGTGGCTTCGCACCCACGCCCGGCAGGTGTCCTCGAACGTCGCCGCCACATGGTCGGCGAGGAACGGCTCGACGTTGCGGTCGTAATGGTCCCCAGGGCGGAACCCAGACGACAAATCGGCCTGGAACGGGAAGATGAAACGGAACCAGAACCGCACGAACGGGTCGACCACGCGGTATCGTCGCCGCCTGGCGTTGGGGGGTGCGAAGGCCGGGTTTGCCGACTCGACGATTCGCAGATCCTCCAAGGTACGGACATAGCGAGAGGCGATCGACTCCTCGACGTGCGAACGCTGGACGAGGTCGGCCCACTCGAGACTGGAAAAGCGCGACAGCGCGGCGAGGAGCGAGAAATACGTCGCCGTGTTGGGCAGCTCCATCGAGAGCACTTCTCGGACCTCGTCGTGGAGGGGGGCGAGCGAGCTCAATGCCTCCTCGCAGACCACCGACTTGAGGCTCGCACGCCGGGCCATCCTGCGTAGGTACAACGGCATGCCACCCACAATGGCGAAGCGGGTGATGAGCTCCTCGGGGCCAAGGCCGGGCAAGAACTTCCGCGCCGTCTCGAAGGTGAGCGGAGCAAGTGAAAGCGGCGTGGCCCGTCCATGTAACGGTGCCCGTGCGCCAAGGAGGGACTCCATGGTCGAGACTTGGGATCCACACAACACCAGCTTCACCGCTGCGCTCTCTCGTTCCTCCATCACAGCGGCAAGCGCCGAGTCGGCTCCCCGGCTCTGCTCAAGGAGAAGGGGGAACTCGTCGATCACGACCAGTCGGCGCCCCGCGTTCGGCCGGCGCAGGATGACGTCGAAGAACGTCCGCACGTCGGGAATCGCGGGCACCACGCCGATCGAGCGCCCAAGGACGCCTGCGAAGTACGCGAGCTGATCACCTTCGGCTCGACTGTCGCAGACAAAGAAGTCCGCATCCTTGCGGTGGGCGAACTCTCGCAACAGCCAGCTCTTGCCAGTCCGTCGGCGCCCGTACAACATGAGCGGGAACGGGTCGCGGGCGTCGTCCCACCACCGCTGGATCCGCCCCAGCTCGTCCTCGCGGTCGACGAACTCGTCGTGGTCTGGGAAGAGGTAGGTAGACATAACTTGCGGAGTGATAGTCTACCAGCCCGCAAGTTATGACGCACGAGCAAACCAACCAGCCTGTCGGACGCCGAGACGGTGGCCGCCGTCGGTGAGCGCGTCGGAGGTTTAAGCGCCAGCTCGGGCGTACCTATGCCAGCCTGCTCATCTCTCTCGGGGCGCACCCTAGAGCCATCATGGAGCGGATGGGACACAGCTCAATCACGGTCACCCTCGGCACCTACGGGCACTTACTGCCGGGGCTGGATACAGAGCTCACGACCCGTCTCGGTGCAGTCATCGAGGCCGCGACCACCGACCCACTATTGCCCGTATATTGCCCGGCTTGGACCACCCGCCGATGCTCCCGGGCAAAAAGGCCCGTCTAGTAGGACTGTCAAAGAGCCCGGGAGGAGACTCGAACTCCTGACCTGCGCATTACGAGTGCGCTGCTCTACCGGCTGAGCTACCCGGGCAAATCGTGGGCTGGTCTATTCTGCCAGCTTCATCCGGCGGGCAACAGTTCTTCGAGCAACAGCCAGAACCCATGCAGAGCTGGAGGGCGGAGCGCTCGCGCGGCCTCTATCCCCCGCCAGTCCTGCTAGAGGGCAGAGAGCCTCAGGAACAGCGCCTGGAGCAGTAATGCCTCGTTGGGATTGCGCACCAGCTCGGTCAGCGTCCGGTGGATCGTCTCGACTGCTACGAGGGACGAACGGGCTCTGTCTATGTCGCGGCCTATCTCGCGGGCTTCATAGGAATGAACGGCTCCCGATCCCGCTTCACTGCGAGCCTGGAGCGAATCGACTGCCCGGCTGCGGTAGCAAGCGATCAGCGCCCCGAGCCCAGCTCTCAGCTCCTCCATACGATACCGTCGCAGCTCACGATGGTGTATCTCCTCCATCTCCTTCCGAGCAGCGGATACGGGCAGCCCAGCCGCCTCCCCCTGAGCCACGAGCTCGGCCATGGCTTCGCTCTGCCGCTGGGCCACAGGAAGGAGCGCTCGCTCGAGAGAGGCTTGAACCTCATCCACGAGAAGCGCTACGGCACTTCCTGTACCGTCCAGACGGTCGGGTAACCCCATCCAGATCTCGCGACGCGCGAGCAAATCAGGGTCGTTCGCGAGAAGGCGGGCGTGCTCGATACGACCGGACGCCTGCTCGCTTGCCATCTCTGCCACCGACTGAGCCACGCCTTCGGCCAAGAGCTGGTCCCGCACAGCCTGGCGGCTCCATGACCTGAGCGGCACCGCCATGCAGCGGCTGGCAATCGTGGCAAGGTGACGGGGAAGCTCCTCTGCCAGGAGGACGAAGACCGTGTTGGCCGAAGGCTCTTCCAGGGTCTTCAAGAGCACGGGTCCGGCAAGACCGGCTAGATGAGCATCGGAAATAACGATCACCTGACGCCTGCCGATCATCGGAGAACGAGCTGCTGTCCGGACCAGTGCCTTCATCTCCCCGACACTCCAGGCAGCGCCCTGCCTGACCGGCTCGACCACATCAGGGTGGCTGCCGGCAAGCACGAGACGGCACTGCTGGCAGCTTCCACAACCCCCCTCCTCGCACAAGAGCGCCGCTGCGAAGCGCCGGGCGATATCGCGCTCACCCACCTCGGACGCCCCCATCAGAAGGTAGGCATGGAGCGGCCTGGAGATAGTGGCGGAGAGCAGGTCGAGCGCCTGCTTCTGACCGATCACCCCATCGAAGATCCTGGGCCTCAGGCTCGAATCAGCCATCATCTGTGTCACCATGAGAGAGATGCTCTCTGACGGCATCGAGAACGCGGGCAGCCACCTCGCCAACAGAGCCGGTCGCGTCTACGACGACCCAGTGCCCCGGATCGCTCGAAGCCATCTCCTCGAACCCGGCCCGGACGCGCTCATGGAACGCGCTGCCCTCTGCCTCGAAGCGGTCGGATCGGCGGCAACGGCGCTGCGAGGCGAGCTGCGCTGGCAGCCTGAGCAGCACGTTGCAGTCCGGCCACAGGCCACGCGAAGCCCACTCAGAAAGCCTTCGCAGCTCATCTCGGTCCAGCCCGCGACCATAGCCCTGATAGGCAAGGGTAGAGCCGGCATAACGATCCACCACGACGGAGCGGCCCGCCAGGATCTCCGGCCACAGCACCTCGTCCGCGTGGGCAGCCCGGGCAGCCAGCATGAGCAGCGCCTCACTGCGGGCATTCACGGAGCCCGCCAGTCGATCGAGGAGCACCTCCCGGATGATCTCTCCGAGACTGGTACCGCCGGGCTCGCGCGAGAGGACGCCACCGAGCGATGCGGCGAGCAGAGCGGCCTGTGTCGACTTGCCCACTCCTTCCCCGCCTTCCATAGCGATAAGCCGGCCCCTGGGACTCGGGCCGGCGGCTGGCGAGCCCGCGCC
>DAHXND010000066.1 GCA_027366675.1 Acidimicrobiales bacterium
TCGAGGACACCAAGGTGGTAGCGCACGAGACCGGTGCCATGAAGCACCGGGCCCGGGTCCTCGACTCGACACCCATCTTCGACGCCGTGGCCACCGAGGACACCGTCACCCAGCTGCGCGCGGCGATCCGCAAAGTCCTGGTGGCCTTGGACCAGGCGTCGAGCCCGCTGGCGGAAGAGGTGCGCCTGGCGCTCAAGCGTGACGACGAGTACGCCACGCCGGGCAAGCCGCCATGCGACTGGGACGACCCCACTGCCCGTGAGGCCCTCGTCGACGCGCTGGTGCATGACGCCCTGGGCGCCCTCGGTGCGCTCGACGGCGAGACCCTGCCCGAGTACGCCCGCGCTGCGGTCGACCTCCTCGCCGTGGTGGCGGGCCAGGACACCGAGGCCGGCGAGGACGGGGTCTTTCGCATCGTGCGCAAGGTGGCTCGTGACCGGGTCATCTCCACGGTCGACCCCGAGGCCCGGCACGGTCACAAGTCCCGTAACCGCCGCTTCGACGGCTACAAAGCCCACCTGTCGGTCGACCCAGACTCAGAGCTCATCGACGAGGTAGTGGCCACCGCGGCCAACACCCACGACCGCGAGGCGGCCGAAGATCTCCTCGACGGACTGACCGACAACGACGACAAGCCCGAGGTGTTCGGCGACTCTGCCTACGCCGACGGAGCGATCCGCGACGAGTTGGAGGATAAGGGGTTCAAGGTCACCGCCAAGTCCCCGCCGGTGCGCAACGCCACCGGCCGCTTCACCAAGGACCGCTTCTTGGTGGACCTCGACGCAGACACCGTGACCTGTCCGGCCGGCCAGACGGTCACTATCACCCCGAGACGCGGCGGCGGGCGTGCCGTCTTCAAGGCGCATTGCACGTCGTGCCCACTGCGTGCCGAGTGCACGGCAGCCCGCTCGGGGCGGGTCATCACCATCCATCCTCACGAGGCAACGTTGCAGCGCGCCAGAGCCGAACAGCGCGCGCCAGAGCCGAACAGCGCGAGCCGGGATGGGCCGACCGCTACCGAGCCGACCGCCCGATCGTCGAACGCAAGATCGCCCACTTCGTCCGCCGGCCTTGGGGCGGGCGCCGGGCACGCACTCGAGGACTCGAACGTGTGAGTACCGATCTCCACACGCGTGCCGGCGCGATCAACTGGGCGCGCCTGGCCGTGCTCGGACTGAGCCACGACGGCGTCCGGTGGGTGCTCGCAGGGTCCTGAGGGACTCGCATACCCGCGGAGCAAACAGGAGCAGGCCCCGTCGAGCCTCTGGGCGTCGCATTCACAACCGATGCGTGGCGCGATCGCCAGCCTTCGCACGGTCATGCGGATGATCACGACGCCTCCCGTGCCCCCCAAAGGGTCTTATCGACCCCGGCCACCTGACAGGTGACTACTTCAGCAGCGTCCGAGACTCCGGGCATGGCGAACACCGCTTCCCGCCCCCGGAGGCGCTTCGGGCGGGTCCGCAAGCTCCCGTCCGGTCGATGGCAGGCCGGTTACACCGGGCCTGACGGTACGGTACACAACGCACCCCAGACGTTCTCGACGAAGGGCCTGGCCGAGCGCTGGCTGTCGATCACCGAGGCCGATATCGTGCGCGGGAAGTGGAGCGCCCCGGAGCGCCGCGCCGAGACTGTCGGGGCCTGGGCTGAACGGTGGCTAGCCCGCTCCGTGCATTGGAAGGCGACGACCCGGGCCGGACACGAGCAGATGCTTCGAGGCAGGACGCTACCGCGCTGGGGAGCGGCTGATCTCCGTACAGTCACCCGTCGTGACATCGAGGCATGGGTAACAGAGATGATCGCGGATGGAGTCCACCCTGACGTGATCCGGCGGGCCATCGACCCGCTTCGGGCCATCTGCCACCTGGCGGTCGAGGGAGGTGCGTTGGGTACTGACCCCACGGCCAGGGTACGCCTGCCCAGGCCGCCGAAGCGGGTGCTCACCGTGCTCACCGTTGCCCAGGTCGAGGCCCTGGCGCACGAGATTGAGCACCCAGTGTTCAGGCCGGCCATGGCGCTCAGGTGGCTGCACCAAGCCACCGGCCCGACCTGGCACTGGCCGTGCGGCTAGCTGCCTATGGTGGGCTCCGCGCCGGTGAGCTCTGGGCGGGCACACGAAGGCCAGCATGGAGCGCCTGCGCCTATGTTGCACGCTCGGAAGTCGGTGAGACTAAAAAGGCTCGTCGGAATCTGGCGGGCCGCGCCCCGCTGAGATCCGAAGAGCCGAAAGTAGCCTCTGTGCTGGTCGGGGAGGCGGGATTTGAACCCGCGGCCTCCTGCTCCCAAAGCAGGCGCGCTGCCAAGCTGCGCCACTCCCCGGAACTGCGCCACTCCCCCGGGGCTGTGCCACTCCCCCGGGGCTGTGCCAGACCACCCGAGTCTAGATGCAGGCGAGGGCTGGGCGGCCGGGCTCGCTTCGCCGCTGGTCGCCGCTGCCGCAGGCCCGCTGGCATAGTGAATGCAGGCGAGGGCTGGGCGGCCGGGCTCGTTTCGCCAGCATCCACCGGTTCAGGGGGCCTGAGCGATTAGCCTGGGCAGCGTGCGCGTCGGCGTGCTGGACCTGGGCAGTAGCTCGTTCCACGCGCTCGTCGCCGAAGTTCGGCCACCTGCCAGAGCTGGCGGTGCCCCGGACCTGGAGCGCTTGGCACGCGACCGCGAGCTGCTCCACCTCGGAACGGTAGTAGCCGAGCAGGGGACCGTGCCTGCCAGAGAGCGTGCCGCTGCCCGGGCGGTAGCGACACGGCTGGGCAGGTTCATCAGGAGCCTCGATGCTGATCGTTGCGTCGGGTACGGAACCGCGGCACTTCGTAGCGCTGCGAACGGAGCCGAGGTGGCAGCCGAGCTCTCGGAAGCATCCGGGGTACCGATCAAGATACTCGACGGGCGGGGTGAAGCCGAGCTCGTCTTCACCGGGCAGGTGGCAGGATCGAGCTTCCTGCGTGACCTATCCGGAGACGAACCGTGGCTCTCCCTCGACCTGGGAGGCGGCAGCCTCGAGATCGGCTTCGCCCGAGGCAACGATCTCGAGTGGGCCATGAGTGTCGAGGCGGGCGTCGCCGCACTCTACGGCTTGCTCCGACCAGGCGACCCACTCGGTGCGCCTGAACGGGCACAGATCGGTGGTCACGTAGCCGCCACGCTGGCACCAGTCGTCGAGCGACTATCTAGCGACCAGAGGCTTCATGGCAGCCTGCCTGCCGTCGCGAGCGGCGGAACAGTAAGGGCGATAAGCCGCCTGAGCGCTTCGCAGGCCCTCGCCTCCGCTCCCGAGCTGCACGGGGCAGGAGCTGTAGAGACACACGGCATGGAGATGTCCCTTGCCTCCCTCCTAGGGGTGGACCGCTGGCTGGCCGGCGCCTCGCTCGCGGATCGTCGGTCGCACCCAGACATCCCCGAACGCCGTGCGGAGCTCCTTCCCGTAGGAACAGCCATCCTGCGTACCGCAGTCGCCGCCCTGCGAATCGACCACCTCGTTGTCAGCGACTGGGGGCTGAGGGAGGGTGCTGCACTGGCCGCAGCGGAACTCGTCCCAGCACCAGGGCTCGTTCGTCTCGCTCGCTCCGGCGAGGAGCTCGCTCGCTCCGGCGAGGAGACGCTAGCTGACCCGCGATACGCTCTAGCGGCATGGAGGGCTATTTGAGCGAGGGTGGCGCGACCGGGAGCCACGCTGGCGATCAGAAGATCTCCGCTTCTCCGGCTCTCGAAGCATTGATGCAGGTCCAGGAGTACGATCTCGCCATCGACCAGCTCCTCTACCGGCGCTCCCACCTCGAAGCCATCTCCGCTCTGGATGCCTGCATGAAGCGTGTAGGCAAGATCGCCTCTGAGAGACAGAGGGTCGCTGCCGAGCGTGATGCCGCGATAGCGCGCCAAGATGGGCTAGAGGCTGACATCGCCCAGGCAAGCGAGCGAATCCGCTCTATAGAGAAGCGCATGTACGGAGGTGAGGTGTCTGCCGCCAGGGAGCTCGAGGCTATGGCGCACGAGGTCGAGCACATAGCTAGCCGCCGCTCGGAGCTCGAGGACGCCGAGATCCAGTGCATGGAAGAGCTCGAGCCCCTCGATCAGGCCATAGCTGCTCTCGACAAGGACGCGGCCGAAGCAGAGGCGCAGGCTACGCGCCTCGAGGAGCGAGCTCACGCCGAGTGCGATGCCATAGATGAAGAGGTCGCGTCCATCGCCAAGCAGCGCGATGACGCAGCAGGCGGCATTCCCGGTGATCTGCTGGCGCAATACGAAGCCATCCGTAAGCACCTCGGCGGGCAGGGTGCGGCGCGCCTCCTGCATGGGGTCTGCACCGGCTGCCATCTTTCCCTGCCGGCGGTCGAGCACCAGCGAGCCATGCACGCAGATCCTGGCGCCATCATCACCTGCGAGCAGTGCGGACGTATCCTGGTACGTTGAGAGCGGCTCCAAGGCAAGGCACCCCACAGATCCCATGTTGATCCTTGTAAGACATGGAGAATCGGAGGCGAATGCCGGGGGGCTGCTGGCTGGTCGCGCCGACTTCCGGCTGACTCCGGCTGGGGTCGCGGGCGCGAGGAGAGCCGGCGCTTACCTGCGAGACAGCCTGAGCGGTCCGATCACGATCGTCACGAGCCCGCTGGAGCGCGCCCGTGTAACAGCCGACCTACTGGCAGGCGAGATCGGCGAGGCGAGAACCAGCTCGTTGCATGCGTTCTCACGGGGCGATATCACGGTGGACGATAGGTGGATCGAGATGGACTACGGCGTCTATGACGGCCTTCCGGCATCATCTGTGCCCACGAGCGTATGGAGTGCCTGGATGGCTGATCCCGGCTACCGGCCAGAGGGAGGTGAGAGCCTGAACGAAGTCGGGTTACGAGTAAGAGCCGCTTGCATCGAGCTGTCAGACACCGCCAGCGAGAGCGATGTCATCGTCGTTAGCCATGTCTCTCCTATAAAAGCAGCGGTGGCGTGGGCGCTCGGGGTGGGAGACTGCGTTGCCTGGAGGCTGAGGCTGGATCCTGCCTCTGTATCCACCATCTCTATCCAGGCTGACGGCAGGGAGGCGAAGACAGGTGGTAGGCCGGGAAACCTGCGTGCAATCCTGCACGGGTTCAACCAGATCCCGCCAGCCGGCCCCGCTAGCTCGAGCGAGCCCCGCCAGCCAGAATGCCGGCGAGCTTGACGGCCCCGCCAGAGCGACGGCCCCGCTAGAGTTATAGAGCCAGCGCACAGGTGTGCAGCCACGCCCCTGTGCGAGACGATACCCGCGCATCTACCAGGAGGAGCCCGACATGCCAGTGAAGCCAGGAGACAGGATCCCGGACGCGAAGGTAATGACCGCCACCAGCGATGGCCCGCGCCCCGCTCAGACAGGGAAGCTTCTCGGAGATGGGCTGGTAGTGCTCTTCGCCGTGCCGGGAGCCTTCACCCCCACTTGCTCCGACTACCATCTCCCGGGCTTCGTTCTACGCTCCGATGAGCTGAAGGCCAAGGGAGTCGGCTGCATCGCCTGCATCAGCGTGAACGATGCCTTCGTCATGGACGCATGGGCAAGAGACCGCGAAGTAGGCGATGCCGTGCTCATGATCGCAGACGGGAATGGCGAGTTCACCAAGGCCATGGGGCTGGAGATGGATGGCAGCAGCTTCGGCCTCGGCTCCCGCTCCAAGCGCTACGCCGCGATAATAGACGATGGCGTGATACGCGAGCTCTTCGTGGAGCCAGCGGGTGGCCTGGAGGTGAGCTCCGCAGAGGCGGTGCTCGGGGCCCTGTAGGGCGCCAGCACCTGATCACGCCCACATGTCGCCAGCGGAGGCCGCTCCCGCCGAAGCCATCCTCATAGCCATCCCCTGCCATGACGACGGCACCTACCTCCTGGAGGCGGCCGAGTCGGCACTTGGCCAGAGTGCGCCAGCCCGAGTGGTGATCGTGGACGATGGATCGACAGACGATCGTACTCTTGGCGTCCTGGAGCAACTGTCTCGCGACCCTTCGATCGTCCTGCTCCGACAGGAGAATAGGGGACTCCCGGCAGCTCGTAATGCCGCCATCGCCGAGCAACCGGGGAACTACATCGTATGTCTCGACGCCGACGACAGGCTCGACCCGCTCCACTGCGAGAGGCTGCGCGAGGTCCTGGAAGGTAACCCGCCCCTCGGGTTCGCCTATCCCTCGGTCAAGATGTTCGGCGAGAGCAGCCGCCGCTGGCACATCCCTGCTTTCAACGGCCTTGCCCTACTGGCAGATAATATCGTGCCGTACTGCGGAATGTTCCGGCGCTCGGTGTGGGAAAGCGCTCACGGCTATGCCGAGGAGCTCTCGGACGGCTACGAAGACTGGGACTTCTGGCTGTCCGCCCTGGAGCACGGCTGGATCGGCGCGTATGTGCCAGATGTCTGCTTCTCCTACAGGCGGCGTCCCGGATCGCTCATATCGCGTGCGAACACGAAGCGACCTGAGCTGAAGCAGAAGCTTCGCCGCAGGCACCCGTCGCTCTACTCCGCATCATGGGTGCGAAGCCGGGCTCTCGGCCACCCTGGAGAGGTGCCGGCAGCACTAGCCGTTATAACGAGAGAGCTACTGCGTTCCACCGTGCCAGGCCGATGACCCAGCCGGGGCCAGGCCGATGACCCAGCCGGGACGAGAGCCCCTGCACGTGGCGCATGTCTGCCTCAGATATCCCCCTGCCATAGGCGGTATCGAGACGTACGTTTCCACGCTGGCGCAAGCGCTCGCCACCACTCGCAAGGCAGCAGTCCAGGTCCTCTGCACCACCCATGGGATGCCGGGAGGCACCGCCCTCCCGGATGACGAGAGCCTGGAGGTAACCCGATGCCGCCTGATCACCGGGAGGAAGAGTGGCCGCTACCCCATCGCTCCAGGCATACTCCCCGCTCTCCTGCGCTACAGGGCGGACGTCATCCATGCCCACGGTATGCATCTGTTCACGACTGATATGGCTACGCTGGCCGCGCGCACGACCCGCACCCCGCTGGCGCTGACGCCGTACTACCACCCGCCGCGAACCCTCCCGGGGCGGGCCCATCAGGCGACTATCGGTAGGATCGTAACCAGCGCGAGCCTGGTGCTACCGGTCTCACGCTTCGAGGCCGACCGGCTGCTCGAGGCAGGGTTGCCTGCTCGCAGCATGGAGATCGTGCCCCCGGCCATCCGGCCCCTTCCGCCCCCCGATCCAGCGATATGGGCCCGCTTGGGGGTTCGCCCGGACGGCGGGCCCGTGATCCTCTTCGTCGGGAGGAACGCGCCTCATAAGCGCCTGGACCTCCTGCTCCCCGCCTTTGAGCAGGTGCTGGAACGCCACCCCGATGCGAGCCTGGTCCTGGCCGGCCCGGGCCATGGCGTGGAGCTTCTTCAGGGCGTGGCCCTACAAGTCCATTCCCGAGTGCACCTGGCCGGAACCACTTCGGCTGCAGAGCTGGCTGCGCTGTACCAGGGCTCCAGCCTCTTGGTGCTGCCGAGTGACTACGAGGCCTTCGGACTCGTCCTGCTCGAAGCCATGTCGTGCGGCCTACCGGTCATAGCCGCCCAGGCCAGCGCCCCGGCAGAGCTGCTGGCGGGATGGGAGCCGTCGCTCTTCCCTCCAGGCGACATGGGAGCTCTGGCCGCCCGGATAGATGCCATCCTCGCCGACGGAGACCTCGCCGCGGAATGCAGCGCCTGGGGGAGGACTCGGGCAGCCACCATGTTCTCACCCGAGGTACAGGCGAGGAATGTGATCGAGATCTACGCGCGTTGCCTCCGATGAGAGCAGGCGCTACGAATTGCCTCCTTCGGCTCTGAGGCCAGCGGTCCAATTCGAGAGCCTGAGCTTCGCGTACGCCTGTTGCCTAACGTGAAAACCCCCTCGTAGGAGGGCGCTAAACCAAGACGCGGGGCGAAGCCCCGCTCGGGACGTGAGTCCCGAATCTAAGTTGTTGTCAGCTCACGCAGCTTCGTCGGTGGGTTTACTCGTGACGCGATAGCCGAATGCCTCGATCTGGTTGGCGAGGCGGCGGGCATGGGCTTCGGGCCGGCGCTTCACAAACCAGTCAGCACCGAGGTCTTTGTAGGGGACCTTCTCGTCGAGGATGTGGTAGGCGGCAACCAGCATCTGGGGTTCCCCCCGTGAACCGGTCCCTGGCTCTCGACGGGCGGCGCCGCCTACGACCCACAACGGCTCCAAGGCACATCATCGTGTTCCCTGTCGTTGCTCTCGCCCTCGTGGTCGCCACACAGTGGCCACGATAGCCGTACACGGCCCAACAGATTCGTGCGCTCCCCGCTGCGATCCGCCGAGTCATTCCACCAGGTGATCCGGTCGCTCTCACCTACCCCTACCCGGCGCCGGCGCCGATGAACCTCAGGCCATCGCTCCTCCATCGAATGCTCTGGCAGGCCGGCAGCGGCTACCGGTTCCGCCTGCTCGACGGCTACGCGCTGAATCCTGGCGCTGGCGGCAGCCCAGAATTCGGCCCGAGGTCGATAACCCCTCCCGGCTTGCAGCAGTTCCTGGCCAACCAGGAGGGCATGACGCTCTACGGCCGCTCCCCCCTCGGCCGGATGCTGCTGGCGACCACCCGCACCGTCCTCGCTCGCTACGATGTCGGGCTCATCATCGTGGACCGGGGTGAGACCGGGGCCGGACCGGTCATGCGGCTCTTCCGCTCTGCGCTCGGACCGCCTCAGGTCTCGACTGGTGGATTCTCCGTCTGGAGTCGTGCGGAAAGCAACGACGTTAGGCTTGGCGGACGGCGGCCCTGGCTCGAGATGCCCCCCCTGCTATCATCCAGGGTTGGATATGTCCTGGCCGCCCAGTTCGTTCGGAGCCACAATGCGAGAACCCCAGCCCCGGTCAGGAGAGCTGTCTCAAGCCGCACTCGCGAGCGTTCCGTGCTCGTCCAACGCCAGCTCCGAGGAGCTGCCCGGTGAGTAGCACCGACGTGGTGTCTGCGCCGGAGAGCGAGCCCGGCAAGGCGACCGCCCGGCCGTCACCCAGGATCGGTATCCTCATCGTCGCCTACAACGCTGCTGCGACGCTCGCCAAGGTGCTCGACCGGATCCCTAAGGAGTTCCGGCCCAACATCGCCGAGGTGATCGTCTCGGACGACTCGAGCACGGACTCCACCTACCTGGTGGGCCTCGGCTACCAGCAGGCGGTCGACGACCTGCCGCTCACGGTTCTCCGCAACGCGAAGAACCTCGGCTATGGCGGGAACCAGAAGGTCGGCTATCGCTGGGCGATGGAGCACGACCTCGACATCGTAGTGCTCCTGCACGGTGACGGCCAGTACGCCCCGGAATTCCTGCCGGCGATGGTGGCGCCACTCGAGTCCGGGGTGGTCGATGCGGTATTCGGGTCGCGCATGCTCGAGACCAGGGCAGCTCGCAAAGGCAGGATGCCGATCTACAAGTACGTGGGCAACCGGATCCTCACCACGCTCGAGAACAAGGCGCTCGGGACCTCGTTGAGCGAGTTCCACTCCGGGTACCGCGCCTACCGGGTCGACTCGCTGCGCAGGCTCGCGTTCGAGTCGTACTCGGACGACTTCGACTTCGACACCGAGATCATCATCGGCATGGTCGACAAGCGAATGCGGATCGAGGAGATCCCGATACCGACCTTCTACGGTAACGAGATCTGCTACGTCAACGGCATGCGCTATGCCAGCCAGGTGCTCCAGCACGTCCTCACCTACCGCTTTCAGACAGCGATGGAGCCAGGTGGCAGCACTGCGGAGGATGGCGGAAGACCATCCCCGACGAGGGTCACAGCCGCTTCCGCACAGGGATCAGTCGCGAGTGGGCCCGCTGCCAACGGCCACGACCCAGATGGACCGAACGGGCACGGAGCAGGCGATCCGGCGGCAGGCGATCTCGACGACAGAGACCGGATGGAGCGCTCCCTCGATGGCGGCTACCCGTTCAAGTGGCACCCGCTCTCGTCTCACGGACGGTTGCTGGCGCGTGCCGACAGTGACCGGCCGCTCCGTATCCTCGACCTCGGGTGCGCAGCAGGTCTCCTCTCCGACCAGCTACGTCGGAGAGGCCATCACGTCACGGGCGTCGACCACCAGAAGGCCGGCGGCGTGGATGGCCGGACCGACGCCTTCTTCCTCGCCGACTTGGGCAGCGGCCTCCCTGATGGCCTTGCGGGGCCGTTCGACCTGGTCATCCTCGGCGACGTGCTCGAGCACCTCCGCCACCCCGAGGTGCTCCTCACGCAGCTCCACGGGATGCTCGCCGAGCGCGGCGCGTTGCTGGTGTCGGTCCCGAACTTCGGCCACTGGTACCCCCGTGCTCGAGTCCTCTTCGGGGTGTTCGGCTACGACAGACGAGGGATCCTCGACGAGGACCATGTGCGCTTCTTCACCCGTCGCACGATCCAGCGCCTCTTCTCCTCGACCGGATGGCACGTGGTCAGGCGAGAGGCTGTCGGCGTCCCGTGGGAGGAGCTCCTGTCCGATGGTGGGACAGCCCAGCGGGCGGCACGGGTGATCGAGCGTGTGGCGTTGATGGCGCGTGAGACCCTTTTCGGCTATCAGTTCCTCTTCGAGCTGGTGGAGGCGACGCACACGGTCCGTGCGGATGGCGGAGACGCCGAGCATGTGCCGGTCCTTGTGACGGCTGGCGAGCCGGCGGAGGTCGCGAAGCCGGCGGCATCCACCGCTCCAATCCGTGCCGGAAGGCCTCGGCGGACATGAGCGCTATCGGGGCTGCCATCGCCGCTCCCCGGACGAAGCGGTTCATCCGCTACGCGCTGGTCTCGGCCGTAAACGTGGTGATCGGCCAAGCCTTGTTGATCCTCGCCTTCGGGGTTCTCGGTTGGTCCGCAGTCAGTGCCAATGCCTTCTCCGCGGCGCTCGCCACCGGCCCTGCGTACATTCTCAGCCGGCGGTGGGTATGGAAGATGGCGGGCCGCTCTCACCTGCTCGGCGAGGTCGTGCCCTTCTGGGGCCTCACATTGCTCGGGCTGGCGGCATCGACCGGCGCGGTCGCTCTTGCCGAAGACGTTGCCACAAGGATCACCCTCGATCGGGCCGTACAGACAACAATCGTGGCGGCGGCGGCCCTCGCCGCCTACGGCGTCGTCTGGGCGATCCGCTTCGTGCTCCTCGATCGTTTCGTCTTCGCCACCCGGTCGGCTGCCTCCTCCGAAGAGGCAGCGGCCGAGTTGGTCCCTACACCCTGGCCGGTTCTGGAGGGCACGTTGGAGCTGCAGCCAGTTCGGTTGGCAGAGGCCCTGTTGCCTGATCGGGAAATGAGTCGTAAGTAGTCCTGTCACTTGAGCGCGTGGGTCTGGGGTGCGGGGGGCCGAGCCCCGCTCGGAGCGATAGCTCCTATGTTCAGGCTGCCGGGCTGAGGGTGACTTGGTGGCCGAGGGCTTGGAGCTGGCGAACGAGATCTCGCGCGCGGCGCTCCTTGTTCAGTCGTCGTTCATAGAAGTCCGGGCCGAGGTCAACGAAGCGGGCGTCTTGATCTGTGAGGAGGTGCCAGACGACGATGAGGATGGATCGGGCGACCGCGACAAGGGCACGCTGATGACCCCGTCGCCGGACGAGGCGGCGATAACGCTCGCCAAGGAACGTATCGGTCCTCGCAGCCGCTGCGCTGGCCTCGCCAAGGGCCGAGTAGCTGTCGATCTCAGCGACGAAGCGGAGGTTTTCAGGTCAGGCAACCTATGGGGTCAGGCGAAGGTCTTAGCTGAGTCAACACGGTACGCCACGCTTGGCTCCTCTACCCTGGTAGCATCCTAGCCCATGACCGGCACGGGGAGCTGTGCTGCCGGCGTGCCTCTAGCCAAGCAGGCAGGCAAGCAGGCGAAACGGCAACCGCCTGCATCGCTCCATATGGAAGTGCTAAGTCCCGTGAGGGATCTCGGAGCGACGCCCGGATCAGACGAGGCAGCCCGGGACCCCATCCAGCCATGAACATCCCAGACATGAACATCCCAGGCATGAACATCGCAGTAGATGGGTTCACGCTCGACCTGCGAGAAGGCACCGGGCTCAGCCAGTACGCATCGCTTCTGCAGCAGAGCCTTGGCAAGCTCGCCAGCCAGGTGGAGGTCATATATGGCGCAAGGCTGTCTCGCGCGAGAGGCATCCCGCCGGAGATAGCCATTGCGAACGTGGCGCCATCTGCATCTACTTCGCGCCTGGAGCGCCTGCTCTCGCGGATCGCCTTGCCACCTGCCCCCCGCAGCCCGAGGTGGCCGCTGAGCGTCGAACGAGTCGCTCTGCGTGGATCCCTGGCGACGGGGACCCCCGCGCCCATCGCGACCTCCACCAGCGCCCTCGTAGCGAACAGCTTGTGGGATATATCCCGGCGGCACCTGATGACCTACGGGCGCCTCTACCCTATCGCCCTGCCACCTGATGTTACGGCAGTGCATTGGACCATGCCCCTTCCCGTATATGCGGTGAACACCCGGAACATATACACCATCCTCGACCTCATCCCCCTGACGATGCCATGGGCGACGGCTGACCACGTCGGGTACCACTGGTCACTCATCCGCCGCATCCTCGATACAGCCAGCCTCATCACCGTGCCGACCCACGCTACCCTGGCCGATATCCGCCGGCTCTTCCCCCACCGAGACGTACCAGCACACGTAGTGGAGCTGGGAGTGGCGCCACCCGAAGAACGATATCTGGATGAGCATGATCTGGCCCGGAGCCTGAAGGGCCTCTTCGACCTCGGACCTAAGGACTACTTCCTCTCTGTGGGCACGCTCCAGCCACGAAAGAACCTTCCTCGCTTGATCGATAGCTACCTGATGTGTGACCTATCGGTGCCTCTAGTCGTAGCGGGATCATCAGGCTGGTACTCCGGGTCCACCAGGGCGATGCTCGATCGCCTCGATCGACTTGATCGGAAGAAGACCCGGGCTCACGGGCAGGTCCAATACCTGGGCTACGTGACTGATGCCGAGCTCGATCTACTGATCAGAGGTGCACGCGCTCTTCTTTTCCCATCCCTGGCCGAGGGATTCGGCTTGCCCATCGTCGAGGCCTTCCTGCGCGGAACTGCAGTGCTCACATCTGCGGGAGGAGCTACCGAAGAGGTAGCCGGAGATGCCGCGATGCTGGTCGACCCTTACTCGGTGGACTCGATAAGAGAGGGGATATCGACCCTGGCCTCCGACGACAGGTACCTGGGCTCCCTCGTGGAGCGGGGCACGGCCAGGGCGAAGATCTTCACCGCCGATGCCTTTACCGAGCGGCTCGGGAGCGCCTATGCACGGGCTGGGATCGCGTGAGGAGCCACTGGCCCGATCAGTCGATTCCCGCAGGCCACGAGCTGAGCAGCGACCCCGAGCACGAGCCGGAGCTGAGCGGCGACCATGAGCACGAGCTCGAGCCGGGCGAGCAGAGCACTGATCTGCCATCAGTCGCCACGAGGCCATCTTCGCCTGATGACACCCCTGGTGGCACAGGCCCATCCCGTGGCATGAGAGGCCGTGGCATGAAGGGCGGGATCGCTTCACGTATCTCCAGCCGGTGGCATAACCACGGCCCGGGCGACCGGGCGCTACGCAGGCTCTGGGTAGCCGGTCTCGTGCTGCTCGCCCTCCAGTTGGTAGCCATGGCTCTCTGGAGCACCCTCTTGTGGTCACACTTCGAGCTCAGTATGGATTACGGGGACTACCACCAAGCATGGTGGCTTATCGCCCACGGCAATATCGACCCAGCAAGCACCTTCTTTACCATTGGGCACAGCTTCTGGCAGAACAACTTCGAGCTCTTCATGTGGCCCCTGGCGCTGATCGGCGTAGTCATCTCGCACGGACCAGTGCTGGTGATATTCCAGGACCTGATGCTCGCTGTAGCCGAGGTCGTGGCATGGTCCTGGATGCTCGACTATGCAGCCAGGCGGCTGCCTCCCGCCAGGGCCATTATCCTCGGCTCCGGTGGGCTGGTACTGCTTCTGGCCAATCCCTGGGCATGGCAGGCCATATCCTTCGACTTCCACATGGAGATCGTAGGAATCGCTTTCCTGGTCCTTGCCGCCAGGCAGCTATCGAGGGACCGCTGGTCGGGCTGGCTCTGGGCCGCTCTCGCAGCGAGCTGTGGGGACGCTACCGCTGCCTGGGTGGTCGGGCTCGCCGTAGGGTTCTTCATCCTCTCGCCCAAGCGGCAGCGGCGCTGGGTCCCTGTGCTGTTGATCGGGGCAGCCTGGCTGGGCATCTCCACTATCGCCCACGGCGACCTCGGCGGGAATCCTGTAGACCTGTACGGCTACCTGGCGAGATCCTCGGCCAACCAGGCGACCGCCATGACTCCCCCTGGTCTAGGCTCCATCGTGCTGGCTGTCATCCACCACCCGAGCCGGGCGATAGACGCTCTCTGGGCTCAACGGGTGAACATCTGGGCTAACCTCGCCCCCGGTGGCCTGATCGGGATCCTGAGCCCTCTCACGCTGGGTCCCGGCCTGGCTGACCTCCTCACGGTCGGCCTCGCGCGTGGAAGTCACTTCTCCCAGCCGGCATTCCAGAGCGTCGGCCTCTATGTGCTGGTTCCCCTCGGCACGGTAGCTGTGGTCAGCTGGGCAGCTCATCGCTTCCCCCGGCTGGCCACCGGAGTCATGGTAACTGTTTCAGCGAACGCCATTGCCTGGAGCGTGGTCTGGGCACCTATCATAAGGACCTCGTGGGCGACCGTGCCCACGGCAACGGCGAGCATCCTCCGCCATGTCCAGGAGGAGATCCCGGCCCGAGCAGAGGTCATAGCATCCCAGGGCGTGGCCGGGCGCTACGGCGACAGGAAATATGACTGGGCGCTGCAGGGAGCGCGCGAGCGTATCAAGCTGAGTGACCGTAACACCTGGTGGATCATCGTGCCACGTTACGGGATCGAGACCGCTCCAGTAGCTGAGCAGGAGGCGATGATCGCCGAGCTCGCGGGACCCTTGCACGCGAAGCTCGTGGAGCATCGATTCGGCGTCTGGGTATTCCATTGGCTGGTCCCTGCGCACATGAAGAGCCTGGTCACACCCCCTGCAGCGACCAGCGTACCCGCATGGCTGGCCACTGGTCCTGCGGGCCGGGCAGTAACGACCGGGCCCACGTCCACCTGGGCAACCGTCGGAACCGGTCAACCGGGCTACGTCATCGCCTACGACTATTTCCGCCTGCACCCAGCGCGCTACAAGGCGGTGGTTAGGCTATCGACTGGCGTCCCGGTGAAGGTACAGGTCTGGAACGATACGGGCGGCGCTCTCCTGTCGAGTACCATCGTGAAGCCGGCTACCTCCCCACAGACCATCTCCCTGCCGGTGAACGCGCTGCACTTCTACGCCCATCATGAGGACAGCGGGCTCGGTCCCTTCTCCGCCCGGCTCGTGAGCCCACCGAAGGACGACCTCTTCGAGATCCGGATCTGGTCACCAGGCGGCCGCCAGGTGAGCGTCACCCAGGTCGGGTTCGCACTCGGCGCTCACCAGGCTGCTCTAAGCACCCGGGGCTGAATCGACAGCGACCCGCACTTCCGCTCACGAGCCGAGTGATCCCACCAGCTCCAGCGTGGCCTGCCTCTCCTCGGGGTGGCCGAAGGGCACCACCACGAAGTCGGTAGCACCGGCCTCCTCGACTGCACTGATCCCAGCCCTCACCTCTGCCTCGCTTCCCACGATGGCCACGTCCGCGGGACCCCCCACACCCTCGCGGTCCAGCATTGCACGATACGAAGGGAGCTGCCCGTAGAAGCCGAACGTGCGCCCGGCCCCCTCGCGCGCCCGATCAGGTTCGCGCGTAACTGCAGCAGGCAGAGCTACCACGACCCTGGGGGATGGGCGACCTGCCTGCTCTGCCGAGCGACGGATGCCGGGCGCTATGTGCTCGCGCACGGTCCTGGCCCCTGTCATCCAGGTGACCGTGCCGGCGGCCTGCTCGCCGGCCAGCCGGAGCATGGCGGGCCCGAGGGCAGCCAGCAGGACTGCTGGCGGATCGGCGCCTTTGCACTCCAGAGGCCCGAGCGTGGTGGCGGAAAGCGTATCCCCCCGGAACGACACCTGCTCGCCAGAGAGCAACGGCATGAGCACGGAAAGGTACTCCCGCGCATGCCTGAGCGGCCGCTCGAAGGAGTACCCGTAGACCCCCTCGATGACGACCTGGTGGGAGAGGCCCACACCCAGGCAGAGGCGCCCCCCGCATGCAGCCTGGGTGGTGAGCGCCTGGATAGCCAGGGTAATCGGGTGGCGAGGGTAGGTGGGCACCACAGCCGTTCCCAGCTCCAGGCCATCCACCTCGCGCCCTACGCACGCCAGAAGGGTGAGAACGTCCCAACCGAATATCTGGGAGGCCCACGCCGAGTGGAGACCTACGCCCTGTATCTCTGCTGCCTGGGCTATGACACCGTCCAGATCGAGTGAAGTATCCAGCATCGCCCCGTAGCGCATGGGTCGATGCTAGCCCGGGGAAGCTCCGCCCGCTCCCGGGACGGCGTGGTGGGTGAACCGCTTGAACCACCAGCCAGAGGGACGTGCGTGCGCGTGGAAATGGTCGGGGATCTGGCGCATCACGGGATCGATCCTGAAACTCTCGCCCAGAACCCGTTCGCCCACTGCCTGCAACACTGCAATCATGTGGGAAACGTCATCTTCTGGCGGTGCCGAACCGTGAGACCTCCACACCACCATAGGCACACCACATACCTCGCAGTCAGCTACGAAACAATGCTCGTCCTCGTGATGCCAGGTAGTGATCCTCTCTGCGATGCACAGGTCGCACGCTGGATCCTTCATGGCCTAAAGCTAGCTCATCACGCACCACCTGTAGGCTGAGCAGTGCCAATGTGGCAATATTGCAGTGGCAATATTGCAGTGGAGATGGCAGTGGAGATTGCAGTGGAGATTGCAGTGGAGCGGCCAGGCGTCCGGGAGGTCCGATGGTATGTCGATGATACAGATAGAATCTCAGCACGGCATGATCCCTGCCTATGTGGCGCAGCCGAGATCAGAGCCCGGCGAGGGCGGCGCTGCGGCCCTACTGCCCCCGGTCCCAGGCGTGGTCGTCATACACGACGTCTTCGGGATGACAGCCGATCTGCGCCGGCAGGCAGACTGGCTCGCTGCGGCCGGATTCCTCGCTGTCGCGCCTGACCTCCTGGCATGGGGCCGGAAGGTCGCATGCGTCAGGTCAGCATTCAGGGAGCTGAAAGCGAGAAGCGGCCGGAGCTTCGACACGATCGAGGCCGCCCGCGTATGGTGCCGAGATCAGCCTGGGTGCACCGGGCAGGTAGGGATAATCGGATTCTGCATGGGAGGAGGATTCGCTCTCCTGTGTGCCCCTGGCCGCGGCTTCGCTGCTGCCAGCGTGAACTACGGCGAAGTGCCCGATGACGCCGTAGATCTCCTCGGCGGCTCCTGCCCGATCGTAGGGAGCTACGGCGCTCTGGACCGCAGCCTCAGGGGTGCGGCGGCGCGCCTGGACGACGCCCTCACGAAAGATGGCATCCCACATGACGTGAAGGAGTACCCCGATGCAGGACATGGTTTCCTGAATCGCCACGACGGAGTCCTGGCATCCACCATGGGTCGGCTGACCAGCTTCGGCTACCGGGAAGGCCCTGCCAATGACGCGCGGCGCCGGATCGTGGAGTTCTTCAGCGAGCACCTGCGCTGACAACCGCGGAGCATTCGAGACGACTTGACCCCTTGTCTTGGAAAGGACTGGTTGGAATGAAGGTGTACCTGGCGATTTGCAGCAGGGACGAAGCAGGCTACTGGAACGTGAGCGTGCCTGAGGTGCCTGGTGCTCACACGTTTGCACGGCGGCTGGATCAGATCACTGAACGGATCACGGAGGCGCTAAGGCTCTTTCCCGAGTCCGTGCCCGCTGAGTTCGACGTGAGACTCGAGCCCAGGTTGCCAGATCCGATGGAAGAAATAGTACGCCAGGCGAACGAGGTTCGGCTGCACGCTCGGCGTGCAGCCGAACAGGCGAACGAACAGACACAAGCGGCGGCGGTGGCACTCAGGAACGGTGGACTGCCGATGCGCGATGTCGGAAAGTTATTGCATGTGTCACACCAACGAGTCGGCCAGTTGCTCGCTACCTTGCCTCGCGAAGTAGGAGATTCTTGACATCCTCCCCGGCCTTCAGGCCGGGGAGGATGTCAAGAATTCCAGGAGCGCTGAGCCAGCGCCCAGCCACCTGTCAGCGGCCACCCGGGCGGCACGCTGACTCGACCACCAAGGCGGCGAAGCTTGCAGGGGTGGGCGCGAGCGCCCTGAGCGCCTTCTCCACGCACGGTAGCTCGCTCCCCTGCGCTCGGGTCTCCCGGGCGCTAAGCGCGTGATGCCTGCCGCTCACGACCGGAGGTGGAGATGCGGTGACGGTAATCGACCCGTCCTGGCCGATCCGGACCGACACTGAAGGTCTCTTCGGGGCTTCGCTCGCATAGTGGGGTCCCTTCTTCGCTGGACCAGCTCGCGACGCCGCATTCCCGAAGGTGCCGAGCGGGGCGGATCTGACAAGGAGGACCTCCAGCCGCTCATGGCTCCCTGCGTAGCGGAGAACAGCGGGACAGTATGCGGCCGTCAGCTCTACAGAGCGCGGCCGGTGGTAGACGTGCGCGAACTGGGACGCGCACGCCCGAGAGGGCTTCGACTCGCTCAGCCCTGCCCTGTGCGCCACGACCCTGGCGAGCTGCTCGACGGGAGGGGGCTGCCAGCCGGTTATCTCAGCGTTCCGCGCCACGCCGTAGCTGCCTGCCACCAGCAACGGGAGAGCGGCGACGCCCGCCATGACCCCGATCCCGAGGCGCTCACCTGCGCGTCGCGTTACCAGCCGGGCCACCCATACGAGCAGCAGCAGAGCCCCGACGGCTATGGAAGCGTCGGCGGGGTTCCCGACATACCAGATGATCAGGTATGACCATATGTCCGCTGCCGAGTTACCGCCACCCATCGCATGTATCGTGAGTATCCCGGCTACGTTCCCGAGCGTGCCGGCCACGATGCCGGCCACCCCAGCGAGGAGCAAGCAGGCCCTGGGGCCGTTCCTGGCGACATAGGTCGCGGCCGCGCCGGCCACGAGCACCGCGACAGCCAAGGCGACCAGCACGGGCACCGACGGGTACCCTGCATCGCGCGCATGCCAGGACATCGGGTCGAATGCGGCTACGGCTACCATGCCGGCGGTGACGGCCACTAACCACCCGATCGCCAGCAGGACATCACGAGTGCGCACTGGCCCTCCCCGGCCTCAGCCCGGTAGCACGGCTGCCTGGGGATCTGCCATGGCGAAGCTCCGATACGGCGGCCCGCTCGCCCGCGGCGCGACGTCGTGGCTCGCGGGTAAGCGCGACGCGATCGTAACGGTTGCCGTGCCAAGGCTCGGATGGGCGAGATCGACCGTGATCGTTCCGGCCTTCCCGGGCAGGCTCCTCACCCAGATGGCGCCGGCTCCTCCGGTTGCCTCGAAGGGGAACTGCGTCTCCCCTGCCAGCGACCCCGGTCCGGTCATGGTGATAGCGAGGGATCCAGACGCGTAGGGGCGCCAGGACCCGTAGCGGCCCACGGCACGAAACGCCACTCGCGTCCCGTCGCTCCCATCCGCCGATATCTCCCCGCTGGCGGCCTCCGCATAGAGGCGGTCGTAGCTGTGATCGGCACTGAAGGGCCTCGTGACGACCAGACGGCTGCCAACGTAGCCGTCGATGCGCAGATCGGGCAGCCCTGACGGGTCCAGCGTAAAGCCTCGGATGCTCGGGACTCCAGAGATGCACCGAGGCGAGCCCTCCGCCCTCGATCCTTACGCCGGCGTGTGCCAGGGATCCACCCGGGATGCCCGGCTTCCCGGTGACCTCGCCTTGCCCGCTCGCAATCACGCTCCCCGCATCTTCCAACCATGCATCTACCCGGAGGGACGCGTCCATCGCCTGCGCATCGATCTCGATTGCCACATCTACGGCGCGCTCCGGGCTGAGAACGTCCACCGGCTTCGCGAACATGCCGGAGATGAAGGCGGTCGGGACCACCCGTAGCGTCGCCCACCGATATAGCCCGGCTGGCTGCCAGAAGTCGACCGAGTCGGGCGGCTGGGAAGGATGGCGAGTTCAACCGATGACCGCAACAAGCGGGGTACCCTGACGGAGACAACGACCTCAAGGAGGCTGCACGGTGCCAAGCTCGCCACTGAGAGCAGGCGAGCATTGCCTTTGGCGAGGTGGCGTTCGACCCGGCGGGTGTTCTCCTTGGAGCGCAATGCGCCAACCACCGGCAAGGTGATGGTGCGGCGGTCGGACTCCAAGCGCATGGTCCCTGTCGAGAACCGTACCCTGGCCCACTCCCGGCGTCGGGACTTGAACTTCGGGAAGCCGACCTTGTGCCCCTTGCGCTTGCCTGCCTTGTATGCCTTCCAGTTCGCCAGGCCCTGGACAAGATCGGCGATCCCCGCCGAGTAGCACTCCTTCGAGTTCTTGGCCCACCACGGTGCCACTTCGTCCTTCACCTCGTTCCACTTCATCCGCAAGGCAGGGAGGGTCCAAGGTACGGACTTGTGCTCGGG
>DAHXND010000068.1 GCA_027366675.1 Acidimicrobiales bacterium
GGGCGCTCGCTGCAGCGCCGACGATGAACAGGGCCGCATCCGCCACTATGAGACGCCGGCGGCCGATGCGGTCCGCGAGTACTCCCGTTACGAGAGAACCGACAAGCATCCCCACCAGAGTCGTAGTGCCGAGCGTGGTCACTACCGCCGCGGATACGTGCCACTGCTGCTCGACAGGCCTCATCGCGTCAGATATCGCTCCCAGATCGAAACTTCCGATGAAGATACCGGCGCCGGCTATAGCCGTCTGGGAGCGCCATCGCAGCGCCCGGGCAGCCTGGGACCCAGAGCCGGCCGGAGATCCAGTCCCGGCCGGAGACCCACTGCCAGCCTGGGACCCAGTGCCGGCGGGAGATCCAGAGCCAACTGGAGACCCAGTGCCGGCGGGAGATCCAGTGCCGGCCGGAGACCCGGAGCCGGCCGGAGACACAGTGCCGGCCGGAGACCCAGAGCCAGCCGGAGACCCAGTGCTGGCCGGGGGGTCAGGTTCCGCAGCGCGACCCGGAACGGTCGGGCGCCTGCCTGCATCCACGACCGTAGCTTAGGTTATCCTAACGCTATTAGCAAGCCATGCCATTGGCAAAATCCACCCATACCTCACCAAGCAAGCAACGCTTACCTTCGTAAACAAGCACGCGCCGGTGCGCACCTCGGCTACCTTGGACTCGTGAGCACGCCAGCGCCACCGCCCACCAGCCCGGCCACCGCCAGGTACATGGAAGCGGTCTGGTACCTGGCAGAGGAAGAAGGAGATCCGGTGCGGCCCAGCCGGCTGGCCGAATGGCTCGGCGTGCGTGCGCCCAGCGTGACGGAGGCCATCCAGAGGCTCAGGCGGGACGGCTTGGTCGAGCTTGCCGGCGGCAGTGACCGGGGGGTGCGCCTCACCCCTCTTGGAGAGGCAGAAGCCAGGTCGATAGTGCGCCGGCACCGGATCCTGGAGCGCTGGCTCGCGGGCGACCTGGGACTCGACTGGGTGAGCGCAGACGAGGAGGCCGACCGTCTGGCCGCCGTCTTCTCCGAAAGCGTGCTGGACCGGCTCTACGAGCATCTGGGCCGCCCGGCTACCTGCCCTCACGGCAACACGATCCCCGGCGCCCTCCCGCCTGCCGGTGAGCCGGTACCCCTCACAGAGCTCGCTCCCGGCAGGGGAGCGAGCGTCGTGCGTATATCGGAGCTCGCAGAGCACGAGTCGCGCGACATCCTCAGGCTCCTCGAGCAGGAGCAGATCATGCCTGGCGTGATCGTGACCGTAATGACACCAGGTGATCCGGACGTCGTGACCGTCGACGTGGACGGGCGCAAGGTGGCTCTGAGCCGCCATACCGCCCAGTCGGTGTTCGTCGAAGCGGGCTAGGAGATCCGCTGGCCCGATGTAGCGCCCCTACTTAGGGGGCATGCGAAGGCCGCCGTCGAGGCGCACGGTCTCCCCGTTCAGGTAGCCGTTCTCCACGAGCTGGCCGACCAGCAGTGCGTACTCATCGGGTGTGCCCAGCCGCTTCGGGAAGAGTACCCCTGCTCCCAGTGCCTGGCGCTGCGGCTCGGGAAGCAGCCCCAGAAGCGGCGTGTCCATCAGGCCCGGCGCGATCGTGAGCACCCGGACTCCGACGGCTGAGAGGTCCCGGGCTGCAGGAACGGTCATGCCGACCACCCCGCCCTTCGACGCCGAGTAGGCGATCTGGCCGATCTGCCCCTCGAAGGCCGCCACCGATGCCGTGTTCACTATCACCCCGCGCTCACCGTGCTCCAGGGGATCCACCTTCGACATCGCCGACGCCGACAGCCGCATGACGTTGAAGGTGCCGATCAGGTTCACATTCAGGACCAGCCGGAAGATCTCAAGATCGTGCGGGGTGCCGTCCTTGTTTATCACTCGCCCTGCCCACCCGATACCTGCACAGCTCACCGCGATACGCAGGCTGCCACCCGAGGCTGCCTGCTCGACGGCCTTGCCAACCACATCAGGGTCAGCGACATCGCCGGCTACGTAGTTGGCCCCGTTCCCGAGCTCGCTTGCGAGCGCCTTGGCGCCGTCCTCGTTCCGGTCGAGGATCGTGCAGGTGGCCCCCTTCGCGCTGAGGAAGCGAACGGTCGCCTCACCTAGGCCCGAGGCCCCACCACTGACTATTGCTCTTGAGCCGTTTATGTTCATGCGAGTGATCGTAGGGCAAGCCACTGCCAGGTTCCCAATCGACAGTGAAAAGGCAGGCGATCCGGGCGCCAGGCAGCAGAGCGGCCCACCGTGACCGCCAGGCGATCCTCGGCTAGGTGACGTCCTCGCCCACCGTGACCAGGCATCCGATCAAGCCCAGCACTGCAACGTAAGCGAGGAGCACGAGACCGGCAGGTACGGGCGCGAGCAGGTGAACCCCTCCTACACTCAGGCTGCCCAAGGATGTGGTGAGCCCGAACGACGCCTCGCTCGGCAGGTAGGGAACGACCGCTCCCAAGCCGTGATCGGCGAGGATGGCTGCCAGCACCCCATCGACCCCGACAATCCATCCCACGAAGCCGAGGACAGCCGCTACCTGGTTACGAACCGCTGCACCGAGACCAACACCTATGAGGGCGAACAGCCCCAGGACTACGACCACCTCCAGCGTGATGATGAGAGCGCTTGCGGGATCCGAGATCAGCACCTCGTGGCGACTCGCATCCACCGGCACGCTGATGGCCAGCGTGACCCCTATCAGGAGCAATGCATATCCGATGGCGAACCCGAGCGTGACCACTGCCTTCACCGAGATAGCAACGAGGCGCCGCGGGGTCGCCAGGAACAACCCGGTCGCGGTAGCGTGCCGGTACTCTACCGTCACCACCAGGATCCCCATTATCGCTACCCATATCGTGGCAGACGCCGGCAGCCCCATCGCCCGCTGCACGCTGCTCGGCCCGAGCGCCGCCCCGCCTCCGGACCTTGGCAGGACCTCTCCGAGCGTGGTCAGGACGACCTCGAGAAGGCCAATGGCTGCCACCAGCCACAGCGAGCGCATGGTGCGGAGCCGTAGCATCTCGGCGCGTACGAGACGCAGAGCGAGCGAAGACCGGGGGTAGCTGCTCATTCGCCGGCACTTCCTGTGAGCTTCAAGAAGACCTCTTCCAGGCTGGGTGTCACCGCGACCATCTCGAACACGGGGATCCTCTGGTCCGCCATAACGCCCCCGAGCCACTCAGAGCCAACCGACTCAACTATAATCGTGTCAGGAGTTATCCATCTGCTGGACACGCCTGCTCCCGAGAGAAGGCCCACCAGGCGGCTGGCCTCTGGGCTACGAACCCGCACTCCCTGAGTCGCCATGGCGAGAAGCCCGGCAAGCGGCGCCTGCGCGACCAGGCGCCCTCTGTGTATGACGACGACCTCGTCCACGGTCTGGGCCATCTCAGCCAGAACGTGGCTCGACAGGAGAACCGTGCGGCCAGTCGCTGCGAAGCTCCTGAGGAAGCCACGCAACCAGTGAACCCCTGCAGGATCGAGCCCGTTCGCAGGCTCGTCGAGGAGCAGGACATCGGGGCTGGCAAGCAACGCCGAAGCCATGGCAAGGCGCTGCCGCATGCCGAGCGAGAACCCACCCACCTTCCTCTTCGCTTGCCCCTCGAGACCGACCCAGGCCAGGGCCGCATCTGCTGCGCTCTCGGGCATGCCGAGCAGGCGCGCGCCGATCGCCAGGTGGTCACGGGCGCTGCGGGGAGGGTAGAAGCCGGCAGTGTCGAGAACGGCGCCCACTTGACGCAGCGGCTCGCGCAGGTCCTGGTAGCGAGCGCCCCCGATGGTCGCCAGCCCGGTGGTCGGCCTGACCAGGCCCAGGATCATCCTGAGCGTGGTCGTCTTCCCTGACCCGTTCGGCCCGAGGAAACCCGTGACCCTGCCGGGCTCCGCGCGAAAGCTGAGCCCATCGACTGCCCGAACGGACCCGAACTGCTTGGTCAGCCCCTGGCACTCGATCAAACCCCCGGCAGGCATGCTCACCGAGATCCCGAGCGATCCCCGCGCTGCAGATCGGCCGCCTCCGTAGCCAACCTGTCCACCAGCTCGTTCATCGGGTCACCGGAGTGCCCCTTTACCCATCTGAAGGTGATCCACCCCGACCCATCTGCTTCGCGTTTGCCCAGGGTAGCCGGAGCCAGGATGGTGACCAGCTCCAGCAGCGGCCTCCAGAGGTCCTGGTTGGCGACGGGAGCCCCCTTGGCATTGCGCCAACCTCGCCGCTCCCATCCTTGCCACCACCGGTCCCTGAAGCAGTTCACGACATACGTGGAGTCGCTCGCTATCTCGATCGCCTCGCCCCTCTCCAGGTGCTTCCTGTGGGAGCTCAGTGCCTCCAGCACCGCTCGTATCTCCATACGCTGGTTCGTGGTATGCGCCTCTGCGCCGCTCTCCCAGGTGCCGTCCGCCGTCGCCCATGCCCACCCTCCGGGACCAGGGTTCCCGCGGCAGGCACCGTCGGTGTACAGCGACCAGGATGCGACTTTTTCCTCCTCCTGGAGCACCATCCGAACCACCGTACTAGCAACAGGCCGCCCGGGGCGCGAACATGGGCTCATGCTCTTCGACGGCTTCAGCCACCAGCTACCCGATATCGACCCCGAGGAGACAGCCGAATGGCTCGACTCCTTCGACGCCGTGCTCGACTCGCAGGGGAAGGTGCGGGCACGGTTCCTGCTCATGAAGCTGCTGGAAAGGGCACAGCGAGCACAGGTCGGATTTCCCTCGACAGTCTCGACTCCGTACGTGAACTCGATACCGCCCGACGAGGAGCCGTGGTTCCCCGGGGACGAGCACATGGAACGGCGCATACGGGCCTATATACGGTGGAACGCCGCCGTAATGGTCACGCGGGCGAATGCACATGCCGATGGCATAGGAGGTCACCTGGCCACATTCGCAAGCTCTGCATCTCTCTACGAGGTGGGATTCAACCACTTCTTCCGCGGGAAGGCCGACGGGCAGATAGGCGATCAGGTGTTCTTCCAGGGCCATGCCTCGCCGGGCATCTACGCCAGGGCCTTCCTCGAGGGGCGTCTCGAAGAGGAGCATCTCGATAACTTCCGCTTCGAGGTCGGAGGCGGGCCAGAGCCCGGACCCGGGCTCCCGAGCTACCCGCATCCGAGAGCCATGCCCGGCTTCTGGGAGTTCCCGACCGTATCCATGGGGCTCGGTCCAATCAGTGCCGTCGCGCAAGCCCACATGAACCGTTACCTGCTCCAGCGCCAGCTGGTCGACACGTCGAAGAGCCGCGTGTGGGCGTTCCTGGGCGATGGGGAGATGGACGAGCCCGAGGCAATAGCTGCTGTTGCCATGGCCGGCCGCGAGCGCCTCGACAACCTCATATTCGTCATAAATTGCAACCTCCAGCGCCTCGACGGTCCCGTACGGGGAAACGGCAAGGTCATCCAGGAGTTCGAGGCCCTGCTACGCGGTGCAGGTTGGCACGTGATAAAGGTCATATGGGGATCGCGCTGGGACGAGCTCCTCGCCCGTGATGTCGACGGCGTACTGCTTCACAAGATGAACACCACCCCGGACGGCGAGTTCCAGAAGTACGCTACCGAATCTGGTGCATACATAAGGGAGCACTTCTTCGGACCTGATCCCCGCCTTCGAAAGATGGTGGAGCACCTGAGCGACGAGGAGCTCCAGACCCTCCCGCGGGGCGGGCACGACTACCGGAAGCTGTACGCCGCGTACAAGGCGGCTACCGAGCACTCTGGATACCCTGTAGCCATCCTTGCCAAGACGATAAAAGGATGGACGCTCGGCCCCGAGATAGAAGCACGTAACGCGACACATCAGATAAAGAAGATGACGAAGGCTCAGCTCCTTGCCCTGAGGGATCGGCTCAACCTGGAAGGCGAGATACCGGACGAGGCGCTCGAGGGACCGCTGCCCCCGTACTACCGCCCACCGGAGGGATCGGCCGCTCACACCTACCTGATGGCTCGCCGTAACCAGCTCGACGGCTTCCTGCCCGAGCGTGTCGTGCATCACGGCGCCGACCGCCTCCCGCCGGTAGAGCCAGGCCTCTTCGACGAGCTCCTCGCCGGGTCGAGAGGCAGGTCTTTCTCCACGACAATGGCCTTCGCACAGCTCCTGAGGAAGCTCGTCAGGGACCCTGGCATAGGGCCTAGCGTCATCCCCGTGATCCCGGACGAGGCGCGAACCTTCGGGCTCGACGCGCTCTTCAGCGAGGTAGGCATCTACAGCCCGCAAGGCCAGCTCTATACGCCGGTCGACGCTGGGCTGATCTTGTCCTACAGCGAGCGGGATACTGGCCAGATATTGGAGGAAGGGATAACGGAGGCAGGAGCCCTGGCCACCTTCACCGCGGCGGCCACCTCCTATGCCACCCTCGGACGGGCGACGCTGCCCTTCTACATCTTCTACTCCATGTTCGGCCTGCAGCGAACCGGGGATCTCGCCTGGCTGCTCGGGGACATCCGCGGGCGGGGATTCCTCCTCGGGGCCACCGCTGGTCGTACCACCCTCCATGGCGAGGGCCTGCAGCACGACGACGGGCACTCGCTCGTCCTGGCTTCTGCCTATCCACACCTGCGCTCCTACGATCCGGCGTTTGCCTACGAGCTCGGTGTCATAGTCGAGCACGGCATCGAGGAGATGTACGGGGAGCATCCCAAGGATGTCGTCTACTACCTCACCCTCTACAACGAGAACTACGTGATGCCTCCACTCGCCGAGGAGCCGTACAGAAGCCTCGAGTCCGTGCGTAGCGGGATAGTCGCAGGGCTCTACCGGTTCCTGCCTGAGCCCGATCCAGGAGCATCGAAGGACCGCCTGCGCCACATAGCGATACTGTTCTCGGGCACCGCATGGCAGGCCGCACTAGAGGCGCGCGACATGCTGCTACGAGACTGGGGCGTGGCTGCAGAGCTGTGGTCAGCTACCTCCTACCAGGCGCTTCGCAGCGAAGCACTGGACAGCGAGCGATGGAATCGCCTCCATCCGCTCGAGGAAAAGCGGGTGCCGTTCGTGACCCGTGCCCTGGAGGAGGCACGTGGGCCCTTCGTTGCCGTAACCGACTTCATGAAGCAGGTTCCCGACCAGATCTCCCGCTTCGTCCCGGGTCCATTCGTAGTGCTCGGAACGGACGGGTTCGGACGTTCAGATACCAGGGAGGCACTACGGCGCTACTTCGAGGTCAGCGCTCCCCATGTCGTGCTCGCGGCTCTCTCTGCGCTGGAACAGACCGGCGACGCGAAACCAGACGAGCTGGCATCCGCCATAGAGCGCTACCGGATAGATCCTGAGGCTTTCGACCCCACCACTCTCTAGCGAGCAGCCTGGGCGGGCCGGCGAGCCCCGCGTGCCGTGTCGAAGAGCCATAAGAGCACCGCGAGCATCCCGAATGCAGCGCCCAGCACGCATACTCCCCCCCATCCGTGCTCTGTCCAGGCGATCGTGGCCAGCGCCGAGCCGAGCGCACCGCCCAGGAAGTAGGTTCCTATGTAGACCGCCGTGATACGGCTGCGCGCCTCGGAGCGCAGCCGATATATCTCGTGCTGGTTGGCTATGTGAAGGCCGAAGCAGCCGAAATCCAGTATTGCCATACCCGCTACCAGCCAGGCGAGGTCGTGCGCCCCTGGATAAAGAGCGAGGAATCCGAGCACGAGGAGGCCGGAGGTCACGCCTGTTACCATCTGCCCGTGGCCCCGGTCGGCCAGGCGCCCCGACAGGGAGGATGCTGTGGCTCCGCTCATTCCGACCAGCCCGAAGAGGCCGATAGCCCAGGACGGGTAGTCGTAGGGCGGGCGCGACAAGAGGAAGGCGATAGTGGTCCAGAGCACGCTGAACGCCGCGAACAGGAGCGCTCCGTAAGCGGAGCGCAGCCGTAGGACTGGCTCCTCCATGAAGATCCTCCACACGGAAGCCACGAGAGCCCGGTATCTCTGGTGAGCAGAAGGGCGGCTGGCAAAGGGCAGGGTAGCCCTTAGGACAATGACCAGAGCGACCATGCTGCCCGCAGCGAACAGCTCGACTCCCCTCCAGCCGATCACCTCGGCCAGCAAGCCCGATACCGTTCTTGCCAGCAAGATGCCGAGCAGGAGCCCGCTCATCACAGTGCCCACCACCTGGCCGCGCCGCTCATCGGTTGCGAGATCGGCAGCGAATGGGACCAGCACCTGTGCAACCACGCTCGTGAAGCCGACCGCGGCCACGATGGCCAGGAGCACGCCTATGCGCGGTGCCAGCGCAGCTCCTACCAGGACCAGCCCGCAGCACCCGAGCAGCGTGGGGATGAACGCCCGGCGCTCCAGAATGTCTCCGAGCGGGACCAGAGTGACGATGCCGACCCCGTAGCCTACCTGGGTAGAGGTTATAAGGAGACCTGCAGGCCCTGCCCCTGTGTGAAGCTCCCGCGCGATGAGCGGCAGCAGGGGCTGGAGGTAGTAGAGGTTCGCTACCGTGAGGCCGCAGGCCAGCGCGAACACGAGGACGAGAGAGCGCGAAAGACCGAGTCCCGCTTCATCTGGCACAAGGGCAACCTACCTGTGCCACAATGCGCCACATGCCCCATGATGGCGCCAGCGCCCCAGCAGACTCCTCCCCCTTCGCAGGACGCGGCAGGCACGATCTCCCGGAGAGAAGAAGTGCTGTCCTGCCCGCGATAGGGGAGCGCTGCCTTTACCTGTGTGTCGCCAGGCGTAGAGACCTCCAGGTATTCCTCGATTCATGCCTGGCCGGCGGGGTCGACCTGGTCCAGCTCCGTGACAAGACGGGCACCGACAGGGAGATAATGGCAGCAGCCATGGCGGCCCGAGACGTCTGCCACTTCCACGGCGTGCCTTTCATCGTCAATGATCGGCCGGATCTCGCAATCGCCTGCGGGGCGGACGGCGTCCACGTAGGGCAGGAGGACGTGCCGCCGGAAGTCGCGAGGCAGATCGTGGGCGATGCTGGCATTCTTGGACGCTCGACGCACGCTCCGGTCGAGCTCACCGTGTCCGGGAGCGAGCCCGTGGACTACATATCCGTCGGGCCGGTCGTCGCGACCCCCACGAAGGCAGGAAGGGACGGGACGGGCCTCGACTATGTCACCTACGCCTCTCGGAATGCAGCGCATCCGTGGTTCGTGACAGGCGGGGTGACACCCGAGGCCATACCTCGCCTGTGGGAAGCAGGGGCACGGCGGTTCGTGGTGGTCAGGTACCTAACGGAATCAGACGAGCCCGAGCAGGCAGCACGTAATCTACGCACTGCCATAGCCCGGGCCCGCGGTGTTTGACTGGATGGACCGGCGACCGTTTGCATCGGGTGGGACGAGCCCCCGACCGGGAACCGGCGGTGCCTGGTTCGGATTCACCAGGCAGTCCAGCAACTGCCTAGCGGCCAGCCACCTCCAGCGTCCCTGAACGTTTATCGTGCAGTTGGACCACCTCCTTTCCCTGGTGAGAAAAAGCGTACCAGATCAGAGGCCGATGCGCTGGGCAAGGAGCTCCCTGTGATAGCTGGGGTCACCGAGGAACAGCTCCGAGGACTTCGCGCGCTTGAAGTAGAGATGGGCATCGTGCTCCCACGTGAAGCCGATCCCGCCATGTATCTGGATATTCTCGGCAGCCGCGTGGAAGTACGCCTCCGAGCAGTAGGACTTCGCAAGGGCAGCCACCACCGGGAGCTCGTCCGAGTCCTCGGCAGCGGTCCAGCCAGCGTAGTAAGCGGCAGACTTGGCTGACTCCACCTCGAGCAGCATGTCGGCGCACTTATGCTTTATGGCCTGGAAGCTCCCTATGGGACGCCCGAACTGTATGCGGGTCTTGGCGTATTCGACCGACATGTCGAGGCAGCGCTGTGCCCCACCAACCTGCTCGGCAGCCAGCGCCACAGCGGCCAGGTCCAGGGTCTTCGTTATGCCAGAGGCGGCCTGCCCCTCGTTCCCTATCAAGCGGGCCGGGGTGGCCGACAGGTCGATGCGGGCCTGCTTCCGTGTCTGGTCCATCGTAGCGAGTCTGGTCCGTGAAAGACCCTTCGCGTCCGCGTCGACCGAGAAGAGGCTGATCCCTCCAGGGGTCTTGGCCACGACGAGGATCAGGTCGGCACTGGCACCGTCGAGCACGAACATCTTCTGCCCATCGATAACCCATCCCTCCCCGGAGCGTGTAGCGCTGCAGGTGATCCCATCCAGATCCCAGCGGCCGCTGTCCTCGGTGATAGCGAGCGTGGCGATGGTCTCTCCTGAGGCGATCCCCGGGAGAAGGTCCTTCTTAGCTGCATCGTCGCCCGAGGTCATAAGGGCGTTGGCGGCAAGGGCGACCGTCGAGTAGTACGGAGCACACAGGAGGGACCGGCCCATCTCCTCCAGCACGACGATCAGCTCCACGTAGCTGAACCCTGCGCCACCGTACTCCTCCGGTATGGCAAGGCTCTGAAGGCCGAGCTGCTCCGCCATCTGCTTCCAGACGGCCGGGTCGTAGCCTTCGTCCGTCTCCATCAGGCGCCGGACCTCTGTCATCGGCGCCTTCTCGTCGAGAAAACGGCGGACCGCCCGCCGAAGCTCCTCCTGCTCCTCACTGAAAGCGAAGTTCACGTGCCGCTCCCCTTCTCCACTCGGTGTCTGATCCTGGATGCCGCCCTGCTCGCTGGCAGGCTCCACCGTGTTTTCTAGCAGATCGCGGGCAACTAGACCAGCCAGTCAAGATCCCACGAAGCGGCACCGCCCGAGCGCCAGACGAGCTGACCGCCAGAGCGCCCGGCGTCGCCGATCCTCGGGATCGTCACGGCGCACACGCGCCAGCCGGAGGTGGCTCCCGCTCACCGAAGACCTACTATCGAACCGTGACAGCGAGCGATCTCCAGGAGACTCTTTACATTGACGATGGCCGCTTCGCTGTTCACCTGCTCGTCGTGGGCCCCCTGGATAACAACGTCTGGATTGTCCGCTCCAAGCGCTCGGGGGAGGCCGTGCTCGTAGACGCGGCAAACGAGCACGAGAGACTCCTCCCGCTATGTCGCTCGCTCTCGGTCCGCCGGGTGGTGGAGACGCATGGCCACGCCGATCACATACAAGCCGTTCCTGCGATAAGAGATGCAGGCATCGATGTCGCTATCGGCGGAGCTGATGCAGGGATGCTCCAGAGCTATGACAGCCTGATCGAGGACGGCGACGTGATATCGCTAGGAGATTCACAGCTCGTGCTACGAGCCGTACACACCCCAGGGCATACGCCTGGATCTGTCTCGTTCGCGCTCGAAGCCGACGGGGAGGTACCGATCGTCTTCACCGGTGATACTCTTTTCCCGGGAGGTCCCGGTGCGACTAAGTTTCCCGGCGGAGATTTTCCTGCCATAATTTCTTCTATCGAAGATCGACTATTCGCTCGCTATGGCCCGGATACGAAGGTACTTCCCGGACACGGCAAGGCTACGACCATGGGAGCCGAGGCGCCTCACCTGGCCGAGTGGGTGGCACGCGGATGGTAGTGCTCGGAACAGATCGCTCGGGCGACGGTGCGCTCGCCGGGCTCCTGACCGGATACTCCGTTCACGAGCTGGATACTCCCTACACGAGCTGGCCCTGGTAGGTGAGATCAGCCACTGTTGGTGAGATCAGCCGCTGTTCAGGAGCTGCGCCAGGCTCGTTCCTGGCCTTCTCGGTGTCCGGACCAGCTCGATGCCTGGTGGCAGCCCCTCCACCGTGACCTCGTCCCCATCGACGGTCACGTCGACCCTTCCTCCGGCGAGCGGTATCCCTGACACATGAAGGCGGGACATGCCCTCGGGCAATGCGGGAGCGAGCCACGTCTTGTCGTAGGGAACCCATGGGTCGAGTCTCAGCAACGTGCGCAGACCGAGGAGCGGGGATGCCGCAGCCCATGCCTGCGGCGAGCAGGACGTCGGGTAGTTCACAGGGATCCTGCAGTCGCTTCGGGCCAAGCCACTGAAGAGCTCCGGCAGGCGACCTCCGAGCTCGGCTCCAGCGTCTATCAGGCCCAGCACGAGCTGCTGGGCTGCTTCCATGAAGCCGTATCGCGCCAAGCCTGCAGCGACTATCGCTGTATCATGCGGCCATACCGAGCCGCAGTGATAGCTGATCGGGTTGTACCCGGGCATGGCTGACGAGAGCGTGCGTATCCCCCAGCCGGTGAACATCTCGCTCGACATCAGCTGCTTCGCCACGATCGGCGCATGCTCGTCGTCCACTATGCCTGCCCACAGGCAGTGCCCTATGTTCGATGTCAGGCTGTCGATCTGCTTCTTGTCCCCGTCGAGCCCCACTGCGTACCAGCCATGCTCGTCACTCCAGAAGTCCCTGTTGAACGCGACCTTCAGCTCCAGCGCTTTCTCGGCGTAGCGGCGCTCCGTGGCGCTGTCCCCGAGCTCGTGGGCGAAATGCGCTCGCGCATGGTACGCGCCGTAGACATAAGCCTGCACCTCGCAGAGGGCTATCGGGGCCTGGGCTACCTTCCCATCCGCGTATCGGATGCCGTCCCAGGAATCCTTCCATCCCTGGTTGGCAAGCCCTCGATCCGTAGCGCGCAGGTACTCGACATAGCCGTCACCGTCGCGATCCCCGTAGCGCTCGACCCACTCGAGGGCTCGATCGGCGTGTGGAAGGAGCTGGCCCACTGCCTCCCTCGCCACGCCCCAACGGCGTAGCTCTCCGAGGAGCATGACGAACAGCGGCGTCGCGTCTGCGGTGCCGTAATAGATGCTCCCACCGCCGAGCGATAGGGTCGCCGCCTCTCCGAAGCGCATCTCGTGAAGGATCCTCCCGGGCTGCTCCTCGCTTATGGGACCCTCCTTCTCCCCCTGGAACCTGGCCAGTGTCTGGAGCACCCCGAGCGCCAGGTCCGGATCCACGACCAGTGCCATCCATGCGGTGATGAGAGAGTCACGTCCGAACACGGTCATGAACCACGGAGCACCTGCTGCCAGCACCACGCGGTCAGGAAAGTCCGGATCGAAGATTCGCAGCGCACCCAGGTCCTCACCGCTGCGCTCGAGAACCAGGCGGAAAGCGTCATTATCCGTCTCCACCTGCGGGATCTCGCGCCTCCAGCGCGTCAGGCGCTCGCTCGGCGCAGCACGCTCGACCGGCTGGCCACACTGATATCGTGGCTGGATAATCCTTCCCTGGATCGAAGGGGACACCTGCACGCACGTCGACCACTCGCCCTGAGGCGGGATCACCACTTCGAAGCTGCCGAGCTCCGGGGCAACGCTCGCCCCCTCTCCGAAGGAGATCACCACTCCGCGCCGCACGTGCCCGCGCTGGTATGAGACCGAGATGCTGGTACCTTCCACCTTGGAGGTGACCTGCCCGTCCGGGTCCGAGCTACGACCCGCCTTCACCGCGAACACATCAGCGAAGTCACCCTCTACGAACACTTCCACGAGGCAGTAGACCGCCTCCTGACCGAAGTTGCGGATGGCCAGGTCCTCGCGCAGGCCGCGCCCCACGTAGCGTGAGCGAAACACGAGTAGCGACGAGTCGGCCTGGTCGGAAGTAGCGCGGGCTCGCCCTATCACGACAGCGCTGAAGGGATCTTCCTCGAGCACGGCCAGCGGCTGGATCGGGATACCGTTGACGCGAAGCTCGAGCCGTGAGATTATCCGCATGTCCTGCTGGAAGAGCCCACTCGTCCCGCCAGAGCTGATGTCGCCGGACGGGTCGCTGATGCAGAACGTGGCCTCGTCCACCAGCGTGATGTTCCCGGCAAGAGGGCTCGATGGCTGGACGGGACCGAGATTGTTCCAGGGATCGCTCACAGTGCAGGCAGCCTAGTGAAGGAATCCCTAGCATGGATGGCAATGGCCCTCATAACCGAACCTGCGCTGGCGCGCCTCACGGCTCTGGTCAGGGATGTGCCAGACTTCCCGCGAAGCGGGGTCGTGTTCAAGGATATCACCCCGCTCCTGGCAGACCCTTCGGGACTGTACGAGACAGTCATGGCGCTTGCGAAGCCCTGGGAGAGCCAAGCGCTCGACGGCCAGGCCAAGCTGAAAGTGCTGGGCATCGAGGCGCGGGGCTTCGTGCTCGGAGCTCCCGTGGCCCTGCAGCTCCATGCCGGCTTCGTGCCGGTCCGCAAGGCAGGGAAGCTCCCGGGGCCCACGCTCGCCCGCAGCTACTCGCTCGAATACGGACCCGAGACGATGGAGATCCATGCCGGCGCTCTCTCTCCCGGAGACCAGGTGCTGATAGTCGACGACGTGATAGCCACAGGGGGAACGGTGGCAGCCGCGGCCGAGCTCATCCGCGACGCTGGCGCGCTCCTGGTAGGGGTTAGCGCCCTCATGGAGCTGGAGAGCCTTGGTGGGCGCGAGCATCTGGCGCGCGCGGGCATAGAGGATGGCTGCTTGCGCACACTGTTGCGCTTTTGAGATCCATGGGCGCCCGCACGCTCGCAGGTGCCGGGGGTACGCCTAGAATCGATCGTGTGCCAGCCAGAGATCGCCCCCCGGAGAGCACGCCGTTGCTCGAGGTCGATGACCTGCACGCTGAGCCACTGGGAGACGGCGCCCCGGCGATACTCCGGGGGGTGAACCTCAGTATCAGTGCTGGATCGTGCCATGTGCTGATGGGCCCGAATGGCTCGGGCAAGTCCACCCTCGCGAATGTGCTGCTGGGGCATCCTGGCTACCGGATCACGGAGGGGAGGATCCGCCTCAGGGGCGAGGACATCACCCATTGGTCTGCTGATGCCCGAGCCAAGGCGGGGATGTTCCTCGCATTCCAGAGCCCGAAAGCAGTAGAGGGAGTATCGGTGGTCCAGTTCCTCCGCCAGGCTGTCTCCGCGAGGAAGGGCACGGAGATATCGGCCCTCGAGATCCGCTTCGCTCTCTCGGAATGGATGGAACGGCTCGGGATGGACCCCGCATTCGCTGAGCGACACCTGAACGAGGGCTTCTCGGGCGGCGAACGCAAGCGTAACGAGATACTCCAGATGGCGTTGCTCGAGCCAGACCTTGCCGTGCTGGACGAGACCGACTCTGGCCTAGACGTGGATGCCTTGCGCACGGTGGGCCGCGGGATAGAGGAAGTTTGCGTCACGAGACCCGAGATGGGTCTGCTCGTCATAACCCACTACATGCGCATCCTGGACAGCATCTCATGCGACGAGGTCCATCTCCTCCTGGGCGGGAGGATCGCTGCGAGCGGTGGGCCAGAGCTCGCGGAGAAGCTGGAGCGCGATGGCTTCGAGGCTTGGCAATGAGCGCCCAGGGAGCGCCGGCGGCCCAGGAGGACAAGGCGGCGCAGATACCTGCGGCCCAGGAGGACAAGGCGGCGGAGATACCGGCGGCGCAGGCAGGACCGGTCCCCCCGGCCAAGCCGCTAGACGCCCGTGCCGTTGCCAGGGACTTCCCACTCCTCGCTCGCTCTGTCCATGGCAAGCGCATCGTCTACCTGGACTCCGCTGCCTCGTCCCAGCGGCCCTGCTCCGTCATAGACGCGATGGACAGCTACTACAGGACCACTCACGCCAACGTGCATCGTGGCGTCTACGAGATAGCCGAGGAGGCAGACCGCCTCTACGACGCCGCACGGGTCTCGGCTGGCCGCCTTGTGGGCTCCCCGAGCCCCCGCAGCGAGATCGTCTTCACCAAGAACGCGACGGAAGCCATGAACCTCGTCGTACGGTCCTGGGGATGGAAGAACCTGCACGCTGGCGACGTCGTAGTCCTGACCGAGATAGAGCACCATGCCAACCTGGTCCCCTGGCTCCAGCTGGTCGAGGAGCGCGGGATCCGGCTTCGCTACCTGCCCGTTGATCTATCTACCTACGAGCTTGATATATCGCGGCTCGATGAAGTTCTTGACGGGGCCAAGGTGCTCTCTTGCACACTCATGTCGAACGTCCTCGGCACCATACCTCCGTTCCAGGTCATCGCTGGTCGTGCGCACGAGGCAGGAGCGGTGGTCATCGCAGATGGCGCGCAGTCCGTGCCTCACATGCCCACGGACGTCCAGGCACTCGGATGCGACTTCCTCGCCTTCAGCGCCCACAAGATGCTGGGCCCGACTGGCATAGGGGTTCTCTGGGGTCGCGAGGCTCTGCTCGAAGAGATGCCCCCGTTCATGGGGGGAGGCGGGATGATACTGGACGTGACACTGGATGGCTTCGTGCCGGCGGAGATACCCCGCCGTTTCGAGGCCGGGACGCCACCCATAGCCGAGGCAGTAGGACTGCTCTCTGCGATAGAGTACCTGGAGCGACTGGGAATGAGTGAGATATGGGAGCACGACCAGCGGCTAACCAGCTACGCGCTCGGGACGCTGCAGGAACGGTTCGGCGATACTATCCGGATCTTCGGCCCCACGGACGAGCAGAGCCTGGATCGCCGGGGTGCCGTGATCTCCCTCGCCCTGGACGGCGTGCATCCGCACGATCTCGCTCAGGTGCTCGACCAGGAAGCCGTGTGCATTCGTGCAGGTCACCACTGTGCGAAGCCACTCATGCGCAGGCTCGGAGTAGGGGCGACCGCTCGCGCCTCCTTCTACTGCTACAACACCGAAGAGGACGTGGATGCTCTGGCCAAGGCGCTGGACGAGGCAGTTAGATTGTTCCGATAGCCATGAACGACATAGAAGACCTGTACCGAGAGATCATCCTCGATCACTACCGCAGCCCACGCAATCGCGGGGAGCTCGAGGTGCCACCTGCGATACGCGTAGAAGGGTTCAACCCACTGTGTGGAGACGAGATCGTCCTCTACCTGATCGTCGAAGATGGACTGGTAAAGGATCTGAAGCTAAGCGGTCAAGGCTGCTCTATCAGCCAGTCATCCGCGTCGCTCATGTCCGCTGCCGTGAAAGGCAAGACCGTCGGCGAGGTTCGGAAGCTCGTCCACGACTTCAAGGCGATGATGTCCATACACGAGGCGGCAATCGATGGGCAGGCCCAGGCACCGACCGACTTCCCGGGAACGGGAGATCTGGAAGCCATGGGTGAGCTGGCTGCTCTCCAGGGCGTGGTCAAGTTCCCGGTGAGAATAAAGTGCGCGACGCTGTCGTGGAACGTGCTCGTGCAGGCTCTCGACGAGGCCGGAGCACCCGGGTGAGTGCTGGGGCTGTGTGAGTGCTGGGGCTGTGTGAGTAGCCGGGCCGTTCATAGCTGCCCGGCTGCGCGATGGGCTCGGGGCCATGACGGACAGGGCCTCTGATGGACTCGGGGTCAGGAGAGGCAGGGACGGAGGAGCAGGGCGAGAGGGGAGGAATACCTCGATGAGAGTGGCAGTCGACTTCGACACATGCCAATCGAACGCTGTATGTATGTCTGTGGCACCCGAGGTGTTCGAGGTGCGCAGCGACGGGTTCCTCTACGTGCTGGACGAGCACCCTGCTGACAGCCTCAGAGCAAATGTCGAGGAAGCCGCGGAGCTGTGCCCCACCCAGTCAATAACGATAGAAGAGGACTGAGCCCGTTTCTCTTGCCAAGATCGCTGTGGCGTACCATCAGAACGCCCCGCTCCCGACGAGCCTGGAATGGGATCGTGATCGCTATCATGGACGCATGCCTACTTACGAATACGCCTGCGCCGATTGCGGAGAGCACATAGAGGTCGTCCAGTCGTTCCAGGACGAGCCCTTGACCACTTGCCCCCGCTGTGGTGGCCCCTTGCGGAAGGTGTTCGGGAACATAGGTATCGTCTTCAAGGGCAGCGGCTTCTATAAGACAGATACACGTCAGGCGGTTTCGGGCTCTACCAGGGCAGCATCCGGCGGGGAGTCCAGATCCGATCAGGGAGACTCGTCATTGCCGGGCGCAGGCTCTGGAGACGGCGCATCCGCGCCGCCTGAGAAGAGCACAGGTGGCAGCACAGCCGCCTCAGCTTCCTCTGGCGGGGATTCAGCCAAGCCGAAGGCGCCTGCGGCTTCTGCTGCCGGTTCCTGATCTCCCGCTCCCGATATTCCAGCCGTTTCCCCTCTGGCCAGGCCGGTCGCGCCCTCGCCGGATGAGGCGCCAGCAGGCCGACGGTTACGCGCACGCGGCTTTCCACGCCGCCTGCTCCTGAAGGCAGCACCGCCCAGGATCAGGAGCACTCCCGCGGCGAAACCAGCCAGCGCCAGATCCAGGTGCGGGGGGCTGTAGCTGTAGAGAACATGAGACCGGCCGGCCG
>DAHXND010000086.1 GCA_027366675.1 Acidimicrobiales bacterium
CAGCCGAGCGATTCAGGCTGCCTGCATCAATGCTCAGGGTGTGGCCTCCAGAGGAGACGCCGGTCAGGCATACGACCCCGCCGGTTCCTATGTGGATCATGGCATCGAATACCAGGGAGCCCACGCCGGTGCATTCCATGATTACGTCTGGATTCGGGCAGGCACGGTCGATTGGACCAGTGTGGTAGTGGGCTCCGAGCTCGGATACGAGCGACGGCTTTACGCCTGACGTCACCTGATCTATGACATGCACCTCGTAGCCGCGTTCCACGCCGATCAGGGCCGCGAGCAGTCCTATCGGCCCGGCACCGGTTATCACTACCCGAGCAGGCTCCCAGTGAGCCCGCTCCCCTACCCTCTCCACCTGCTCCCACGCTTTCGCCACGACGCTCGTGGGCTCGAGCAGCACGCCGAGGAGCCCGAGTGCCGGGTCCACCTTCACGGCGTGCTCGGGATGGATCCTGTAGCGCTCCGAGCAGTAGCCATCGCGTTCTTTTATTCCACGCTCTGTATAGCGACCGTTCCTGCAGAAGTCCCATTCCCCGACAGCGCAGTTCGAGCATGGCACGGGATCTCGGCGCCTGACGATCCCTACCACCAGATCGCCTGCGGCGAACCCGGATCCGCTCGGGGCCTCTTTCACACGCCCCAGGGATTCGTGCCCGAGCACGAGACGATCGCTCCCCGGCGGGGCCCAGCCGTAGTTCCCGCTCGTTATCTCGACGTCGGTTCCACATACCCCGACGCCGATCGTCTCGACGATCACGGGACCATCGGATTCCGGCGGCTCCGGCACGTCGTCCAGACGAGCGCTATCTGCCTTCATAGGCATGACGGTCAGTGCTTTCATGGCTTACCTCCTCTGGTAGCTGTCGTAGCGGCATCCGGTGGATCGACCCGGCCCGCGGGGCCTGTGCTCTTGCCCGCGCGGCCGGGGCTCGCGGCTCCATTCCCGGCACGGCCGGAGCTTCTCAGTGGCATCGCGTGCCAGCGACGTGACCGGCCTGCACGGCGCCTCATCATGTGCCGGGCGGCCTCGGGGTCGATCTTCGCAGGATCTACGCAGTGTTTGTCGAGGTTGCACGCGCTGTTCACGAGGGAGACGTGGGAGAATGCCTGCGGGAAGTTGCCAACCTGCCGTTTAGCGATAGGATCGTACTCTTCTGCAAGTAGGCCAAGGTCGTTCCTGAGAGCGAGCAGCCTCTGGAAGAGCGCCCTCGCATCGGCGGCCCTGCCTATACCGGCCAGGCAGTCTGCCAGCCAGAAAGAGCATGCAAGGAAGGCGCCCTCCCTGCCGGTCAGGCCGTCCACCCCCTCGGAGGCTTTCTCGTCGGTGAGGTAGCGCAGCACGAAGCCGTCGTGCGTCAGGTCTCTCTCTATCGCCTCCACGGTCGAGACCACTCGCTTGTCATGGGGCGGCAGGAATCCGACGAGCGGGATCATGAGCAGGCTCGCGTCCAGGACGTCGGATCCGTAATACTGGGTGAAGCTGTTCCGCTGGGCGTTCCATCCGAGGGAGCAGACCTGGGCATGGATGTCGTCACGGATCTTGCGCCAGCGGTCCGCGGGGCCTTCCATCTTCAGCTCCTCGACCGAGCGGATGGCCCTGTCGAAAGCCGCCCACGCCATCACCTTCGAGTGCGTGAACTGGCGGCGAGGGCCTCGGACCTCCCATATCCCGTCGTCTGGCTCCTTCCAACCGGTCTCGAGGAAGTCCATGACAGCGAGCTCCAGGTTCCAGGCAGCGGCCTCCCCGCTCCCGGTGCCGGTGCGCTCTGCCTCGTAGAGAGCGGACATCATCTCGCCATAGACATCGAGCTGGTACTGGCCGGACGCAGCGTTCCCGATCCTTACCGGGGCAGACCCCTCGTAGCCAGGCAGCCAGGGGACCTCCCACTCCTCCAGCCGGCGCTCTCCGGCAGGGCCGTACATGATCTGAAGCTTCGACGGATCCCCAGCGGCAGCGCGCAGCAGCCAGTCGCGCCATGCGAGCGCCTCCTCGTGGTAGCCGCCGCGCATCAGGGAGTCGAGCGTGAGGGTGGCATCACGCAGCCAGCAGTAGCGGTAGTCCCAGTTACGCGAGCCACCCAGAGCCTCTGGGAGCGATGTGGTAGCCGCAGCGACGATCCCGCCCGTAGGGGCATAAGTGAGTGCTTTCAGCGTGATGAGCGAACGCAGGACAGCCTCACGCCACTCGCCCTTGTAGGTGCAAAGCGACGACCATCGTTCCCACCAGGACGCTGTCTCGCCGATCACGTATTGCGCGTCCGAAGGTCGCGGCACATCGTGATGAGACTTGAACCAAGATAGGACGAATGGGACGTCCTGGCCCTCGGTCACCTGGAAATCTGCTACGGTCCGGAAGTCCTCACCGCGTGTGGGTATGGGCGTCCAGAGTGCGAGTGCGTCCGGGCCTGCTGTGGCCACGAGCGTGCCGTCCAGGCGCTGCACCCATGGCATCACCGATCCGTATCCGAATCGGACTACGAGATCCATTCTCATCTTCACGGTGCCTCTTAGACAGCGTACGAGGCGTATCAACTCGGGATGGTGCTCCCGAATTGCCATGGCGTCGACTATTTGAACGGTGCCGGAAGGAGTGTCGAACTCGGTTTCGAGCACCAGGGTGTCCCCCCGGTACCGGCGGCGAGTAGCCACTGGGACGGCCTCGCCTCGCTTCGCAGCGGGGCCTATACGCCAGAACCCGTGACTCTCGTTACCGAGCAGGCGGGCGAAGCAGGCCTCCGCATCGAATCGCGGGAGGCACAGCCAGTCAACCGATCCATCACGACCTATTAGCGCTGCCGTGTGAGTGTCTCCGACGACGGCGTAGTCCTCTATGCGCTGTGCCATGCCGCCCCATTCTTTACCGCTGGCTCAGGTAGCGCAAGGAGGTTCAACAACTCAGCTCCCCACGCAGTTCTCGGTGCTGACGGCACCAGTGGAGCGCTCCGCGATCTGCAAGCGGCTTAGCACGCCTGGCGATGTGAGAGCGAAGCCTACGTCGGGGTTCGTGACGGAACGGGAGAAGACTATGCCCACCACCGTGCCGTCAGGCTCTACGAGCGGTCCACCGGAGTTGCCAGGTCTCACTATCGCCTGGAGCTCGTAGACCTTCCTCACAGTGAGGCCCTGGCCGTAGATGTCACGACCTTGGGCCTCGAACTCTGCCATGACACCGGCCTGGCGGGCCGTGAACGGGCCGCCTCCAGGATAGCCGAGAACGGCCAGCTGCGTACCGCGTGGCACCAGGTTGTCGAGGATCGGGAGGACGGGTTCCCTGAGTCCCGGTACACGTAGAACTGCCATATCGTAGTGAGGGTCGAAATATATCGGGCTGGCGTGATATGTTCCAGACTGGTCGATAGCGACTATCCCGTGCATGCCGGCTATGACATGCGCGTTCGTAACTATCAGGCCGGGCGCGACCACGAAACCTGATCCCTCCAGTATCTCGCCGCAGCCCGTTCCCATGATCTTCACCGTGGACGCGCGGTCACGGGAGACGGCCTCTTGCACCTGAGGGATCGATGCCACCTTGACGGGTCCGGCCGTCGTGGGGGCCACGCCCGCGAAGACCGTAGGGAAGCCGGCGGTGTCGAGCACGGCCTGGATCCTGGACACCCAGCTCGGGGTGGGAGGGAGCACGCGGTCAGCAGCTCGGAGTATCTGCGAGTGCTGTATCCCGCGATCCAGCGCCGTGATCGGGCTGTCACCGAGGAAGCCGGCAGCCATCCATGCCACGAAGAGCGTGGCTACCACTGCTACTGCTGTGCCGGCCACCTGGTCGACGCCACCCAAGTGGACGCGCCGTAGCACTGGCACGATCCTGGAACCGAAGAAACGCCCTATCGTCGCGAACAGGGCTGCCGCTACGAAGAGCGTTATGGCAGCGATGATCGCCTTCATGTCGCGCGAGCTGGCGAAGCCGGTGAAGGTAGGGGCGGCAAGCGCTCCGACGAAGAGTCCCAGCACCAAGCCGCCGAATCCCAGAACCTGGGTGACGGCTCCGACTCTCAGGCCGTGGATGGACGCGATGACGAGGATCGCGAGCAGGAGGATGTCCAGCCAGTCCACGGCCTAGAGGGGCCTCCTCGGTCCAGTTCCCGGTGCGGGGGTCGGCTCCCCCGCTACTCGGGGACGATATGGGGCTGGCATGCTCGTCCCAGCTTAGGAGATGGCTGCGGCCATGAGGTGGCGACATCACGTCTCTTATACGCTGGGACGATGCGCCCAGCCAGGCCGGTGGACCGGTTCGTCACCGATGCTCTGGTCACCGGGCGCAGGGTGTTTCGTGCCAGCTCGCGTGCTCGCGCCCTGAGGAAGGCTTCGTCTTTGAAGCGGACTCTCGCCGTGCGGAGCGTGTCGAGCCCGCGCTCCGCGCTCCGTGACTCGCTTATCGGGCTTTCGGAGAAGATCCCCCCGGTCCGTGCCCGGCCGGGGGCCGCTGTCCTGCCCCATCCCGAGGGATGGAACGGCTCGAGCGACCGCGGCATTCCCCCAGCTCGCTATGGGCGCTGGCTCGAAGCGTTCTTCGAGCTCGACGAGCGAGCCCGAGCTGCCATAGATGTGAAGCTGGCACGCTACGGAGAGCAGCCGCTCCTCTCCGTTCTGGTGGGGGTGTCCTCGCACCTCCAGGCAGGAGAGGTCGCTTATACCATCGCCAGCCTGGACGCCCAGATCTATAGTCGCTGGCAGCTCTGCCTGGCCGTGAGCGAGAGAGCCGGCCGGAGCGTGTCGAAGCTGGTAAGGCGCCTGAGCCCCAGGGGAGCCGTCGAGATCGTTGTCGTCAGAGATGGCTCGCCGGTGGCTCGCCACCTGGAGCTCGAGGCGCTCGCCATAGCCAAGGGCGCGTTCGCGATGCTGGTCGGGGCAGGTGACACCCTGAGCCCCGAGGCGTTGGCCCTGGTGGTCAATGCCGTGAATCGCCATCCCGATGCCCGCCTCGTATATACGGACCATGACGAGTTAGATCTGTCGGGACGGCGCCGGGCGCCGAGGATGAAGCCGGACTGGGATCCAGAGCTGCTTCGCTCCTATGACTACGTAGAGCATCTGGCGGTGGTCCACATGCCCACGCTCAGGCGATGTGCCCGAGATGCTGGTTGGGCCCCGCTCAGCTCGCAGGACCCCGCTGCAGCCCTGAATGACTCGCAGGACCCCGATACGGCCCGGCCTGGCTCGCACGGCCCCGATCCGGCCCGGCCTGGCTCGCACGACCTCCTGCTGCGGCTGGCCGAGGAGCTTCCTGGCGAGCGCGTGCTGCACATACCTGCTCCCATCTACCACAGGCGCTCCCACCTGATCGGCCACGATGGCGGGGCTGGATCATCGGACGCGGTGCGCGCTCACCTCGATCGTCAGGGAGCAGAGGCCGAAGTGGTTCCTGCTGCGCGCGGGCAGAGGAGTCGCGTGCGCTACCTGTTGCCCAGGGATCTTCCCTCCGTGTCCCTGCTGGCTCACGGTGCGATCGGCGGTGGATCTGCTAGGACGGTTCGTTTCCGCCGGGTTGCCGCCAGGCTTCTCCAGGCTTCCGGCTACCCGATCGCAGAGGTGATAGTGATCCCGGGATCCCCATCACGGCATTGGGAAGAGGTTGCAAGTGCCGTGGACGAGGCCAGCGGTGATGTGCTCTGCCTCATCGACGCCAGGGCCACGACCGGTAGCGAGGGATGGCTCGATGAGCTGGTACGCCAGGTGATGCGCGATGCGGTTGGCATGGCGGGTGGCTCGGTCGAGGATCCATCGGGCAGGTTGGTCACCGGTCGCCTGGTGATGTGGTGGGATGGCACCGTTGGGTGTCCATATGCCGGCTGCCATTATGGCGACTTAGGCGATAGGAGCCCGGATGGGGGAGTCGCTGCTCGTAGCGTGATGGCATTGAGCGGGTCGTTGCTCGCGATGAGGCGCTCTGCCTACGAGGAGCTAGGGGGCCTCGATACGGCGTCGTTCCCATCCAGCTATGGGGACGTGGATCTCTGCCTGCGGTCGGTGCGGCATGGATACCGGAATGTGTGGACCCCATATGCCCGCATCACGGTACCGGCGGCAGTAGCCCGCCATCGTGTCGATGTCGGGTGCTCACCTGACCGCGAGGCCGCCCAGGTGACGCCACGGCCGGGGGATCAGGTGCCGCCACGCCCGGGGGGAGCTGGTTCCTCCGAGAATGCCAGGGCGGTTCAAGAGCTCAGGCGACGCTGGTTCCCGACCATAAGGGAGGACCCGAGTTGGAACCCGAACCTGAGCCTGGTGAGAGGTCCGGCCACGCTGGCATGGCCACCCAGGTTCGTGCCCTTCT
>DAHXND010000090.1 GCA_027366675.1 Acidimicrobiales bacterium
GTAGCGCTTCAGGTGTCCACGTACTCGTTGAAAGCCCTGGCGCAGGCTTTCAGGCCGTTGCTCGCCCTGGGCAACGACCCATCCCTCGTCGCCCTCGACTTCGATGCCAGGGTGGCCTGGCCAGCCTACGACTGGATGGGCGTGGCGAAGGCCGGGCTGGAGTCGCTGGCCAGATACCTGGCGCGCGATCTGGGCCCCGACCGCATACGTGTAAACTGCATCGCTGCAGGCCCTATCCGCACCATGGCAGCCAAGTCGATCCCTGGATTCGACCGCTTCGAGGAGAGCTGGCATGGGCGCTCGCCCCTCGGCTGGGACGTATCAGACCCAGTTCCGGTAGCCAAGGCTGCTGTCGCCCTGCTGTCGGGATGGTTCCCCATGACGACGGGCGCGATCATCCCCGTCGACGGTGGCTTCAGCGCCATGGGAGCTTGACAGCACCGGGAAGCCGCGGCGAAGCTCATCGGCAGTCTTGCCGGTGGCTCCCCTACGGAGGGCCGAAGAGAGCAGAGGGAGCTGCGGACCCTACGAGCCGCTCGAGATCGATCAGGCGCGCACATGATGCCTCTGCTATCGACCTCGAGAGCCCGAGCCGCCCCCCTCTTCTGCCACTGCCTTCTTCGGCGTCGATCACCACACATGCGAGCCCATCGCGTGCAATGGCACGCGCCTCTTCAAGGGCCTCCGCTCCCGGATCCTCGCTGCTCCCGGCTGTAGCGCGCCCATCGGTGATGACTACGAGGGTCACCGAGGTCTCAGCCTCACGAGCAAGGACCGCGCCAGCCAGCTCTCGCGCTGTTCGCAGCCCCTCGGCCAGCGGGGTTCGACCCCCGATGGGTATGCGTTCGAGGCGAGACCGTGCAACCTCGATGCTCGATGTCGGCTCCAGGAGCACCTCTGCCCCGAGCCCGCCGAATACGACCAGGGCTACTTCCTCCCTTCGCTGGTATGCATCAAGCAGGAGTCCGAGAGCTGCCTCCTTCGCCACCGTTATCCTTCGCTCAGCGCCCATCGATTTCGACGTGTCGAGGACGAAGATCCGGCAGCTCTTGGGGCGCACCGCAAAGAGGGGTATCCGAAGATCCGCTTCGAGCACCACGGAGCGGGCGGCATCAGAGCGCTCCGCATCAGAGCGGGGGGCATCAGAGCGGGGGGCATCAGCAGAGCGCTCCGCCACGGAGCGGGGGGCATCAGCCCCCAGGGCCTCGAGCGAGCCGGAGCCTGCCCTGCGCAACGCTGCCGTACGCAATGTGGCGCCGACGGCTACCTGCCCGCTGCCGGCCTCCCATGGAGCATCCGAGATCATGGGCGAGGCACCCGTGCCTCCCTGCGCCTGCGAGCGCTGCCCGCTCTGCCGTCTCAGAGCCCTGCCGGGAGATCTCGCCATGCTGGCCGGAGCAGGATGGGCTCGGCTCGGCCCTCTCGCCTCTTGCCGCCCCTCGCCTGCCTGCGATGCCTGATAGGCAGGCCCGAGATCCAGGGGAGCTAAGGGAATCCGAGGTGGAGCAGGCGTCTCCTGTGCCTCCCGGCCTGAACCTCCAGGCTGCATACGAGAGTCGGCGCGTCCGCTGCCGCCAGCAGCTTCGGGCATGCTCACTGCGCCTGCGATGCTCGTCTCTCCGGTGCCGCCAGCCGGGTGCATGCCGCCCAGAGCCGTGCTGGTCTCCAGAGCCGTGCTGGTCTCCAGAGCCGAGCCGGGGAGAGCCCCTCTTCTGGTCCGAGAGGTGTCCCCTGCCGTAGACGGACTGCCCGCGCCTCGAGAGCTCGCTGCCTGCTGGCCACCGGCCCGCCCACCTACGTGCTCACCCTTCTCCACGGGTCCGGTACTGTCGCCGGTTCCTCTATCGGCATTCCCCCCATGAACACCTTCCGTCCCGAGCACCTCATCACATATACGGGCGAGCTCGCCCGCCATTCCACCCTGGGCCTCGAACGGAGAACGCCTCTGGCGATGACCGAGAACCATCGGGGCGAGGCGCCGCACATCGGCGGCACTGGCCTCGCTCCTGCCCTCGAGCGCAGCCAGAGCAGCAGCTCCACGACATAGCACGAGATCCGCGCGCAGCCCCTCGGCGCCGGCTGCAATGCAAAGCTCTGCTATCTGCCCGTACAGCTCTTCGGGCAACGGGCCAGGCTTGGCCTCACGAAGCCTCATGGCCTGCGCCTTCTCTCCTCCAGTATATCGTTGTATGAATCTCTCTCTATCCGCTTCATATGCCAGACGCCGCTTCACCGCGTCGCTGCGTGCTTCCGACCCATCCGGAGCTGACACTTCGACCGCGAAGCCGAATCGGTCCAGGAGCTGCGGGCGAAGGCTGCCTTCCTCGGGATTCATAGATCCCACGAGTACGAATCGACTCGAGTGGGCATGCGCCAGACCATCACGCTCTACCCTGTTCACCCCACTCGCCGCTACATCCAGAAGCACGTCCACGAGATGGTCTGGCATCAGATTGATCTCGTCCACGTAGAGAACCCCTCCATCTGCCCCGGCAAGGAGGCCAGGCTGGAAGCGAATCTCGCCATCGTGCAGCGCAGCAGCCACGTCTATGCTCCCCACCACCCGGTCAACCGAAGCGCCTATGGGCAGCTCGACGAACGGAGCATCGTCCAGGAGCAGTGCAGCGAGTCCCCTGGCCAGGGTGCTCTTGGCGCTGCCCTTCTCGCCATGCAGCAACACGCCACCGATCGCCGGATCTATCGCGCACAGAAGCAGAGCCAGCTTCGCATCGTCGTTCCCCACGACGGCCGTGAACGGGAAGCCCGGATCACCGGTGCTCACCTGTCCTCCTCCCAGCCCTCAGCGCGAAGTATGGCGGCCTCGAGCGTAGCCTTGGCACGATCACTTGGCTCCCAGAGCCCGCGCATCTGTGCCTCCAGCAGGCGCTCCGCTATCGAGCCGTAGGCCCAGGGGTTCGACTGCCGGAAGAACTCCTGGCTCTTCGGGTCGCCGAGATAGCGCTCCGCCAGCTCCTCGTATATCCAACCCGCCACGATACCTGTCGTGGCGTCATAGCCATAGATGTAATCGACTGTGGCTGCCATCTCGAAGGCACCCTTGTATCCGTGGCTCTGCATCGCCCGGATCCATTTCGGGTTGCAGGCCCTCGTCCTGGCCACACGCGCCGCCTCCTCCGCCAGGGGCCGCACGCGCGGCCTCTCGGGATCGGCGCTGTCACCGAACCACGCCCTAGGCGACTCACCCGCCAGGGCATTGATGGCCGCTACCATCCCTCCGTGATCTTGGAGGTAATCATCTGAATCGAAGATGTCATGCTCCCGGTTGTCCTGGTTCTTCACGGCCACCTCGCATCTCCCGAGGCGGCGCTCCAGTGCGGGCCTCGCCGCGACACCGGTCTGGTAGGCGCCCGCCCCGTAAGCCCAGCCGCTCCATTCCAGGTACACCTCAGCGAGGTCGGCGGTGCTCGACCAGCCCCCCTGCTCGAGCAGGTTCAGTATGCCCGAACCGTAGGAGCCTGGCTTCGGGCCGAAAATCCGTGGATCTCTATCGCCGCGGAGCTGATCTGCGCGTAGAGGGTTCATGCTCGCCGGCTCGTCCAGCTCAGCCACCAGGGAAGAGGCTTCATCCAGCATCGCGAGCACGTGGGGGAACGCGTCCCGGAAGAAACCCGATACCCGCATCGTCACGTCCACCCGAGGCCGCCCGAGCTCTTCCAGGCTCATGACCTCGAGCCCGGCTACCCGCCCAGCCTCACTCTCCCATAGAGGACGGACGCCCAGGAGGGCCAGGGCTTCAGCCACGTCATCGCCGCCGGTCCTCATGGCCGCCGTTCCCCATAGAACCAGAGCCACATGCCGCGGGGGCCGTCCCTCCTCTCCCGCGTAACGAGCAACGAGTTGATCCGCCAGCTTCCGTCCGACGTCCCAGGAAAGCCGTGAAGGAATCGCTCGCGGGTCTATGGCGTAGAAGTTGCGACCCGTCGGCAGGACGTGTGCCATGCCGCGACTCGGCGCTCCGCTCGGCCCCGGCTCCACGAAGAGGCCAGCTACCGCATCGAGCACAGAGGCTATCTCATCAGTAGTGGCCTCGATGGCAGGGACAAGGCGGCTGCAGATCCACGAGCCTACACGAGACAGCCCCTCTCCTACTCCCCCCGCGATGTACCCCGAGGCCGCTCCCGCGGCGTGGCCGCCTTCCCGGCGACTCAGGGCTCCTTCCCCGCTGCCCATGCTTACTTCCCGGCTGCTCATGGCTCCTTCCCGGCTGCCCATGGCTCCTTCCCCGCCGCCCATGGCCGCGCCTCTCGCGACTGCATCTCCAACGGCTTCGGGAACTGCCTCGAGCGAGTAATCCCTCGCCTGGAGCTGGCTGACGAAGCTACGGGAAAGGGCTTCCACCTGGTCGACAGCTCGCCTGTGGGAACGATGGCTCTCGTCCATGAAGGCAGCCTCGCAGCCGATCGCACGAGCTGCGCTTACACGCAGCGATGGGATATCCCCCTGGGGCAGACGCGTCACTGCCAGGAGGAAATCAACCAACGCGTCTCCCCGGGGCGCTCGACCCAGCACGTGCAGGCCCCCGCGAATCTGTGCATCCTTCAGCTCACACAGGTAGCCGTCGATATCGCGTAGGTAGTCGTCCAACGATTCATCGGGACGTATATCACCGCCGAGGCCAATATCGCGGTGTATCTCCGACGCCACAAGCAGGCCATGGATCTGCTGGCGTATCACCGGCAACTTGGCCGGATCGAGCGCAGCGCAGCTAGCGTGCTCGTCGAGCAGAGCCTCCAGCCGGGCGAGGTCGTCATAGACATCTGCCCTTGTGAGGGGCGGCACGAGGTGGTCTACGATCACCGCATGAGAACGGCGTTTCGCCTGCGTACCTTCCCCGGGGTCGTTCACGACAAACGGGTAGACGAGCGGCAGGCTGCCGAGCGCTGCGTCTGGCCCGCAAGAGGCAGAGAGCCCCACGCCCTTGCCGGGAAGCCACTCCAGGGTACCGTGCTTGCCCAGATGGACAAGCACGTCAGCACCCCAGGCAGCCGACAGCCACCTGTAGCACGCAAGGTAGTAGTGCGTCGGGGGGAGATCAGGTGAATGGTAGATGGCGATCGGGTTGGCTCCGTAGCCGCGAGAAGGCTGGACGAGAATGCTCACGTTCCCGAGGTCAATCCCCGGGAACGTGAAGCAGCGGTTCCCCGAGCGCTGCACGACGCCTATCTCCCCCGGAACCGGACCCCACGCCTGAAGCACCGTGTCGCGAAGCCCAGCAGGCAATTCGGAGAACCAGGCCTCGTAGTCCTCTACCGAGAGATAGCCCAGCGCGCCAGGGCTGCTCACGTCCGGCATCAGCCCACCATCTGTCTCCGATAGAGCGTCTGCGAGCTCTGCCATCAGCGAGTCACCGCTGACGGGGATCCTCGTGACCTCGTACCCCGCCATGCGCATAGCCGCTAGCAAATCGACCGCAGATGCCGGCGTGTCCAAGCCAACCGCATTGCCGATTCGTCCCCGTTTCGTCGGGTATGCGGAGAGCATGACGGCGACGCGTCGCTCATCCACGCTTCGGCCGCGCAGCCTGCCGATCGCTACCGCCATAGACGCGACCCGCTGGCAGCGGTCCGATACCGTCCTGTAGGCGATGATCGGATGTCCCAGAGCACCACCGCTATCGACGACCGCCTTGAAGGAGAAGGCCGGACCCACGACGCGCCCATCG
>DAHXND010000108.1 GCA_027366675.1 Acidimicrobiales bacterium
GGGCCACAGGCCCGACCTCCCCCGTGAGTGTCACACCCCGCTCGTAGACTGAGGCTGTTATGTCGGATGCTCGCTTTCGTCGCTCAGCCGGTGGGGTCAGCTCGCTCGGCTTACATGTCGTGTGGTGCCCGAAATACCGCAAATGCGTGCTCGGTGCTCGGTGGTGGAACGCCTGAACGAGATGCTGTGGTCGAAGTCGTGACTATCGTCGCTTCGGTCGGGTATGTGTCCGGAGAGACCGCTCGCCGGTACATCGAGCACCAGTGGGACGCTGTGTGAGACGGGCCTACAAGTTCCGCATGCGCCCGACGGCGAAACAGCATGTTGCCTTGGACCAGTGTCTCGGCGCTCACCGGGAGCTGTACAACGCGGCACTGCAAGAACGTCGGGACGCCTACCGGCGCGCTGTCCGACAATCCGCTGGCTACTTCGGCGATGGGCGGGCGAAGGTGCCGGTTCGCTACGCCACCCAGTCCGCCCAGTTGAAAGAGATCCGCCAGATCCGCCCGGATCGCCCGGTGGTCGTTCCCCTCCGAGCAGGCCACGCTGCGGCGCCTGGAGGTGGCATTCCGGGCGTTCTTCCGGCGAGTCAGGTCGGGCGAGACACCCGGCTACCCCCGGTTCAGGGCCGGACACCGGTTCGACAGCGTGGAGTGGCCGAAAGACGGCGACGGGTCCCGCTGGCAGCCCGAAGCGGCCCGTGTCCACCTTCAGGGGATCGGCCACGTGAAGGTGGCCGTGCACCACAAGGTGCAAGGGCGGGTCAAGACGATCTCGGTAAAGCGCGAGGGCCGGCGCTGGTTCATGGTCTTGTCCTGCGATGACGTGCCCGCGAAGCCTCTGGAGCCGACCGGGAGGGCGGTGGGCATCGACGTGGGCATCGCCAGCTTCGCTGTCACCTCCGAAGGCCACCACATCGACAACCCCCGCTTCGGGCGAAAAGCGGCCGGCAAGCTGGATGAGGCCCAGCAGGTCCTCGCCCGCAAGAAGCGGGGCTCGAACAACCGGCGAGCGGCCAGAGAGACCGTGGCCGCCCGGCATCGCAAGATGGCCAACCAGCGGCGAGACTTCCACCACAAGACGGCAAGGCCCTCGTGGAGTGCTACGACGTGATCGCCGTCGAGGACCTGAAGATCGCCAACATGCTCCGGCGGGCGCGGCCGGTCCCTGACCCCGAGGTCCCCGGGTCCTACCTGGCCAATGGGGCAGCAGCCAAGACCGGGCTGAACAGAAGCATCTCCGACGCGGGCTGGGCACAGTTCCGCTCGATCCTTGCAGCCAAAGCCGAAGAAGCTGGGCGGCAGATGATCAGCGTGGATCCCCGGCACACCTCCGACCGCTGCGAAGCCTGCGGGCACGCAGCCAGGGCGAACCGCGTCAGCCAGGCGGTGTTCAGATGCGTCCGCTATGAGCACGAGGCTCACGCCGACGAACACGCCGCCCGCAACATCCTCCGGGCTGGACTGGCCCTTCTCGCAGCCGACCAGGCTGCGTGAAAAGAAGCTGGCGGCTTCAGTCGTCAGAGAAGTCACCTGAAGGGAGCGTTACAGGTGCTCCGCGGTCGACAAGCCTTTTGCCGGCGGCATCGAATCCTCATCAGGATTGGTCCCTGCCTCCGGATCAACTACATCAAGCGTCTCAGTCACAGTCTTCCTTTCCACCAGGCCATGCCTGGCTACTCTAGTTTGACGGTTACACCGTTTTACTTAGAGACCCCGGTAGATCGTAGATGAGTGCTCAAGTAAGAGTGTTTCACGTGAAACTCTGAGCGCATAGGCCCTGAGGGGCCGAGCTTCCGGACCGTCTATCGCGAGGTCCACGCATGACGCGTGTTATTTGGCCCCCTCAACGGGGCTGGTGCCAGTCTTTTCGTTCCCGCTTCCATGCCCGGCACGTACTGCTCCAGGCTCTGCACCGGCCAAAGTCAGCCCGAGGTTCGTACCCTGGCAGGCTGTCACCGGCGCTCCACCGGCGAAAGCGAATTTTATCCCCCGCTCACGGATATCGTCTGCTGTGTTCAGGTCGGCGTGGACCGCGTACCCGCATTCGGTGCATATGACCATCTACTGCCTTACGCGGCTGCCTTTCTCTACATACCCACACTCTACGCAGGTGATCTCCGTATCCGGAGCAGGGACCAGCATGTGCAAGTGCCCGCACCGGATCTGCTTCACACCTGTCCGGTGCCCGGTCGCAGACCAGCCATTGCTCAAGATCGCTCGGTCAAGCGCAGCCTTCTACCTGACGTTCTTTCCCGGCTTCTCCACGCTGCCATTGACCGATGCCGCCATGGACTTTATGTGCGCACGTCCTCGAACATGCCTGGGCCGTTGTCCCTCGCTCGCCAGATCCGTGCTTACCTGCTCTGTGAAGTGCTTGCAGTGGCGTCTTGCCCCGGCATGAAAGCCGACCGCTGGCCACAGATCGCAGCCCGGAAGATGATCGCTGAGCGGGCCAGGTCGGGCACACCGCCCGCAGAGGCACCGCCAGGCTCGGTGCCTCTCACCGCCCGCCTGCGCCGCTAGATCCGGTTTCACCTCCACACCCCGGTCTATTGCAGGCGCAGTGTTCCAGTGCTCGACCAGAGGCCTGGTTGGTCTGCGGGAACGAAACTCGGCGAGCAGCGAGCGGAAGATGTTTCTGTCCCCTGGATCGACGCATGGATGGCCGGATCGGGTATTCGGTGTGAGCTCCTATCCACCCCGGCCCTGAAGGGCCAGACTCCCACCAGGTCGAGCTGTTTCACGTGAAACGTGGCAAGAAACGTGCATATAATTATATGGTCCGCATCATGGACCATATGAGCTGCTCTACAGGTCGAGTATTTGCCTGGCAGGACGGTGGAGGAAGTGGCCTGCGTGCCCAGGTAACTGAGGCGGGGAGAGAAAATGGCGGAGTATCATCCAGGAAGCCCTATACCTTTTTCAGGAAATCCCTCCAGTGCGTCACGCACCAGGCAAGCAGGCCAGCTCGACGTGCTCTAAACCATCATCAGGCATGCTCTGTGGTATATGCTGGCAAAGCAGTTCATCTACCGCCACCCTGGTGGTAGCTAGACGGTAGAAATCATTACCTGGTGCTGATTTTGCTGGTAGAGGTGCTACCAGTTTGGCGCCTGTCTACACCACAAGCTACTACAGGACAGGACTGGTCCAAATGGGACGCTTGATCCGCGCACGCAGGATCCGGGCGGGAGATGCTCAGAAAGAGCGTTATGAAAGCACAGAACGGTCAATCCACGAGCGAGGGTCGTGATATCCATGAGCCATGCGAAGAAGGCGCGAGCTGTAGTGGTATCTCAGGGGGAAATTAGATAATGCCAGAATCCCCTAGCCACTCTGGCCCCCAGGCTGCTACTCAAGCTGACGAGAGAGAAGTTCCCGAAGATGCCGTGCGTATAATTGCCGTAGCCAACCAGAAGGGAGGGGTTGGCAAGACAACTACCGCAGTGAACCTGGGCGCCAGCCTTGCCGAGCTGGATAAGCGCGTTCTCGTAGTGGATCTGGACCCTCAGGGTAATGCGACTACAGGACTCGGGGTTGATGCCAGGCAGTTTGACTACTCGATATATGACGTCCTGCTTAGAGACATCCCCCTAGTTGACGTGATCGAGCCAACGGTGCTGAAGAACCTTTTCATGGCGCCTGCTACCATAGATCTGGCTGGTGCCGAAATAGAGCTCGTTCCACTCTTGAGCCGTGAGCAGCGATTACGACGTGCCCTCGAGACCGTGGCAGACGACTTTGACTTTATCCTTATCGACTGCCCACCGTCGTTAGGCTTGATAACTATTAACGGCCTGGCCGCCGCCGGTGAGGTACTGGTTCCTATCCAATGCGAGTATTACGCGCTAGAGGGGCTGGGCCAGCTCCTACGAAATGTGGATCTCGTGGCGAAGAACCTGAATCCGGGTTTGCATGTATCAGCTATCGTCCTAACCATGTATGACGCTCGCACGAAACTCGCTGAGCAGGTAGCGCGGGATGTCAGGAGTCACTTTGGCGTGACAGTCTGTGCTACCGTGATTCCGAGAACGGTACGTTTGTCGGAGGCGCCGTCGTTTGGTCAGCCGATTACGACATTCGATGCTTCTTCACGCGGTGCCATCGCTTACCGTTCACTTGCAAAGGAGGTTAGTAATGGCGCGTCGTAGCGGACTAGGGAAAGGGCTCAGCGCACTTATTCCCACCGAGGCGCAGGACCGGAACAGGGATGCCACGCTGAAGGACATCCCGATCTCCGCTATCCACCCGAATCCCCTCCAGCCGCGCTCGTACTTCGACGAAGAGTCTCTATCCACTCTCGCCGCGTCTGTAAAGGAAGTCGGGATCCTGCAGCCAATTCTGGTCCGGCGCTTAGGTAACGAGGACTATGAGCTGATCGCAGGCGAACGACGTTGGCGCGCCGCGCGACGAGCCGGCTTGCAAGTGATCCCCGCTATTCTCCAGGATGCAGATGACGTGACGAGCCTGAAGCACGCCCTGGTAGAGAATCTGCAGAGAGAGAACCTGAATGCCTTGGAGGAAGCCGCTGCCTACCAGCAGCTGATCGAGGATTTCGAGCTTACCCACGAAGAAGTTGCAGAGCAGGTTGGGAAGAGCAGGGCCACAGTGACGAATACCCTTAGGTTGCTCCAGCTTCCGGCTGGAATCCAGGGAGCTCTAGCAGAAGGGCGTATAAGTGCTGGACATGCCCGTGCACTCCTCTCGACCCCAGATCGCGCTCTGCAAGAGTCTCTTGTAGAGCGCATCGTCACTGAAGGCTGGTCGGTGCGCCGGCTCGAAGAGGTGCTTAGCTCAAATATTCCAGAGGAAGCAGCAGTTCCTGGCCAGGTGAGCGCGGACACTCTCGATCAAGTAGCTGAATCGACGTCAGGGACTAGTTCGCGTGAACGAGTTGGCTCTAGAGCTGATCGGCTTCGTGCCCCTGGTCTGGCGGAGCTAGAGGAGCTGCTGGCAGACCTTCTTAATACGCGCGTTCGTGTTGAGATGGGCAACAAGCGAGGCCGAGTAACGATTGAGTTTGCGAGCCTTGAAGATCTGGAGCGTATATATAGAGCCATGGCAGGAGAGACCTCTTAGCCGTAGTAGCGGACCCATAGGCTATCTCCCATAAGGACATAGTGCTGAACTACCCCGCCCTTGACGCGCGGGGCACCGCGGCGTATCTAGGTAGAGATGATGACGAGCAAGGCCTCTTGACGTGAGCGGCCTGTGATGGGCATGAATGATGGCAACTTGTCTTTCGTCTGGGTAACCTAAAGCTTACTGGTTGGTAAAGATTAGTGGAAGCGTAGGTATCAAGACTCTGATCCTCTCCATCATCCACAGGTTGGGGATGAGATTGTGGATAAGCCTTAGGTTGTAGGTAAGAGATTGCTCTGAGCACCTAGTTATTTCCAAGGGATAGTTGCTACCCCACGGGCCCTTCTTGCCATGTCTCGGTCTGGTGAGAGGTAAGCTAGCGTTCCGGTGACCCTGCATAACGCTGTGCTCTCGACCGTCATACTGGTCGGCGCGTTACTGGTGGGTCTGGTGCTGCAACAGGTCGGCTTTTGGGTATGGAGATTCCTGATCCATGGGCGGGTTCATGTAGTCCAGGACGCCGTGATGGCGCATGCGGTCGGACCAGCGCGGCTGGTGGTTCCAGTAGCGTGCGTCGAGCTGGCGATACCGGCTACCCCGCTACCATCAGCACTAGAGAATGATCTGGCACACGGGCTTGGCATTCCACTGATAGTCGCTATCTCCTGGCTGGTGGTGCGCTTCGCCGATGTTCTGGAGGACGCGTTTGTAAGCCGCTTGGACATCAGACGCGACGATAATCTGCGCGCTCGCCGTATTCAGACGCAGCTACGCATAGTGAAGCGGATCCTCGCAGTGACGATCTTTGTGATAGCAGGAGCGGTTATTCTCATGAGCTTCGGCAAGGTCAGGGTCGTCGGAGCTAGTCTTCTTGCCTCGGCTGGCGTTGTTGCAATAATCGCAGGGTTGGCAGCGAAACCTGTGACGACGAATCTCCTTGCCGGAGTTCAGCTTGCCATCAGCCAACCCATCCGCCTCGACGATGTAGTGGTGATAGAGGGTCATTGGGGGCGCGTAGAGGAGATATCGCTCACCTACGTGACGGTACGGGTGTGGAACATGCGTCGTCTTGTCCTGCCGATCTCGTGGTTCCTGGCTAATCCATTCGAGAACTGGACGCACCATACGGCAGACCTCTTGGCCATAGCCCACTTGGAGGTGGATTACCGTGTACCGATGGAGGAGCTGCGCCAGGAGTTCGAGCGAGCCCTTTCGGCTTCGCGATGGTGGGACCGGAAGAAGGAGCTTGTCAGCCTGCAAGTTGTCACAGCTGGGCCTTCCACGCTCACGGTGCGTGCTGTGATGGGGGCCGCTAATTCCAGTTATGCCTGGAACGTCGAATGTGAGATCCGGGAGGCCTTGGTAACGTGGCTGCAGAAGGAGCATCCCGAGGCATTGCCCAGACTGCGGACAGAGGGGACAGAGGGGACG
>DAHXND010000110.1 GCA_027366675.1 Acidimicrobiales bacterium
CCCCCTCTCGGCTTGACAGCACGACGGCAGCACAGTCAGCAGTCATTATTGCGAGCCCCGAGGGGTTAGGGATGCCTGTACGAGATCTCCGCGCGACCAGGCCATCGCCGGCCTCGCCGCTCACTTGCTCGGCTGAAGAGAGCAGGTGAACCCGATCGCCGTGGACCTGCCTGACCCAGCTCCACCGATCCGGGAGCGGCGAACATGGCGGGAGGGAAGCTGGCATCGCGACGCCTACCCCATTCCCCGGAGTGGCTCCATTTCCTCGAGCTGCTTTCCCGGGCGGGAGCAGCATTCCGTCGGGGTCGCGAACTGTCCCATCAGCCCTCGACGTCCACCACGCCCGAACCGAGGTATGGCCTACGGTGGCGAGGACCCCGCCTCCGGGATTAGCTGGATCTGCTAGGAGCGCTGACCTGGACTCTGTAGCATCCAATGATCGGATGAAATATCTTCTAGAGCGATCTGATGTGATCAGCGCAAGAACGAGGGAACGTCGTAGTCGTCGTCACCCATCTCGAACGGGTCAGGACCGCCCGCCCTCGATTCGAAAAGCGCCTCCGCCCTGTTCTCCTTGCCATTCGCTGTCGCGCCGTTCCGGGATGGGATCAGGTCAGCGAAACCCGTATCAGGCTCCTCGTCCCGACCAGCCCCGTGCTCGTCACGGGACGTCTCCCAGCGCTCGAAGCCAGCGGCTATGACGGTAACCCGTACCTCGTCCCCCATTGCCTCATCTATGACATTTCCGAAGATGATGTTAGCGTCTGGATGAGCTACCGTCCGGATGATCTCCGCTGCCTCGTTGACCTCGAACAGGCCGATGTCGGGACCAGCAGCGATGTTCAGGAGTATGCCCCTGGCTCCTTCTATAGATGCCTCGAGCAGGGGACTTGTTATAGCCGCACGCGCCGCATTTACCGACCTGCCTTCTCCTTCGGCCCGCCCGATCCCCATGATGGCGGTCCCGGCGTTCTCCATGATGGTCTTCACGTCAGCAAAGTCGGTGTTTATCAAGCCTGGCACTGTGATCAGGTCCGTTATGCCCTGAACCCCTTGCAGTAGGACCTCGTCAGCTATCTTGAAGGCGCTGACCATAGTGGTCTTCTCGGTCGCCACGCTCAAGAGGCGGTCGTTCGGAATGATGATGAGCGTATCGACCTCTTCCTTCAGTCGCTGGATGCCCTGCTCCGCCTGCATGGCACGGCGCCTGCCCTCGAACGAGAACGGCCTGGTTACGACTCCTATGGTGAGTGCCCCGAGCGATTTCGCGATCTCTGCCACCACCGGTGCGGCACCTGTTCCCGTGCCTCCGCCCTTCCCTGCCGTGATGAAAACCATGTCAGCACCCTTCAGAGCCTCTTCGATCTCCGTACGGTGCTCCTCGGCGGCCTGGCGACCCACCTCGGGATCGCTGCCCGCCCCCAGACCTCTCGTAAGCTGACGACCGATGTCCAGCTTCAGCTCGGCGTCACTCATGAGCAGTGCCTGGGCATCGGTGTTCACTGCGATGAACTCCACGCCCTTCAGGCCAGACTCGATCATCCGGTTGACGGCGTTCACCCCCCCGCCGCCGACACCTACGACCTTTATGAGAGCAATGTAGTTATGGGCAGAAAGGCTCATGGGGTGCAAGGCCTCCTTGGGCATGGGTCACCGGGTTCGTTCCACTGGATAAAGTGCAGCACCGCACCACTCCCACTGTACCCCACGAACCCGACCCCGTGGATCTGACTCTAGGGAGCAGCAAGACGCCCGGTTCACCCTCAACCAGAGGTTCACTCCCCCGCCTCGAAGCTTTGCCAGTAACTATAAGGCCGGGAATGCCAACGGTCAAGAGGAAGATCCTGCTCGCCGCGCCGCAGGCTGCCCCGCAGGAACGGCCTCGTGCGCCCCGGCCACCCTGACAGGCACATCCGAGGTCACTGGCAGCGAGGGCGTGGCTACATCGACCGTGGATACCCCGGAGAGATCCCCACCGGTAACCAGGGTTTCCAGCGACTCGTACTTGGCCGGCAGGTCCGCCTCCGTTCCCAGCACGGCCGTCACAGGTCCAGACGGGAGCCCCATGGACGTCAACAGCCATCCTGATGGGAATCCCGGCTGGGTAACCCTGGCAAAGGCTATCGTCTTCACCACGCCGATCAGATCGACAGGCAGGAGTGCAGCGGCATGCTCCAAGGGCTCGTCGCGCCCTGGTAGCCACCTACCGGGACTTGGCACACCGGATATGCCACCGAAAGCAGGAAGCCCATCGGGGCGACTCGCAAGCTGCCCGATTACGCGGCCCGTAGGGTCTACGACTGCCCATTTGCCGTAGCGGTCGAGCACCGTTGCTACTGGTCGGCGCGTGGACACCGTGATCGTCACCGTGGAAGGCCAGTCCCTGCCGACCACTGCCTGCTTCACCCACGGCAACCCATCGAGGCGGCCACGAAGGGCAGCGGCATTCACCGAGATCATGGTCGGGTGATCCCCCAGCCCGCTCACCTCCATGACCTGGTGCGCCTTTGTGCCCGCCACCCCCCGGACCACCACCCTTTCCACGGAGAGCCATGGCGTCTGCAGAAGACCCCAGGCCACGCCCAGCAGGGCAAGGACCCCGAGCACGCATGCCAGCAGCAGGTGGCGATACCGCCATCTGCGAACGCGACCCTTGGCGCTACCTCCGGCGTCCTGGCCAGAACCTTCCATTGTCCCTGCTGACCTAAGTTTCCCCAGACCAGCCGTCCGGGCCCTCGGTCGAGAACGACTCGAGCGCCGCTCCTTATCCCGCAGTGCCACGATCATCCGCTCCAGAGCGTCCCGGCATAGGAGCCCGGGCTATAGCCTCGGCCTCGTTGGATGCCAAGGCCGCCTCTCCTGAAGCTCCTCCTGGCTTTCGGGGAAGCGACGCTTCCCAAGCCGGCGCCGCGCCGGCCATCTCCATGCCGACCAGGCGCACCTCGGGCTCCAGCCAGATACCTGACACCTCGAAGACGCGATCTCGGACAATCCCCATTAGCTCGAGCACATCCCTGGACCTGCCGGGGGAATCTGCTTGGATGAAGTTCGCATGCTTCTCCGACACCTGGGCAGACCCCACCCGAAGTCCCTTGCAACCGGCTTCGTCGATCAGCCGACCCGCTCTCTCGCCGGGGGGGTTCATGAACACCGAGCCGGCGTTCGATCCTCCGGGCTGATGCTCACGTCGCCAACGGACGATCGCTGATATCATCTCCTCGGACTTCGCCCGCTCGCCAGGCTCCAGCTCGAGCTCGGCTCTCGTGACCACCATGCCAGCCGTGATCGCTGAGTGGCGGAATCCGAATTCCAGGGAGGCTGCGGGCAGTCTCGTCTCCCGAGCCTCCCCGAACGGCGATGCAAGATCAACTACCCAGCAAGCCCGCACTACTGCCCGCATGTCAGAACCATGCCCTCCGGCATTCATTGCCACACCCCCGCCGACTGACCCTGGAACCCCGACTGCCCACTCGAAGCCAGTGAGCCCCGCCGCCACGGTCCTGCGAGCCGCGACAGGAAGCCCGGTCGCTGCACCGCACTCGACAATGGTCCCGCTCACACCTAGGTAGTCGAAGCTGCTTCCCAGATGCACAGCGAGCCCCATAAAGCCCTCATCTGCAACGAGAAGGTTCGAGCCCTTGCCGACGACGAGGATCGGGATCTCCTCGCCGGTCTCCGACGACACCAGAGCGATGTCCTCTCTCAATGCAAGAAGCGCATCCCTGTCCTGCGCCTCGACGGATAGGAACGCCACTCCGCCAACCCGATAAGTAGTCGTAGCACCAAGTGGAAATCCCCTGCGAGCACGACTGCCGAGACGCTCTGCCAGGATCTCCAGCGCGCCTTGCCGCAGGTGTCCCATCTTCAGCGAACACGCTCCTTCAGCGTGTCGGGAATAGTGGTCAAGTCGCCGGCACCAAGCGTGAGGCACACGTCTCCCGGTCTGAGCAGGGCGACCAGGTAATCGACGAGCTCATGGCGGTCCGGAACGTAGCCGACCGTCATCCCCGGGCGATGCGAGCGCACTGCCCCTGCGACCAGATCGCCAGTGACACCCGGTTTCGGAAGCTCACCAGCAGGGTAAACATCGGTAACTACGAGGATGTCGGCCCCGTCGAAAGCCGATCCGAAGCTCGCCCAAAGTCTCTCAGTGCGTGAGTACCGGTGAGGTTGGAACACGCACACCACACGACCTGCATCCAACAGCCGTGCGGCTGAGAGGGCTGCCGATACCTCGCCAGGCAAGTGCGCATAATCGTCGATGAACCGCACGCCACCCGCCTCCCCTCGGTTCTCGAAGCGACGCGCCACCCCTGCGAAACGCTCCAGGCCGTTCTGGATGGCCTCGAAGGGAACGCCTATCTCTCCCGCGACCGCAGCCGCCGCCAGCGCGTTCCGCACGTTGTGCAAACCCGGCACGGCGAGCGTCACCTCACCCATGACCACCCCATCTCGGGAGATGCTCACCAAGCTCTCAGCCCCGCCAGCGTAGCTGACCGTTCCGCTGTAAAAGGTATCCCAGCGAGCTATGTGTTGGTCAGAGCTGCCATCCACGCCCGGCTCACTACCGGGCTCACTTCCGCCCATCCCGAAAGCCACCACGCGCCCTTTCCTTCCTGCAGGAACGAGAGAGCGCGCCCCCATGTCGTCCACCCCGACGACGACCAGGCCATCGCGATCTCTCGCGAAGCGCATGAACCGGGAGAAAGCCTCATTCAGCCCAGCCATGCCACCGTAGTGCTCCAAGTGATCCGGCTCGACATTCGTCACCACGGCCACGTCTGGGCTGAGCTCGAGGAAAGTACCATCGCTCTCATCAGCCTCGATCACGAGCCACTCGCCGCTGTCCCACAGCGCGCTCGACCCGATCTCGTTAACCTCACCGCCAATCAGGAATGAAGGGTGCCAGCCAGCTTCGACCAGGATCACCGAGAGCATAGATGAGGTCGTGGTCTTGCCATGCGTGCCGGCCACGGCTACGGAGGACTTCATCGCCCCGATAGCAGCCAGGATTCCGGCACGTGTGACCGTCCTTATGCCGTGAGATCTGGCTGCCTGAAGCTCGATGTGATCACGATCAACAGCACTCGAGGCTGTAACCAGGTTGACTCGCCGCGGATCCAAGAACTCCCCTGCGCCCTCCAGTGCCGTTCCAGCCCCTGGCGAAGCCTCTCCTGCACCGGAACCGAGCAGATGTCTCTCGTCATGGCCAACGGATACTGCTATGCCGAGGGCCTGCAGATGATCCAAGCTTTGCGAAGGCTTCAGATCACAACCGGTCACCTCGTGACCCATCCCGGACAGGGCAATAGCGAGCGAGCTCATCCCCGATCCCCCGGCACCGATAACATGCACCCTGAGCGCGCCGGCGACAGATGGATCCACGACGAGTGGCGCCGTTACCTGATCGTCACCATTCGCGGGATCGGAGCCCCGAGCTGAGCCGCCGTATGGAATGGCCATCATGGCCGCGCCTCCCGGTCAACGGCCAGCTTCTCCACGATATCGGCGACCAGAGCCGCAGCATCCGGCCGGGCAAGGGAAACCGCTGATGCTCTCACCCGGTCGAGCTGCCTGTAACCGTCCCCTCCCGCTCCCCCGAGGAGCCGCTCGAGCTCGTTCCTCAACGAGACGCCGTCCAGGAGCGCATCCGGGATCACCACCGCTATCCCAGCCCTTACCAGCTCCGACGCATTCCTCGCCTGGTGATCACCAGGGGCCCCCGGCAGCGGTACGAGGATCGCAGGCACCCCCATTGCCGCTAGCTCGGCCACCGTCAACGCACCTGATCTAGCCACGACAATGTCGGCAGCCTGGTAGCACAGGGGCATCCGATCCTCGTAGGGAACCGCTCGGTAGAACAGCGGCGGACCGTCAAGTTCAAAAGCACGCTCGTCAGGCCAATTACGCCGTCCAACAATGTGATACATCGCCATGGACGGATGGCTGCTCGCTCTCGCCGAGCAAGACTCCTCCTTCAGAGCAAACGCGGCCTCATTCAACCGCCCGGCGCCGAGCGACCCGCCCACCACAACCACGAGCGGGACCCCCTGTGGCATGCCCAGCGCTGCCTTCGCGCGCTCGCGCGAAGGTTCGTCTCTCGGCGATCCGGCCATCGCCACTATCTCCTTGCGAAGAGGCGCTCCAGTCACGACAACCCGATCCCGCAGAGCACTTGGCCACGGCGTGCCATCGAATCCGCTCGCGATAATTCGAGCATGCCGAGCTGCCCAGCGGTTCGCCGCCCCTGGCACCGCGTCCAAATTCACCACGATAAGAGGGCGATGGCGCAACCACGCAGCCAGCGCGCCGGGCACGCTCGCGTAGCCGCCCACGACCAGCACCACGTCCGGATCGAAACGCCCTACGAGCCGCATCGCACCCACCACGCCCCAGGCCAGCCCCAGGATGGAGCGGGTGTTCTCCAGCCAGTCCGCCATCTGGCGCGGATGCCGTCGTAGGCCTCGCCCCGGGAGAAGCGTGGCCTGCAGGCCCGCCGAGATCGCCATGGGGCCTTCCTGCCCGCGACGAGAACCGAGGAGGTGCATCTGCGAGGGTAACCAGCCGCGCTCGGCAAGCTCCGAGGCCACAGCCAGCATAGGCATGACATGGCCAGCCGTCCCACCGCCTGCGAACAGGACGCGAGGCCTAAATGGTGCTGTCACGCCAACGATCCTCTGCCGGTGGCAGGTCCGTCCGTGATGATCACACTCCCGGCAACTGCCTGGATCGCGCTGCTGTAAGTCTCTCACGGCGCCTGGCAGGTGACGGGCTGAGCGTCTCTCGCCCGCTCCCGCCACGCATGCGCCGGTGTCCAGCAGCGAATCCGCCGGATACGCCTCCACCCGCCATGTTCTTTGCCGCATTGCTCTTTGCCGCATGGCTCTTTGCCGCATGGCTCTTTGCCACATTGATCAGGATGCCCACAGCCGCGAAGTCGATCACGAGTGACGAGCCGCCGTAGGAGATGAATGGAAGTGGGATGCCGGTGACCGGCAAAAGGCCTATGACTGCACCCATGTTGACCATGGCCTCGCTCACTATCCACCAGGTTATGCCGATCGCCATGAGAGAGCCGAAACGGTCAGGCGAATGAGCTGCCACCTTCACCCCGTAGAGCCCGAAGAGGACGAATGCGACTATGACAGCACAACTGCCCACCAGCCCGAGCTGTTCACCCACTATGGAGAATATGAAGTCGGTATGCGCGTTCGGGAGGATCCCCCATTTCTGTGATCCGGCTCCGATACCAACGCCAAGTGCCCCACCCTGGCCGAATCCTATCAGGGACTGGATCACCTGGTAGCCAGACCCGGACGCATGAGCCCACGGATTGACGAACGAGAGGACGCGCTCTCGCCGGTAAGGATCGGCAAGTGCAGCAAGAACTGCTGCAGCCGAGATAATGCCGACCAGCTTGGCTATACGCGATGCTCTGATGCCCGCACAGAGCAGCATCCCGAGAAGGATTGCAACCAGGACCATCGTGGTGCCCATGTCTGGCTGCAGGATGACGAGCCCGGCCATGCAGCCGAACACCAAGATCAGGGGGCGCAGCGCACGCTCGACATCCCCTCGATCCTCCCAGTAGGAGAGAATGGCGGCAGCGAATAGCACCAGAGCGAACTTCGATAGCTCAGATGGCTGTATGCGAACCATCCCAGCTCCGAGCCACCTACTGGAGCCGCCCACGCGCTTGCCGACCCCTGGGACGAGAACAGCCATGAGCAGGACGATCGTTCCCGCCGGCGCCAACAGCCACAAACGACGCCACCTGTGGTAGTCCACCTTTACGGTGACAAGCAGGGCCGCTGTTCCTAAGGCTGCCCATATGCACTGCTCCATGAATATATGCCACGCAGACCCGTATGTAGCAAGGGATATGACGGGCGAGGCAGCCAGGACCATCACCAGGCCCAGCGCCACCAAGACCGCCACGATCCCTCCGATCGCGCTGGCTGGTCTTATCGACCTCCGCGCGTTGCCGCCTCGAGCCGTGAGCCGCGCCGGCTGGACGCTCACCACCCACCCGCTTCCCTGGCAGCAGAGGCCTGCCCTGGTGACTTCGATCCAGATGGCATCTCCGCTCCCGTGCGCGACCTTGACGCCCCGAGATGCCTTGACGCCCCGAGATGATCGCCTCTCCACTCCATGAATGCTCGAGCAAGACGCGCGAAATGCTCACCCCGCTCGCCATAGGACTCGTACCAGTCGAAGGACGCGCAGGCGGGAGCAAGCAGAACCACATCACCGCTCTGGGCCAGCGCGCCAGCCACCGCCACCGCCTCTTCCATCGAAGCAGCCCTGGTCACCGGTACGACCCCCTCGAAGACATACTCCACTGCGTCAGCCTCGTCTCCGATGGCGACCACAGAGCGCAGCCTCTCTGCAGCGCCACGAAGAGGATCGAGCGAAAGCCCCTTGCTGGAGCCTCCAGCTATGAGAACGATAGACTCGTAACACTGGCAGGCTGCCAGCGCAGCAGCAGGAGTGGTCGCCTTCGAATCGTCGACCCAGACCACCCCATCACTCTCCCCGACTACCTCCAGGCGATGGGGAAGCCCCCGGAAGGATCGCAGGACTTCCACGCAGGCCTCTGTGGATGCCCCTGCAACCCTGGCGGTGGCAACAGCCGCCAGGGCATTCGCCAGGTCATGCGGGGCCGAATGAGGTATGTCAGCGATGGCAAGCAGCTTCATATCACTGGAGGATGCCACTGGATACTCGTTCACCGATAGGTAATCTGGCACCCGAGCTGGAACCTTCAGAAAGCCATCCTCCACACGATACTCTCCGGCGCCAAGACCGAAGGTCCAAAGACGCGCCCTGGTCTGCCTCGCATAACCCATGACCACGGGGTCCTCCAGGTTCGCCACCGCGCAGTCGCTCGAGTCCTCGTTCTGCCAGATACGCGCTTTCGAGGCAGCGTAATGCTCGAAACTCGGGTGCCAGTCCTGGTGGTTCGGCGAAACGTTGAGCCATGTGCCAACGGCGGGATGGAATAGCTCGGTGAGCGCCAACTGGAAAGATGACACCTCGACGACGAGCATGTCCACATCAGCATCTATGGCCTCGACGAGAGGAAGCCCGATGTTCCCGCAGGCCAGCACCCGCACCCCCGACAGAGCGAGCATCTTCGCGACCAGAGTGGCGACAGTAGTCTTGCCAAGGGTGCCGGTGATCGCAACGAGCGGGACGCTGGACCTGCGGGCAGCCCACTCGACCTCGCTCATGATGGGCACGCGCTCCCCCAGGCTAAACAGCCTGTGATGCGCCGGAACCCCAGGGCTTACCACTATCTCGCGCGCGCTTCGCGCCAGTGCGTCTACGGTACCACACCCTGGAGCACTCTCCAGCACGACCCCCATGGCCTTAGCTCGTTCTTCGGATCCGGGAGCTGGGGAGTCATCGGCAACCACCACCTGCATGCCCTCGCGCAGCATGCGAGCCGCCACGGCCCTGCCCGTGCAACCGAACCCCCAGACAAGCCCGTATCCTCCGTCCGACATCAACGGAGCTCCCCTTTTCCAACGAGATAGTCCGCATAGAAGGCCACGAGGCCGCTGAGCGTAAAGAGTCCCGCGAGTATCCAGAACCTGACGATTACCGTCGTCTCAGGCCATCCCTTCAACTCGAAATGGTGATGCAGGGGAGCCATCCGGAATACCCGCTTTCCGAAGAGATGGAAGCTCACCACCTGGATTATCACCGATAGAGTGACGATGACATAAAGCCCGCCCAGGATAGGCAATAGAAGCTGGAGGCCCATCGAAAATGCAATGGCAGCGATAGCAGTCCCGATCGCCAGTGAACCAGTATCTCCCATAAAGATCTTAGCTGGCGCGGCATTCCACCACAGGAAACCAGCCGTTGCCCCGGCACAGGCGATCGAGGCGATAGCCAGATCATACGAAGCCGCCTGGTGATAGATGGTCGGATGCCGGAACTCCCAGTATCCGATGAACGCGAGAGCGGAGAAGGCGAAAGCGGCTGACCCGGATGCCAGCCCGTCCAGCCCGTCGGTCAGGTTGACAGCGTTGGCAGTTCCAACCAGGGCAAAGGCCGTCCAGGCAATCCATCCGGCCGCGCCCAGGCCAATGCCCAGCTCGCCCACACGAGTGAACGAGAGCTGGCTGCTCAGATGCGCCCACCACATACCTCCAGCCCCGAAGCCAACCGCAACCAGGAGCTGGCCGGCGAACTTCGCGCGTTTTGACAGTCCCAGGCTGCGACGGCGGCGTACCTTCAGCATGTCGTCTGCGAAGCCCACGGCGCCAGCTCCGGCTGTAACCAGAACGACAAGTATGCCTGAGCGGGTGAACCCACCTGCGAATCCTATGTGAGCGGCGAAGTAGCCCCCTGCTACGGCAACGACGATGGCAACTCCCCCCATGGTGGGAGTGCCTGCCTTCACGACGTGTCTCTGTGGACCGTCGTCGCGAATCTGCTGCCCGATGTGGTGACGTACCAGCCATCGTGAGAGCATCGGTGTTGCCACTACCGCCACCGTGAAAGCCACGGTGCCGCTCACTATGAGCGGGACCACGTCGAAGCCTTCTGGCTCAGTGCGCGCTTAGCCTCCACCCTGTCATCGAAGCCAGTTGCCAGCCCCCCTGCCACTTGAACGGCCTCATGTCCCTTGCCGGCAATTACCACACAGTCCCCGCGTCGGGCCCAGGCGATCGCCGTCTCGATCGCGACTCGGCGATCCGGCTCTATGATCAGATCGCCTGAGGCACCGGCGCTCCTGGCCGCCCTGGCCCCAGCCTCCACAGCAGCGATGATGGCATTCGGGTCCTCGCCTCGTGGATTGTCCGATGTTATGACAGCGAGGTCTGCGTAACCTACGGAGATCTCCCCCATCGTCGGACGTTTCCCCAGATCCCTCTCGCCTCCACAACCGAACACCACGGCCAGGCGGCCAGGTGTCACACCCCGGGCACTCTTGAGAAGGGCAACCAGGGCCGCGGGGGTGTGCGCATAGTCGACTACGACGGTGAAAGGATCTGCCTGGAGAAGCTCGAAGCGCCCCGGAACCGGCTCGAGGTGAGAGAGGCCCTCGACTATGGCGTCTCGATCTATTCCGAACTCGAGCGCCATGGTAGCGGACAGCACGATGTTCGGTACCTGAAAGGTGCCGCCCATGGGTACACGCAGGCGCAGGTCACCAAGCCGCATCCGGATCTCACCCGCCGTGACCACGAGCTCAGAAGCCTGATCTGCCGACGCCTCCCTGACCTGGAGACCACGCTGCCTGGCGAGCTCGCTCAGCCGCGAACCCCAGGGGTCATCGACCATCACTACAGCACGCGACGCATAGTACGGGTCAAAAAGCGCTGCCTTGGCATTGAAATAATTCTCCATCGTCTTATGATAGTCAAGATGATCGTGGCTCAGGTTCGTGAACCCGACTACGTCGAAGCGCAGTCCCGCAATTCGCTCCTGGGCTATGGCGTGACTCGAGGCCTCCATAGCGACCACTCGCTTGCCGGCTGACAATTGATCGGCAAGCACCCGCGCGAGCTCCGGAGCATCCGGCGTGGTCCTCTCCTGGGTGAGCGTGCCGATCGCCGATGCCTCCATCCCGGCAGCTTGGAGAATGGCCTGGAGCATGCTAACCACAGTCGTCTTCCCGTTCGTGCCCGTCACCGCCAGCAGCTGCAAGGCAAGGGCCGGCATACCCGCAATCGCCTCAGCCAGGTAGCCGGCTGCCCTGCGAGCCATACCCACAGGTACCCGGACGAGCGACGGCACGCTCGCTCCGCCTGCGCCGAGTGTCGTGCCCGCATCACCACTACTCGTCAGGTGTCGCTCGAGTGGGCGTTCGTACAGCACGGCACGTGCTCCACGACTGACGGCGTCGGGCACATAGCGTCGCCCGTCCTCCCTGCTCCCCTCTACGCATACGAAAAGCGATCCAGGGAGAGCCTGACGGCTATCCAGGACAAGCGAGCTAACAGGCGCGTGAGAATCGCCTGAGATCTCCAGGATCGGCACCTGTCCTGCCAGACTCGATAGGAGATGTGCAAGAGGGATATCCTGCACGGAGGCAAGCACCGTGCTCACGTGCGCCCCCCCGGACTTGGCTGGCGTGAACCTCTGGTAGGCAAGCGACCCGTAGCTCTGAGCGTGGCAGGCGGCACGACAAGCGTCTCGGGGGAGGAGCCCCCGGGGTTCCCTGCTATAGGCTGTAGTCCGCTCACAGTCCCGCTTCCCCCTGATGGCGGCACCCCGAAATGAGACAGTGCCCAACGCATGGCAGCTGCGAAAACCGGCGCACACACCGATCCTCCGTAGATGGGGGTGGGGCGATTCATGACGACAACAGCCGTAAGGGCAGGATGACGTGCGGGAGCGAAGCCGGCCCAGGTGCCCATATAGGCCCCGGGGATATACCCTGGAGATCCAACCCGAGCGATCTGAGCCGTACCCGTCTTGCCGGCAACCTGATATCCCGGCACGACGGCCATGAAGCCGGTACCATTCTGAACTACCTGCTCCAGCATGCCCACCAGAGCGTAGTCTGCCTCGGCGCTGACAATCCTATGGGCCTTCGGCCTGGCGACCTGCTGTACCCGCCCGCCCGGCGTCACGATCGCATCGAGAAGGTGCGGTGGCACGAACACACCGCCGTTCGCTACGGCATTCATGGCGTCAGCTATCTGCAGTGCTGTCACACCCGTATCCTGGCCGATGGGAGTAGAGGCTATAGCCGTGGGTGACCACTCACTGACAGGCCGTACCAAACCGGGAGAAGCGCCGGGGAAGCCAAGACCCGTAGGCTGCCCGAAACCGAACGTGGCTATCGCCTTCGCCAAGCGATCCTCGCCCAGGCGGCTGGCGATCTCGTACGTACCGATGTTCGACGACTGGGCGATGATCTGTGTAGCGGTCATCGGCTCGGTCGGGTGGGTCTCCGCGTCATGGAAGTAGGCGCCATCTATGATCTTATAATCTGGCACGATAAAAGTTGAGTTGGGCGTGATGAGACCGAGATCCAGGGCAGTCCCGAACGTGACTATCTTGAAGACGGATCCCGGCTCGTACACTGCCGTCACCGCCAGATTGTCCATCGTCGGCACCACCTGGCCGCTGCTCGTGCGAACAACGCTGGCCATGGCCAGGATGGCTCCAGTTTTCGTGTCCATGATGACGGCGGTCCCATCCTTCGCCTTGGCCTTGGCCACCCCCGCTGCCAGAGCCTGCTCGGTCTCTATCTCCAGCTCCGTGTCGAGGCTTAGTACGAGCGAGTCTCCGGGCCGTGCGGCTTGGACGACGTGCCTGCTGTGGGGCAGCACGATTCCGGCTGGTGTCTCGGATACGACCTCTTTCCCGGGCACCCCCTCGAGAAGCTTGTTGTATTCCAGCTCCAGATCCGCCAGGCCAGATCCATCACTACCGACGATGCCGAGAACGGACTGCCCGATCTGGCCATTCGGATAGATCCTCTCTTCCTGCGGAAGGATGCTTATCCCAGCGAGTCCGAGCTGCTCGACTCGCCTGCTCATAGCTCCTGACGCGTAATCGACGAGCTGGACATAGCCTGATGGCTGGTGGAGCATTCCAGCCAGCTTCGACTCGGGGATGCCGATCACTGGCGAGAGCGTCGCCGCCTCGCCTCTAGGATGCGATATGAGGTAATCATCGGCCACGATTAGATGCCGTGTCACAGACATCGCAAGCACCTGCCCGTTCCGGTCGTAGATGCTACCCCGGGCGGCCGGCAACGTCACCGCATCAGCGAGCTCTCTCTGACCAATGGCAGCGAGATGCGACCCTTCCAGGAGCTGGACGTCGACAAGTCGGCCGATCACGACAGCGAACGCCACGATCATGGCCAAGGCGACGAGACGGAGGCGCGGGCGGCTCAGGTGGCCACGCGCGCGAGATGATGAAGCAAGTCGGGCAAGAGGCGCCCTCCCTGCTGGCGACGGCCCGCTGGCGCGCCCGGGCCTGGCTCGTCTCGGGGCAGCCCCAGCTTGCCTGCGAACAGACCTCGGCCTCCCCTGCGCTGAGCTCGGCACAGGCTTCCCGGCCGTGGTCTTTGCCCGTTCACGACCGGATGTGGAGCCTCCCCGCTCGTAAGAGTTCCCTCCCTTGGCCAAGGCGGTCTCCCGTCAAGCCGGCCGTCGGGAAGAGCTATTAGGGGCATGGCCCTCACTCCCCCTGCCCGAGGAGCGCCCTTGCCCAGCCGAACCCTTCGGCGAGCTCTCGTATCTCGGACGCGCATTGCCAACCGGAGCACCAACTGGAACCGGGGACAGGTAGGTGACCCCGGCCGGTGGCACCATGTGCAAAGAGCCCTCGGCTGCCCTCAGAACGTTGCCAGGGGCAGAGCGCTCCACTACCTGCCCGGCCAGGTGATCGTGGGTGGCCTGCAGCGAAGCCTCTTTCGCCTCGAGTGATCCAAGCCGGACCTGATCGGAGGCGATCAGGGCGTGAGCACCCGCAACACCAAAGAGCACGACGACGAGCAGGGCACAGTAAGCTCCTATGGCAACACGCTTCCACTGGTGAGAACGGCGCCTGCCCGGCCACCCTGCTGCCTTTCTCTTGGCTGGCGGGTCCACCAACCTCAGGTGACGTGCCTCACGTCTTTCCTTCCGGGGATCACTCCCGGGAGGACTTGCGTCGGTATATCTTTTCGCAAGCGATGCTCGGCTGCTGCTCATGATCCCATCCCGACTGGGTCAGCCTGGCTAGCGCCGCCCACAGTCTGCACAGCCCTGAGCCGCGCGCTCTTGGATCTGGGATTACGTGCCACCTCTGGAGCTGCGGGACGCCGAGATCCCCGCACCAGCCAGCGCGCCGAGGCCTCAGCTCCGCAGTGGCATGGAAGCCGGGGCGGGCATCGACACCCACCTGTGACTGCGTAGGTGAATGCCGCCTTCACGATACGGTCCTCCCCTGAGTGATATGACAGGACCACGCATCGCCCACCCGGCACGAGACGCGACAGGGCACCGTCCAGAGACGGACGCAGGAGCACGAGCTCATCGTTCACGGCTACACGCACGGCCTGGAAGACTCGGCTGGCGGGATGGCCACGCCGGCGAGCCTGGTGAGGGATCGCCGCTTCGACGGCTCCCGCCAAGTCACTCGTAGTTGCAAGCGGGCGCGCAGCGCACAGGAAATGCGCTATCCTCCTCGCGAAGCGTTCTTCCCCATGTGCCGCGATCAGCTCAGCGAGACGGCTCTCCGGCCAGGTGTTTATCACGACGAGTGCATCGAGATCCTGACCCTGGTCCATGCGCATATCGAGCGGGCCATCGGAGCGGTAGCTGAAGCCGCGCTCTGGATCATCCAGCTGCCCCGAGCGCACACCTAGATCGAACAGGGCGCCCACGATAGGTATATCGGAGCCGAATGCATCGTTGATCATAACGGCAAGCTGATCACGAATACCGTGGGCAGCAGCGCCGGAGCCGGGGCGATCTTCAGCTATGTAGGCATCGCCTGTGGACTTCGCGCCTGAGAAGCTGGTGCCTGAGAAGCTGGTGCCTGAAGGCTCCCTGATAGCAAGGATGTCGAAACGGGCATGGCGGATAGCTGCCCTGTCGCCGTAGGCAGCCAGAGTAGCGGATGCTCTTGCTACGGCCACAGGATCACGATCGAGGCCCAGACACACCAGGTGAGGACTCGCCTCCAGGAGGGCGCGGGCATGACCCCCGTCCCCTACGGTCGCGTCTATCACCAGGCCCGGGGGGGCAGGGCTCATCAGCGCTACTACCTCTTCCACCATGACAGGCTCATGTGGTGGTAGCGCCTCGGACATCATCTCGGTTGACTTCGGTGCCGGTGTCCGGCCTGGATCTCGGTCCATCTGCTGTCCCTCGACCGGAGCGGTGGCACCATTCGGTGTCGCCACAAGGTCTGGATGGAAGTGGGCGGAGGAGGAGTCTTCCACCCGCCCGGTCGAGGGACGGCACATCGGCCAGGATCTCGCCAACCCTGGAGAAGGCCGCCATTGCGGTGCTGAACCACTATCTCCCCCGCTGGGAGCTACAGGATCTCCTCTATGTCTCCTCCCTCCCTCCCGAAGAGCTGCTCCGCGTCCGGGGCTACGTTCTCCTCCCAGACGGCCGGAGACCAGAGCTCCACGCGATCTATGTTCCCTATGACATGCACCTCGCTCTCCAGGCGCGCCCACGAGCGCAGGTCCGAGGGCACCTGCAGGCGACCCTGGCTCTCGTCGATCTGGACTTCGTAGGACCCGGCCGACCACGCTCGGCTCAGGTTCCGCCCCGTCCTGCCGGACTCTGCACGAGCTCGCATAGCTTCCATGCGAGCAGCAAACACGTCCGGTGTCCACAGCGCCAGGCAGCCTTCGAAATACTTCGTCAGGAATCCACCTCCTGCGAAGTGAGGGCGAAATCGGGCAGGCAGGATGATGCGGCCCTTGCCATCGAGCGTGTGCTCGTAGTGACCGTAAAATCCCGTTACCATGCCTGGCTCCATCCACCATCTGCTCTGATCGTCTGCTCTCGAGATATCCCTCGCCGGACAGGAGCTTTGGATGTTGCACTGATGCACCACCCATTGGCGCCCCCCCTGCCTCTCCGGTCGGTACCTGTCTTCTAGAGTGTCCAGCAGTTCACTCTGTCCTCCACTTCGCGCCACTTTACGCCTCAATCCTCCACAAGTCAACCCAGATGGCATGAAAATCGCTCGCGGCCCTGCCTCGGATACCACAGACGGGCCATCCAAGCCCTGCCGCGAAGCAGGGAAACCTGGGAAAGGCTTGCAGAGTGCAAGCCTGGGGCCAGGGAGGGCACCGGAGACGCCGGATGGAGAAGCTGGCCCTGGCCCGCTGCTAGGCCTGGCCGGGGAATGGCAGGCTCTCGATAAAGAGCCGTAAGGCAAGCTGGGCCAGAGCGTTGGGCTGGGCCAGGGCATTGGGCTGGGCCAGGGCGTTGGGCTGGGCCAGGGCATTGGGTTGGGCCAGGGCGTTGGGCTGGGCCAGGGCGTTGGGCTGGGCCAGGGCGTTGGGCTGGGCCAGGGCGTTGGGCTGGGCCAGGGC
>DAHXND010000117.1 GCA_027366675.1 Acidimicrobiales bacterium
GCGTAGTCGTAGACGGCGTAGTCGTAGACGGCGTAGTCGTAGACGGCGTAGTCGTAGACGGCGTAGTCGTAGACGGCGTAGTCGTAGACGGCGTAGTCGTAGACGGCGTAGTCGTAGACGGCGTAGTCGTAGACGGGCTCGTCGTGGAGGCGGCTCCCGAAAGCATCGCCGTGATCGTCGACTGCGGTGGCTTCGGTATGGCGCTACCGGCCGGAAGGAACGCCACAGTTATGAGCTCCCCGTTCGTGAAGCGCAACGTCGCAGGATCTCCGACAGTCACCGTACCCGTCTTGTCTAGATAGTTCGACCAGACCTCGAACATGATCTCGCCTGGCTTCCCGGCGAACTTCGACGATCCGGCCTTCGTGCTCGAACTGCTCTTCGACGAAGCGGATCCGCAACGGTCGCCGTTACGCCACACCTTGGACGACCCCGGAACGCTCAGCTCGCTACCGTTCATGACGAGCCCGGTCCCCGAGTAGTGCTTGACGAAGTAGCCCAGCGTCGCATTCGCACCGGTCTCGGAGCTGTTCAGGGGAGCGATGTCTATCACGCCACTTCCAGGGGTGTTGATGCCGACAGTCTTCGTGTTCGTGCTGGCAGGAAGCGCGGGTGCCATGGTCCCGCAGACGTCCACGGCGAGGGCCGCCGTCCAGTGGTCGCTCTTTGTCGGCGGGACGGACACGTGATGGACCAGCTCGTATTTGCTGTAGCCGATGCTCGCCAGCCCGAGCACGCATATGAGCACGAGCAGCGAGTACCAGGCCACCGGTCGTTGCCCGCGGTAAGTGTGACCACCACCAGTGGCAGCAGCACGCGCGACACGCCGGCCGAGCGAGGACGAGCTGTGATCTCCTAGAGGCATTGCGCCATCGACTCTACTCCCCAGAGCGCACCAGGCGCACGCAGGCCATACAGGCACGCACGGCCAGCCCGAGCCCTATGACAGGCAGCAAGGCACGGCGCCAGCCGGTCTGGGACCTGCGGGCGAAGCGGAATGCAGAGCGGTGATGGGCTATCACCATCCTGTAGGGATGGCGGCTCGTCGATACAGCCCCCTGGTGGACCACGCGCGCGCCCGGGCAGTAGCGAACAGACCAGCCTGCGCCCTTTGCCCTCCAGCACAGATCGATGTCCTCGGCGTACATGAAGTAGCCGGGATCGAAACCCCCGAGAGACAGGAATCCCTCACGCCTGGCGAGGAAGCAGGCCCCGGATACCCAGTCCACTTTCATCTCCCCCGCGGCACCGCCCGCGGCACCGCCCACTGCACCGCCAGCGGCGCCACCCACTGCACCGCCCGCGGCGCCACCCGCGGCACCGCCCGCGGCACCACCCACTGCACCGCCCACTGCGCCCCCCGCGGCGCCACCCACATCACCCAGGGCGCCCAGCTCCCGATCGAGGTGGTACCTACGCGTGAAGCGGTTCCCGGAGCTGAGCAAGCTCCCGAATGCGTGCCCTGCCGCTGCGAGGAGTCCAGGGAAGGCGCGAGCTGACGGGTAGCGGCTCCCGTCGGGATTCTCCATGCGTGGCCCTACGATAAGAGTCCCGCGGTCACCCTCCAGCACGGATACCAGGCTCGCGACCGTACCAGGAGCGACGACGATATCCGGGTTGCAGACGAGAACGTACTCCGATCGAGCGATGGCGACACCGCGATTCGCCCCGCTCCCGTAGCCGGTGTTAGGGGCGTCCACGACACACACCCTGGCCTGCGACCCGAGCAACCCATCCATCGAGCCATCATCGGAGCCGTGATCCACAACGATCACCCTTTCCACCTCCCCGTCCAGAAGGCTGTCCAGGCACCTCCGCAGAGCATCGCCCGCGTGGTAGTTAACGATGACCGCCTCGACGCCCATCAGGTGGTGCCGCGCTTACGCCAGGAAGCGTAGCGAAGCAACGTCAGAACCGCCGTAAACCCATCCCTCCACGTGATCTTCTTCCCTTCCCAGAGCTCCCTCCCTGCATAGGATATAGGTACCTCGTAGATCCTTATGCCCTGCCTGAGTATCTTCGCCGTCAGCTCTGCCTCTATCTCGAAGCCGTTCGAGACGAGTGGCACCCCATCGAGGACACTACGGTGCAACAGCTTGTAGCATGTCTCCATGTCCGACACAGTAGATCTGTAAAGGATATTAGTGGTGAGTGACAGAATACGATTACCTACCCAGTGCGATGGAAGCATGTTCCGCCGCTCTCCCGTGAACCTGCTCCCGTAGACGGCGACTGCACGACCACTGAGCAGGGGCCTGAGCAGGCGAGCCCAGTCCTCGGGATCGTATTCGAGATCCGCGTCCTGGATGAGGATGGCATCCCCCCTTGCATCAGCGATCCCCGTCCGCACGGCGGCGCCTTTCCCACGATTCTCCAGATGGTGCAGCACGCGCACCCTTGGATCCGAGAGAGATGGATGCTCTGAATCGTCCAGTAGCTCTGATGTCCCATCGGTCGATCCGTCATCGACAATGACGATCTCCCGCTCGATGGGGATCTCTACCGCCAGAGCCCGGGCAAGGACCTCCAGGACGGTGGCTCTCTCGTTGAAAACCGGGATCACGACAGATAACAGGGTGGCGCGACCCATGGCAGCGTAGCTCACCTGGGCGCTCCAGCCTGCTTGTCGCCGGGCCCGGGGCCGTCCGGCGCAAAGAGCCCGGAGGCGGAGCCAGGCGCGAGGATCTCCCTGTAGTACGCGAGGGTGCGCTCGAGACCTTCTTCCAGATCGACGCGGGGCGACCACCCGAGCAGCTCTCTCGCCCTCGCTATGTCAGGACACCTCCTGGTGGGATCGTCCTCTGGGATAGGTCGGAACACTATCTGCGACGCCGACCCGGTGGCATCTATCACCTTCCGGGCGAGCTCCAGCACCGTTATCTCGGCAGGATTGCCTATGTTCACCGGTCCGGTTACGTCGGAGTCGAGGAGGGCGAGTATCCCAGCCACCTCGTCGTCTACGTAGCACAGGCTCCTCGTCTGCGAGCCGTCTCCGTATACCGTGATCGGCTCGCCTGATAGCGCCTGGACCGCGAAGTTCGAGAGAACTCGCCCGTCACGGGGACGCAGGCGCGGACCGTAGGTGTTGAAGATACGAACGATACGCACATCTACCTTCCCCAAACGGTGGTAAGCCATGCTCAGTGCCTCCGAGAAACGCTTGGCCTCGTCATAGACGCTCCTCGGGCCCACCGGGTTCACGTTCCCCCAGTAGCTCTCCGTCTGGGGATGGACGGCTGGGTCACCGTAGACCTCGGATGTCGAAGCCAGCAAGAAGCGCGCCCCACAGCGCCCGGCGAGATCCAGCGCGTTCAGCGTGCCAGAGCTTCCGACCGCCAGGGTCTCGAGTGGCCTGGCGAGGTACTCGGGCGGGGATGCGGCGCTCGCCAAGTGCAGCACAGCATCGAAAGGACCTTCCACAGGGATGCCACCTGCAACGTCTGCCTCGATCAGGCTGAACCTCCCACCTGATCCCCCTGCGCCACGAGCCTCGAGCAGTGCGGCCACGTTCGAGCGCGAGCCGCTCGACAGGTCGTCTACGCAGACCACCTCCGAGCCCGCGCCGACCAGGGCATCGCACAGGTGCGAGCCGACGAATCCCGCCCCACCAGTCACGCAGACACGCTTCCAGCTCACCACTCACCCCTTTCGTGCAGCACCACCATCAGCCTCACCAGGGCGTCGTGCCAGTCCTCCAGGAGGTCCATGCCCTGCAGCCTCATCGCTGCGTTATCGAGCACCGAGTACGCGGGACGCGGGGCAGGGCGCGGGGGATCCAGGTCCGATGTCGATATCGGCTCCACCCGATCTCGTGATCCTCCAGCGCCAGCCACGATCTCGCTCGCGAATCCGTACCAGGTTGTCGGCCCCTGATGGGTCACGTGGTAGATCCCGGGACGGCGCTCGAGGGCGAGTGCCGCGACCACAGAGGCGAGTCCCGGCGTAAAGGTCGGGCATCCCCACTGGTCATCTACGAACCGCAGTGGACGGTCCCCGCCTTCCCTGAGCATTCGCAGCACCGTTCGGAGCATGTTCGAGCCGTCGGCACCGCATACCCAGGATGTCCTTACGATGGTGTCCTCGGGACCCATCTCCCTTTCGCCCCAGAGCTTCGATCGACCGTAGACGGATAGAGGGTGTGGCTCGTCCCATTCCAGGTACGCCCGGCCGGCCATTCCATCGAACACGTAGTCAGTGGAGATCAGACAGGCATGCGCACCGTGCGCCCTGGCAGCCTCGACCACGTGCCTGGTGCCCAGAGAGTTTACCTGGTAGGCGCGATCCGGGTCCGACTCGCAGGCGTCGACCGCCGTCCAGGCAGCAGCATGGATCACCACCTCCGGGCGCACTCCGGCTATGGCATCCTCGACCGATCGGCGATCGGCCACGTCGAGCTCCGAGTGCGCGAGGCCCGTCGCGTCGATGCCGTCGCGGGCCTGAAGGACCGCCAGGAGATCATGGCCGAGCTGGCCTCCTGCTCCGGTAACGAGGACCCTCACCTGCTCGCTCCAGGTGCCTTCATCCTGGTGCCGGACCTGCGGTTCCGCTGCTCAGCGGCTGGCGGGGAGCTCATGGGCTGTCATGGCTTGGCCTTGCCCGAGGCGGCAGACCCCCAGGCAGTCTCCAGCACAGGCGCACGCCCGATCAGCGGCTCCCACCACGACCGGTTGTCCACGTACCAGTGAACTGTCTCCTGAAGGCCGCGATCGAAGGGAACACTCGGTGCCCAGGAAAGCTCGCGGCGAATCTTCGAGGAGTCGAGCAGGTAGCGCCTGTCATGG
>DAHXND010000124.1 GCA_027366675.1 Acidimicrobiales bacterium
AAGCCAGTACCCATGGGATGTGCTCAGAGTCACAAGGGAGGCGTACGTGGACGCCATGGCGCTCTTCAGGAAGGACGCCTGGGAGGAGGCGGGCGGCTACGATGAAACGCTGGACGAGCGTTGGGGTGGATGGGAGGATCTGGATCTTTGGGCAAGAATGGCTGATCGCGGGTATCGCGGGGCATTCGTTCCGGACTTCGTAGGCTGGCACCGGGGTCATGGCTTGTCTCGTGATGCAATCATGGCCATGGATATGAGGGAGGCCATAGCGGACCTGAACGAGCGCTATCCGAGTCTCCCCTGGTCCGGCAGCCTCCGTTCACAGGTAGCGGCCAGGAGCGGGGACCCCTTCCCCGCGCCTGACGCTCCCAGCTGGCGCAGCTCAGGTGAGGTCGCGTCATGAGCCAGGATCCCGCTGCTCGGATCCCGGCTGCTGGTCGAACGGCCGTGAAACCGGCAGGGACGGCTGGATACAGCGGCCACCATGAGCACGAAGACGGGGGTCGCGGCGATCTCGAGCAGGAGGACGGGGGTCGCGGCGATCTCGAGCGCGAGGTAGCTTACCTGAGGGAACGTCTGACCCAGCGGGAAGCCACCGTGCGTTCCCTTTACCACAGACTTGCGACGCTCGAGGCAGGCGTTGCGCCGGTTGCTCACCGCTTGAAGGAGCGTGAGCGGCAGGTCGAGGAGGAGTCGCGGATGCGCGAAGCTGAGCTTGCCGCCAGAGAGGTCACAGTCTCCCGCCGTGAGCACGATGCCGATGAGCGAGAGGCCGCGCTGGAGCGCCGGGAGCGTATGCTCGAGCACGAGCGCGCTTACGTCAGGCATCTGGAGAGCCGGTCTGGCGACCGGGGAGTATCCCTACCGTTCGCAGGCGAACAGGGATCTCCTGCCCCGGCAGCGTCCGTCGCCAGCCTGGGGGCTCTCCTGGCGAGATCCCTCAGAAGAGCTGCGAGAACGTTGGGGCTGCAGGCTGGCCTGCATGCAGGAGAGAGCGGGCAGGGTTCTGGCGGTGCGGGAGGCGGACGTGCCTGAAGCAGCCCGTTACGAAGGCAGGGAACAGCGCGTGGCGGACGACGTATGCAGCGAGACTGCCCTGCGGCACGCCGGTACCGGATCTGGCGAGTCACTCCTTCTCCATGACCCCGGCGCACCAGGGGGAAAGCGATTCTCTGCAGCGCGCGATCCGGTAAGTCTGGACCCGGGCGCAAAATACCGCGCAAGGGTGGATTTTGCCAATGTCAACGATGCACATTCACTCGCAGTCGGAGCTGTACCTCCGGGAAGTGACGTGCTGGACATCGGATGTGCTGACGGCTCCATGGCGGAAGCGCTCGGGGCAATGGCCTGCCGGGTATGGGGCATAGAGCGTGACGGGGATGCAGCCGAGCGCGCCAGGCAGGTCTGCGAGGACGTGGTAGTAGGGGACTTGGAGGAGATAGAGCTGAGGGGCGCGTTTCATTCCCGGAAGTTCTCCGCGGTGCTCATGCTGGATGTTCTGGAGCACCTGGCGGATCCAGGAAGGCTCCTGGGCGAGGTTGTCCATGTCTTGGCCCCCGATGGATACGCTGTGCTGTCTGTTCCGAATATCTCTCATGCAGCGATGCGACTTCAGCTCCTTGGTGGGAGGTTCAGCTATACAGATCTCGGGCTACTTGACAGGACACACCTGCGGTTCTTCGATCGGCCAGGACTCGAGGCGATGATAGAGGGGTCAGGGTTCGAAGTGGTCGACGAGCTGCCGGTGGAGTTCGACATCGATGCTACGGAGATAGACGTGGATCTCGGAGCAGTTCCCGGCGCTGTTGTAGCCGATATTCTGGGCGATCCTCATGCGCTTACCTACCAGTGGGTGGTAGTGGTGGCCCCTGCTGGTTCTGAGGTGCTGGGTGCGTCGCCACTCCCTCCCCTCTGGATTCTCCAGCGACAGTTCCGTCAGGATATGCAAGCCTACCGGCGGGCGTCCCTGGAGCTGAGGAAAGGTGTCGATGAATTGGCCGCGGAGAGCAGCCAGCGGCAGGCGATACTGGCCGAGCTCATGGATGACTTGAGGTCCTTCGACGGCGACCCGGCAGCGCCTCCTGCTCTGCGGGCCCGCGCCTTGGAAAGCGAGCTCGAGGGGAGCGAGGCTCGGGCGAGGGGCTTGGAGGTGGAGCTGGGGGCTGTGGGGGCTCAACTGCGCCAGTTGCAGGAGGCATTCGAAGCCCGTACAGGGGAGCTTGCGCGTGCCGAGGCTGAGCTGGCAGCTCTGGAGGCGACCAGGACCTTCAGGTACACGAACATGGCTCGCAAGCTCTACCACCGCCTGCGCCTGCGGGGCGATGGCGCCTGAGGAGAGGTCCTCCTGCAAGGAGGGGCTTGGGGTCGGTAGGGGTCTGGCCGCCGAGATGGCGCTGTCGCCGAGGATGGGTGTCCGACAGTTGACCGGGAGTGCCGATATAGTGAGTGTTAGTGAATCTTCGTGAGTGGGCGCTGAGCCAAGGGGTGCATCCGCAAACGGCGTACAAGTGGTTCCGCGAGGGCAAGCTGCCCGTGCCAGCTCGGAAGATGGGGAAGCTGATCCTGGTCGGGGATCTGGCGAACAGCCCCGCTCAACACCGTGGCCGGGCTGTTGTATATGCACGCGTGTCGTCGGCAGACCAGAAGCCCGACCTGGATCGGCAGGTCGCACGCGTCATCTCATGGGCCACCGAG
>DAHXND010000127.1 GCA_027366675.1 Acidimicrobiales bacterium
TCGAGCCGAAGTCTGCCTGCTGCGCTACACGGAGCTGTTCCAGAGCTGCCTCCTCCTCCTCCGGAGTCGCAGCCAGGATCATCCGCCTGACGATCGGGAGGCGATCAGCCCCCAGAAACATATGCTCGGTTCGGCACAACCCGATGCCCTCTGCGCCGAGCCTACGCGCCTGGGCCGCATCTGCGCCGGTATCGGCATTCGCCCAGACTCCCAGCTTTCCCCTCCGGATGTCGTCCGCCCAGGAAAGCACCGTCTCGAACTCCTTCGGTGGGGTGGCGATGCTGAGCGCCACCTCGCCTACCACCACCTCTCCCGTGGTGCCATCTATGGCGATCACCTCTCCCTCGTGAACTACTTTGTCCCCGACGCTGAACCGGCGATCACCCACCTTCACTGCCTCAGCTCCTACCACCGCAGGCTTGCCCCAGCCACGAGCCACCACGGCCGCGTGACTGACCAGGCCTCCTCGTGAGGTAAGGATTCCATTCGCTGCAAGCATGCCGTGGACATCCTCGGGTGAGGTCTCGGGGCGGACGAGGATCACGGCCTCACCCCGGCTGGCTGCGGCCACCGCGTCATCAGCGGTGAAATAAGCCCGGCCAACGGCAGCGCCAGGCGACGCACCGAGACCTGTGGTGAGGACGCTGTGATGGCGCCCCGAGAACTGCGGATGCAGGACCTGGTCCAGGTGATCCGCTGTTATCCTGGCTACGGCTTCCTCTCTGGAGAGACGGATATGGGGATCCTTCGTCATGTCCACAGCCATTCGAAGGGCAGCTATCCCCGTCCGCTTGCCCACCCGAGTCTGCAGCATCCAGAGATGTCCACGCTCGATCGTGAACTCCACGTCGCACATATCCCGGTAGTGCTCCTCCAGGCGACGGAATATGGTCATTAGCTCCTTATGCACGGCCGGGAAACGCTTGGCCAGCGCAGCCAGCGGCTCGGTCACCCTGATACCGGCCACTACGTCCTCTCCCTGGGCGTTGACCAGGAAGTCCCCATAAGCGCCCTTGTCTCCGGTAGCCGGATCCCTGGTGAAGCCCACGCCGGTGCCTGACTCATCATCCCGGTTCCCGAAGACCATGGCCTGGACATTCACAGCCGTGCCGAGGTCGTGAGGGATCTGCTCGCGCTCGCGATACGCTACCGCACGCGCCCCATTCCACGACCGGAACACCGCCTCCACTGCACCGAGAAGCTGGGCCTTCGGATCCTGCGGGAAAGGCTTGCCCGTGAATCGCTCGATAATCTGCTGGTAGCTCGTCACGAGGTACCTGAGCAACTCGACTGGCACCTGTGCATCCGAGCCAGCGGCAGATAGCTCCTTCGCTGCATCGAAGAGAGAGTCGAACTCCTCTCCCGGGATATCCAGGACGATCCTCCCGTACATCTGCAAGAAGCGCCGGTAGGAGTCGAAAGCGAATCGCTCGTCGTCTGTCTGCCTCGCCAGCCCTTGAACGGAGAGGTCGTTCAGCCCGAGATTCAAGACCGTATCCATCATCCCCGGCATGGAGAACTTCGCACCCGACCTCACGCTCACGAGCAGTGGATCCTCGGGATCTCCGAGCGTCTTCCCCATCCGCTTCTCGAGGCGGACGAGTGCATGGGAAAGCTCCCCATCCAGGCTGGATGGCCAGCCCGCCTCCAGGTAGGACCGGCAGGCGTCGGTAGAGATCGTGAAGCCAGGAGGCACGGGCAAACCCAGCACGGAGGTCATCTCTGCCAGGTTCGCGCCCTTCCCGCCGAGGAGGTCCTTCATCTCCATGGGAGGGCGGCGATGCCGATGGTCGAAATCGAATACGTAAGTCATGGCTGCTCCTTCATCGAACCTCGTAGTGCGGCCCGCTGATAGGCCTGGGCGGCTCTCACCCTTCGTTCACCACCTGGCCATGGCCACGGCAGCGAAGGGCGCCTCTCACCTTCCCCAGCCCGAGCAGCAGGGAAAGGTGCATCTGATACGATCATCCCGCATGGAGTGAGAAAGCTGCTCCGGATGCAGGTATCTCCCATCGGGCCTGCATCCTACCTCATAGCTGATCGCCAGCCAACTTATTATCTGCTCCCGATCTATTATGCAGCTAAGGGCCAGGGGAGGCTCGAACCCGTGGCAATGCCCCGGGGTCCTTCAGCTCTGCCAGCGTAGGTGTGACCAGGTAGGGACCCCAGGAGTTGAACTTGAGCTGGAGGATCCCATCCACACCGCAGTTGATTCCGCACTCGGCATTGTAAACGAACCACAAGCGACCCTTCGGCCCCTGGAACACCGACTCCTCGCCGGGTCCCGGCCCATCCCTCCCTGAGCGTACCCATGGCCCGTTCATGACCGTGAAGCACGGTCCGGCCACGGTCGTGCACTTGGCCACGCCGATGGCGTAGCTGCCGGTGTTCACCCCGTTGGCCGAGAAGAACAGCCAGTAGAGCCCTCCGTAGTACACCATCATCGGAGCCTCGACTATGCGGCCCTCCCAACTCGGCTGGGTGACCGTGAAGATTATGTGCCTCTGCCCTAGTAGCTGCAACCCGTTAGCGGAAAGGCGCTGGGCCCATATCTTCGTGTACGGTGCTGTGATACCGCCGTGGTTGTCATCTGACTTCCATACCATCCATAGCTGACCGTTGGCCGCTACGAACGGGCGTGGATCGATATCTCCGAACTGGTTCGTCTGGCAGATCATGGGAGTAGAGAAAGCCCTGAAAGGACCCAGCGGATTCGTTCCAACAGAGGCACCGATGCACTCGTCATACGGCTTATATCGTCTCATGGCGGTAAAATACAGCACGTAGTCGTGAGGGCCGTACCGACGTACCCAGGGAGCCCATGTGAACAGCGGCTGTGCCCAGGGCGGCAGCTTCGGCAGCACATCAGTCGTGTTGTGCCAGCCAACCAGGCCCGTGGAGACGCGTACTGGCACATTCGGTGACTTGTAACTGGCCCACTGGCTGGAATAGAGATAATATATCCCTTTATGATAGTAAATGAAAGGTGTCCCTGCCTCCATCCCGGGCGGCGTGATGACTACGTCACGTGGGGGATCGCTCGAGGGGGGGGTCCCGGTCGAGTACGGCAGCACCTTGTAGTACGCAGAGGCGAGATCTGCCTGAGAGATCGGATCGAGAGCATTTGCTCCCGTGCTCTCAGCGGGCAAGAGCACGAGCAGGACCAGGGCCAGCGCGACAGTACCGAGCTCGGCGAGCAGCCGCGCGCCGCTGCTCCGGCGACGCCGCATGGCCGCCCGGCGAGTGGCAGACGCCCGTCTCGATGATCGGCGTAGCGCGGGCTCTGGAAGAACACGCTGCTGCTGGAATGCTCGAGCCGCCACTGGCGGCGCTCGAAGCTCGGCCGGAGGGGGCTCCGGTGGGGGCTCCGCCGGAGGGGGCTCCGCCGGAGGGGGCTCCGCCGGAGGGGGCTCCGCCGGAGGGGGCAGGGCCGGAGCGGGCAGGGCCGGAGGGGGCAGGGCCGGAGCGGGCAGGGCCGGAGCGGGCTCCGCCGGAGGGGGCAGGGCCGGAGCGGGCAGGGCCGGTGGGGGCTCCGGCACCCACAGGCCGTTATCCCTGCGCCACTTCACGCTCTGGCCGGCACTCATGCCTAGCGCAAGGGCTGGATTAGCTCCTGACGAACCTCCACTTCTCGGGGATGATCCTGCGGCACTTCTCGCTGATAATCCCGCGGGCCGGTTGCCATCCTGCCTGCCCCGGAGGCCATCGGATCCCTCCGGAGCCAGCTGCCTGCGGGGTCGCCCGGGACTGTGCTTCCCGCGGCGCGAGCCGCGAACTGAGAGGAAGATATCGGCACGGGAGATAGCTCCAGCACGGCGACGCGCCAGTATCCCTCCGGGGCCAGCCGGAAGCCGCCCCCCCTGCGGATAGCTGGCCTCGGCTGTCCGCCGTCGCTTGGCGATGCCCCCCTTCGAGCTATGCCCCCGGCCCCCTTGGCCCGACCGGGCGGACCCGAGACCCAGACGCACGAATACCCAGTGTACCGGCCAAAGGGTCCGTTCGTGTGGCGTGCCGTCCTCAGGCAAAACGGTGGCAAACGACGGGGCGATGGGACAGCAGCTGATACTCCGTTCCCCGGCGCAGCCGAGCCAGCCCTCTGGATCTCAGGACCGCAACCGGCGGGAAAGCTCTGCTACGAGATCCTCGACCGGCACTCGCTCCTGTCCTGTCGTGTCTCGATCCCGGATGGTCACCGCGTGGTCCTCGATCGACTCGAAATCGACCGTGATGCACCAGGGGGTACCGATCTCATCCTGACGGCGGTAACGGCGCCCTATGGACTGGGTGACGTCGAAGTCACACATGAAGCACGGCTGGAGCTCCGCCAATACCTCGCGGGCGTAAGACAGCAGGGGCTCCTTCTTCGACAGCGGCAGCACCGCCACCGTGTAGGGAGCGAGTCTCGGATGGAGCCGCAGCACGGTTCTCGTCTCGCCGCCTACCTCGTCCTCTCCGTACGCCGCCAGCAGGAAAGCCATCATCGAGCGAGTGGCCCCGGCTGCAGGCTCTATCACGTAGGGAACGAACCTCTCTTCCGACTCCGGGTCGTAGTACTCGAGCCTTACCCCGGACGCTCTGGCGTGGGCCTTCAGATCGTAGTCCGTCCTGTTGGCTATCCCCTCCAGCTCACCCCATCCCCACGGGAACGCGAACTCCACGTCCACAGTGCCGGCCGAGTAGTGACTGAGCTCTTCCTCCTCGTGAACACGCATCCGCAATTTACTGGCCGGGATCCCCAGGGCTTTGTACCATTCGAGCCTCTGTTCGCTCCAGTAAGCGAACCACCGGTCGGCCTCTGCCGGGGGCACGAAGTACTCGAGCTCCATCTGCTCGAACTCCCGCGTGCGAAAGACGAAGTTGCCCGGAGTTATCTCGTTGCGGAAAGACTTGCCAACCTGCGCTATCCCGAAAGGGGGGCGCTTGCGGGTCACCTGTAGGACATTCTGGAAGTTCACGAACATCCCTTGCGCCGTCTCAGGGCGCAGGTAGGCAACAGCTCCCTCGTCCTCGAGCGGGCCGGCATGGGTCTGGAAGAGAAGGTTGAAGGGCCTGGCTTCTGTCAGGTCCGCCGACCCGCAAGCGGGACAGCGTCCGGCTATCTGGTCCTCGCGCCAGCGCTCGTGGCAGTTCCGGCAGTCGACGAGTGGATCGGTAAAGGTGTCCAGATGCCCAGAGGCCTCCCAGATCCTCGGACTCGAGAGGATGGCAGCATCGATCCCCACCACCTCGTCTCGCTCCTGGACGATGGTCCGCCACCAGGCATCCTTCACGTTGCGAAGCATCAGGACACCGAGAGGGCCGTAGTCGTAAGTCGACCTGAACCCGCCGTAGATCTCGGCTGAAGGGAATATGAAGCCCCGCCGCTTGCACAGGTTCACTATGCGCTCCATGAGGTCGTCCTTCGCCTGATTCACGGCAGTGGCAGCGGCTTCGTCGGCAGTCATGGCGTAGAAGGTTACCAAAAACGCGCCGGAAAGCCCCTAGCTTTACTGCCTGCTCAGGACCTACAGGAAACCAGCCCTCTTCAGGGAACCTGCCCGCTATCGCGCAGGGCTGGCTGGACAAGCCCCGTATGGCAGCTACGCAACGATCTCCCGACATGCGCCTCCATGGCATCCACTGCGAGCCTGGACATCTCCGCTGCATCGGGTGAAAGCGGCTCGAACAAGACGGTGCGGAGCTGACCCTGGAGGATACGACGTATCAGATCAAGGGTACCGGGCGCCGAAAGCTTGCGGCCGCGCTGGCAAGCTTCGCACAAGACACCCCCCTGGGCGAAATCAAAAGCCACCAGGAGACCCTCCGATTCGGGCTTCCCGCATCCTGCGCAGGCACTGAGCATCGGAGATGAGCCGTCCAGGGCCAGGAGCTTCCAGAAGAAAGATGGAGCGACAAGGGGAGAACCGGTACTGTCGAGGACAGCCAGGGCCCGCACGAGCATGGCATAGAGAGCCGGGAACTCCTGGCCGTCCTGAGCTATCTGGTCCACTGCATCGAGCATCGCCATTGCCTGCGAGAAGCGATCCAGATCCTCCCGTACCGCTCGAAATGCATCCACGACCTCGACCTGAGTGAGCGTATGCAGGTCTCGTCCTCGCCAGCACTGAACCCTCAGATGCGTGGTTATCTCGGTCCTCGCTCCGAAATGGCTGCTCGTCTTACGCACGCCCTTCACCACGGCTCGTATCTTCCCGTGCTCGGCGGTCATGAGGGTGACAATGCGGTCTGCCTCCCCGAGCCGCATGGCCTTCAGAACTACTGCATAATCTCCGTAGGACTTACCAGGAACAGCCACCACACCACCTCACAGATCGCGCTGCTGCCAGGCTCCGGGGTGGGCTCATCGACCGCTCGTGGCGGCCTTGACGGCTTTTGCCGCTAATCACCGGCAGAGCCTTTACCGAACGCACCTCGGGTGCCGTCCGGACTGCTGGACCTGACCACTCCAATCAACGCTGGCCCCTTCCTGGAGGACCGAGGAACCTGGAGCCACCCGCGATGAGAACGACAATGACCACCAGTGTCACCATCACCTCACGCACCGGAGTGTCTCCGGCGATGATCAGGAACACCGCAGCCAGGATGCCCAGCACTATCAAGAGCGCGGCTGCCCTGGCGGCAGGTGTCCTGCGCCGCGCGCCATCTACCTGCTCACCACGAGCCTCAGGATCTCCCGTCGCTGTCACCTCCACTAAGACCTCTCTGCCGGCCTGGACGTCGCGCTCCCCTGGTGGCTGCTCGCCGCGGGCGCGCTTCTGCGGGCGCGCTCCCGTGACGGCCCCTCGCCGCGGCCTTGCCATCGGAACCATCGGAACCATCGGATCCATCGGAAGCTGCCAGGCTGTGACCTGCACGCGGCACCTCTGCGGCAGAGCCTGTTGAGCCACGAGGAGATGGGCTCCTGACGCCCCCATATCGACGATCACGTGCCTGGAACTCACGGATTGCAGCGAATAGGTCTCCCCTCCGGAAGTCCGGCCAGAGAACATCTGTAAAGACGAGCTCGCTGTAGGCAAGCTGCCATAGGAGGAAGTTCGAGATCCGGTACTCCCCGGAAGTCCGCACCACTACGTCCGGATCTGGCATGTCCGGGAAGTAGAGATGCGAGGCAATAGCCTTTTCATCCACCGACTTGGCAGGGATCCCTTCTTCTACGAGAGACCGGACCGCATCCACGATCTCTGCCCTCCCGCCGTAGTTGAACGCCATGGTCAGAGTCATCCGCCGATTCCCCTCGGTCAGCGCTGCCGACTCATCCATCCTGCGCAGCACTCTTCGCGGCACCCGCCAGTCCCGCCTGCCCGCGAAACGAATGCGTACGCCCTTGGCGTGGAGCTCATCCCTGCGCCGGACCAGAAGTCCCTCATTGAAACCCATGAGGAAGCGAACCTCGTCCGGGGGACGCCGCCAGTTCTCCGTGGAGAATGCGTAGACGGTGAGCCAGCGCACGCCTATCTCGAGCGCCCCCTCCACGGTGTCGAAGAGAGCCTCTTCCCCGGCGGCGTGCCCTTCCGTCCGGGGCAAGCCGCGACGCTCGGCCCAGCGCCCGTTACCATCCATCACGCAACCCACATGCGCAGGAACCCTGCTCGGGTCAATGTCAAGGGCAGAAGCCCTGCGAGACTCAGGCGAGACCACGCTCACCTGCTCTGTCACCCTCTGAGCCCAGATACCACACGCAAGTCACAGCCACCCACGCTACCTTGCCACCAGGAGGTAGGCCCAGCCTCAGGGCTCTCCTGTGCAAGGATGGCCAATCATGTCTCCCGTAACGCCGGACCCGAGCGTGACTGCCGGGCAGGATCCGAGGGAGCTGGCGGAGCTGGAGTCGCTCGCTGTCGAGGCCCTGGGCGCGATGACGGGAGCCCTTCCTGGAGGAGGGGAACCCCGTGCATCCCAGCTCGCATTTACCAGGGCTGTTTCGCGGGCCATCATGACGAATCGCCACCTCGTGGTGCAGGCTGGAACGGGTACTGGCAAGTCCTTCGGATATCTCGTCCCTGCTCTGCTCTCCGGGAAGAGGGTAGTGGTCGCCACCGCCACGAAGACCCTTCAGGACCAGTTGGGCGGAAAGGACCTGCCTTTCCTGGCACGGGAGATGGCGAGCCGTGGGCACCCCTTCTCGTTCGCTGTCTTGAAAGGCCGGAGCAACTACCTCTGCCGAGCGAAGCTGGAGCACAACGAACCCGCTTCTTCGAGGACACGTAGGAGCCAGAGCATGGCTACCCGGCCTCAGCCCACCGCCACGAGGGAAGCAGAGCTTCAGCTCAGCTACGCCAAGCCTGATGCTCCAAGCGCTTCTACCTATGCGCCTGTTGCCGGCAACGACGACGTCTCCTCCCGCGCACCCGCTGATCCGGTCGGCGCCATCGTCGCCTGGGCGGCATCTACCCGTACGGGCGATGTGGCAGAGCTCCCCTTCGAGCCATCCAGCTCGCTCTGGAAGTCCCTCAGCATGACGAGCGAGGAATGCCCAGGGCGCTCTGAGTGCCCACTAAGTGGCCAATGCTTCGCCGAGACCGCCAGGGACCGCGCTGGCGCAGCCGATGTCGTGGTCGTGAACTTGCACCTGTATGGATCGCACTGCGCGACGGGTGGCCAGCTCCTACCGGAGCACCAGGTCCTCGTGGTGGACGAAGCCCACCAGCTCGAAGACGTAATGAGCGAGGTGCTGGGGACGAGGCTTGTACCGGCAGCCCTGCGCGCAGCCACACGCCTTCTCAGATCACAGCCCGGAGATGGCCGAGGAAGCGTGGTCGAGCGAATCGATAAGGCGGCAGTCCGGCTCGCGGCTGCCTTGGCACCACTTAGGGGCAAGCGCATAACGGCGCACGAGAGCCAGGAGATCCGCCCTGCTCTACTGCAGGCTGACGCCGCGCTAAGTGATGCGATACGACTCCTGGGGCTAGAGGACGGTGATACCCTGGCAACTGACAGGCAGCGCTCCGGCTTGCAACGTCAGCTCCTACATGCCAGAGCGGTGAAGCTCACTGCAGGGCTGCTCGGGGACATCAGGACACTTATCGACCCGCCGCCGGGAAGCGTGAGCTGGGTAGAAGACGGAGACATCTCTGGGGACGCGATGAGTATCGGCCTGCGGCTTACGCCGGTGATGGTGGGCGAGCTACTCGCCACTCTCCTATGGCCCGATATAACGGCGATCTGCACGAGCGCAACGATCCCCCCGCTCTTCACAGAGCAGGTCGGGCTGCCAGCCTCCTCCTGCGACGTGCTCGACGTTGGAAGCGCTTTCCTCTACGATGAGCAGGCGCTCTGCTATTGCAGCACGAGAGTCCCGGCTCCTGGCCGAGGCACAGACGCGACACGCCGCACCAGTGCACTCCACGAAGAGATGGCGTCGCTGATCGATGCCGCTGGCGGGCGGACCCTGGCCCTCTTCACCAGCAGGTCGGCCATGACATCTGCGGCAATGGCACTACGGCAAGAGCTGGCGGTGCCGATAGCCGTTCAAGACGAGCAGCCAAAGGCCGCACTGCTCGCAGCGTTCACCGGGGACGAGCACTCGTGCCTGTTCGCTACACTTAGTTTCTGGCAGGGGGTCGACATACCAGGAAGATCCCTCAGCCTCGTAGTGATGGACAAGATCCCGTTTCCCCGGCCGGACGATCCTGTGCAAGAAGCGCGCTGCGAGATGGTAAGGGAAAGGGGCCAAGATCCGTTCCGTACTGTGAGCTGCCCGCGTGCCGCCATCATGCTCGCCCAGGGAGCAGGCCGGCTCATCCGCTCCACCACTGACGAAGGTATGGTCGCTATTCTCGACCCCCGCCTGGTCACCACCAGCTACGGAAGATGGCTCCGCTCCTTCCTGCCCCCGATGCCGTTCACGACTGACCGGGAAGAGGCAGTCAGGTTCCTCGCCAGGATGGTAGCCCGATACGACAGCACCTAGTCGTGGGAGCTCGTGGCAGCTCCGGCTCATGGCTCCGGTCCGTAAATAGCCGGCGATGATCACCCGCCAGAGCTTGGTGAACATGTCGAGGACCGAAGGTTGGGTCTTCTCCCGGTACCACGGAGCGAGCTCGCGCCATTCGTCGACGTCGTCTGGGTGGTACCCGACGGTCGCGTACCAGATGATGGCGAGGGTTGATCGTTGCCCTTCAGTGCCAGATCGAGCAGATGGGCAGGGCGAGGATCCTCTCGGCCAGCCCGAACGGCCGGGGCCCGGTGTGGAGGACCGCACCGGCGACGAACCGTGGGCCGAGCTGGTCCCGCAGCCACGCCAGGTGGCGCGCGTCGCCTGTATCGGGAGCAGCAGTGGCCTTCACCTCGAGGGCAATCACGTCTCCACCGGCCAGCTCGGCAACGAGGTCGATCTCGCGGCGACCCTCTTTGTCTCGCAGGTGGTAAAGCCGCGGGCGGAGCGGGCTCAGCTCGGCCTCGGGCCGGACCTGCGAGACGACGAACGTGTCGATCAGCCGACCGAGCAGATCGCCATCGCGTAGGACGGCTCGCTCGTCGAGGCGAAGGGCAGCCGCCACGAGCGAAGTGTCCACCATGTAGCGCTTCGACTTCTTCACGAGGCGCGAAAGCCGGTTGTTGCTCCAGGCCGGCAGCGTTTCGAGCACGCACAGGTCGGACAGGAGGCGCTCGTAGGCGCCCGCCGTCGTCCTGGTGATCCCGGCAGCGTCGTAGATCGTCTTGTCGTCGACGACGCCCGCGGTGTTCACGCATAGAGCCTCGAAGTAACGGCGGAGCAACACGGGGTCCCGGACGCCATCCAGTGCTGCGGAGTCGCGGGTCACCAGCTGGTCTACGTAGGTATCGAGCCAAGCGTGCCTTGCCGCGCCAACGAGACGAAGGCTGGGCTCAGGAAAGCCACCCCGCAGCGCCGCCTCGATGTACCCGCGGAGGTCCGGCGGATCTCCGGGCGCAGGGAACATCGAGAGGTCAGCCGCGGCCAGCCGTTCGAGGAAACCCGGGCCGTCGCTGCGCCCGAGGATCTCGCGCACGGTCAGGCCGAACATCCTCAGATTGACCACCCGGCCGATGCCCGACCACGCGTCGCTCCCGCGCCGCGCGCGGGCACTCCCGGTGAGGAGGAACCGTCCGGGTTCGGGATCCTCGTCGACCGCGCGCCGGACCGCCCCCATGAGCTCGGGCACCTCCTGCCATTCGTCGAGCAGTACCGGCGCTGGCATCGCGCTGAGCGCGGCATTAGCGTCGAAGCGGAACGCGGCCGCCTCGGCGGGCACATCCAGCCTGACCACGGACCGGGCGTGGCGGGAGGCAGTGGTGGTCTTACCGGTAGCGCGAGGACCGACGATGAGCAGCGCCGGAAGCTGGCGAAACAGGTCGGAAAGCGGGTCGTCGACCAGTCGAGGCGTGTAGGGAGCCATCGCCATGCCCTTACTCTAGCGGTATCGCCCACTGCCAGTAACGGTTTGGACCGTCCATCAGTTATCTTTTGGACCAGCGGACCGCCACGCTCGTGGCGGTCCCCTACGCAGCGGCAGTGGCCACGTTCACGGGGTGCAAGGCGTCTCCCCGGAACTTCTGGGGCGTCGTCTACCGGAATGGCTCGGGAACCGTCACAGGCGACTCGGTCGTGGACTTCACCCCGTCACCCTCTTCTCCCTCGCTCAGTGTCTAGGAACGGTAACAACAACGACGCCGGGATCTACGTGCAGAGCTCCACGAGGGCAGCCCTTCCCTGGAGAAGGGCCGTACGCTCGATCATCGTCGCTGCTTCGTCGATATGCGCGAGATAGAGCACGTCATGGTGCTCGGTCACAACGGTACCAGTTGCGCTTCCACCTTCACGCGAACCAACTCATCGAGTCTGTTTCCGACCTCGACATGGTATCCGAGCAGCTCCTCTACCTCGCGGGCGAACGCGAACAGGTCGAGCCCCCGATGGCCAATCTCGAAATCTACCAGAAGATCGATGTCACTCATAGGAGTCGCCTCACCACGAGCGACCGAACCGAAAACTCTAATGTTGGAGACGCCCCGCCGGGAGGCCACACGAAGGATCTCGTCACGGTGATCCCGTAACAACCTCAGGGTCGGAGCCTGCAGCCCGTCGGCAGCGCCGCCGCTCATGGTTTTACCTTCCCCCCCGGCTGAAGCTGGGGGCCTCTGCTCGCCTCTTGGTCACGGCCTTGCATGTTGTTCTCCTCCCGTGCGACCCGGCATCCGCTACCGGCACCACCGCACTCGACATGGCAGGCATGCAGCAAGCTCACCAAGGGCGCACCAGTGCACTCTACGGAGAGATGGCGAGCGCTTATCGATAGCCGAGGCGCTCGAGAACAGTTGGACGGCGCTGCCAGTTCGGCTCCACCTCGACACGCAATGCGAGCCTCGTTCCTGCGGGCAGGGTCGGCTGCACCCTCTCGCGTACCCTCTTCAGAACCTGCCCACCCTTCCCGATGACGATCTGCCTTTGGGAAGATCGCTCGACCAGGATCGTGCAGGTGACCACGCCGTCTTCTACGTCGCTCACATGGCAGCTTATGGAGTGGGGCAGCTCATCTCTCATGACAACGAGAAGCTGCTCGCGCACCAGCTCCGCTATCCACTCCTCCTCGGTCCGTGATGTTCTCGTGCCAGGCTGGAAATATGGAGGGCCTTCCGGGAGAGACGCCAGGATTGCCCTGGCCAGGTCGCCTACGCCTGCCCCGGTCCTCGCCGATATGGGAAAGTACTCGGCGCGCCCCTGGTCGATAGGGAGCCACTCCGCCGCACGAGAAAGTACCGCCATGATGCTCTGAGGGCGCTGGTTGTCGATCTTGTTGCAGGCAAGGAACACGGGGACTCCCTGTGCCTTGGTCTCCACTTCACGCGCCACGTGTGCATCGCCCGTTCCGATACCGCCTGCGGCATCGACAACCATGAGCACTCCGTCCACGTCGTCAAGTGCCGCCTGGGCGGACCGGTTCATCTCGCGACCCAGAGCTGTGACCGGCCTGTGAATGCCAGGCGTGTCGACGAGCACCGCCTGCTGGCACTCGCCCTCCAGCACCCCGAACGCGCTTCGCCGAGTCGTGCCTGGATGTGGGGATGTGATGCTGGTCTTGGTACCAACCAGGGCATTTACCAGCGTTGACTTCCCCACTCCAGGTCGGCCCACGACAGCGATGAAACCTGATCTGTACGGGTAGGCATTGCCACTGTCACGGGGCCTGGGACCTCCAGCACTCATTTCGTTGCCGCTGCTCATCGGGGACCAAGGCCGCTCACGGTGTGCCAAGTGGGTACGGATCACTTCCGCTCTCGGCAATGCTGCCGCCGGTGCCACCTCCATGACGGATCGCATCCCGGTTATCCGGGCGATCCCGGCTATGCGGCTTATCCGAGCGATCCCGGCTATGCGGCTTATCAGGGCGATCCCGGCTATGCGGCTTATCCGTGATATCCGGTAGGGCGAGGGAAGCCACCACCACTCGCTCGATTCGGCGACCCTTCACAGCCTCCGCTGTGAGGCGATAGCCACCTACCTCGACGGACTCACCCTGCGCAGGCACCCTGCCAAGGGCATTCAGCAAAAGGCCTCCCACAGTATCCCACTCCCCGATGGGAAGATCGAGATCAAGCTCGTTGTTGGCTTCAGCTACCACCATGCGGCCACTCATTCGGTAGCTCCCGCCATCCAGCTTCTCGACCAATGGTTCTTCGACGTCGAACTCGTCCACGATCTCTCCGACCAACTCCTCTATGCAGTCCTCGAAGGTGACGATGCCAGCCGTTCCTCCGTACTCGTCAACGACTATCGCCATGTGAAACTTCTCGGCCTGCATCTCGCGCATCAGAGCAGCCGCCCTCTTCGTCTCGGGAACGAAGTGCGCGGGTCTCAACCAACCACGTACTGGCTCGTCGGCCCCGCCAGCGCGCTCGGCCTTCACGAGATCCTTCACGTAAGCAATGCCCACCACATCGTCGAGGTCGCCATCGTCAACAGGAATACGGCTGAATCCTGCAGCCGTCGCTCGATCCAGGACCGCCCCGATGGAGTCGCCTACCTCTGCTCCTACCACGTCCGGGCGCGGCACCATGACGGAACGGACGAGGGTATCGCCCAGCTCGATCACGGAATGGATGAGCTCCTGCTCCTCCGGCTCGATAACTTCGCCTTCCACTGCGACGTGAGCCATCGCCAGCAGCTCCGACTCGGTTACCTCTGCCCGCCTACCTACTGCTTCGTCTTCCCCGAGCAGGAGCCTGACCACACCAAGGAGCGCCCGGGAAGAGAGCTGGACCGGGGGCAGGTTGATAAGGGTGCTCACGACCGGTGCGCTCAGCAGGGCGGCCCTGTCGGGGTGCCTAACCGCCCAGGTCTTCGGCGCAGCCTCCACCAGAACGAATACCACTACCACCTCGAAAATCGTGGCCACGACTACGCCTATGGGCCCGAACAGTCTCTGAGCCACGACCCCCGCGAGAGTGGCAGCGAGAAGCTGGCAGAGGAGCACGACCAGCAAGATCGGGTTCAGGAACCGCTCTGGATGCTCAACTAGCTGGCGCAACCGTTTCGCTCCACGGCGCCTCTCCTCCTCCAGGGCAAGGGCCTTGGCTCTCGTGGTCCTGACGAGACTCGTCTCGGCCAGAGCCAGCACGCCGGTAAAAGCGAAGAGAAGGACTATGACGGCTATCAGAATGCCGTCGATCACCTGTCATGCACCTCAGGGTCGCCATCCTGGTCAAGGCCGCCATCCTGATTGGAAACGCCAACCTGGTCAGGGTCGCCATCCTGGTCAAGGCCGCCATCCTGATTGGAAACGCCATCCTGGTCAAGGCCGCCATCCTGATTGGAAACGCCATCCTGGTCAGGGCCGCCAACCTGGTCAGGGTCGCCATCCTGGTCAGGGCCGCCAACCTGGTCAGGGTCGCCATCCTGATTGGAAACGCCATCCTTCCTGCTCCATGTGGCACGGTAGAGGCCTAGCAGCGCCTCTTCCCTGGCCTCCATGGCAACAGCCTCTTCGTCGTCCTCGTGATCCATGCCAAGCAGGTGCAGAAGCCCGTGGATCACAAGCACTGCGATCTCCTCCTCGTAGGGGATCTCACCCTCTACGGCATGCTCCCAGGCGACCTCCGGGCATATCACCACGTCCCCCAGGAGCCAGGGAACCTGAACCTCCTCTACACGCCCTGGTCCTGTCCCGCCTGCATCGGGATCCCGCCCAGGGAACTCTGGTGGCTCGTCGATAGGGAACGCCAACACATCAGTCGGACCGCTGCGATCCATGAACTCGGCGTTCAGGCTGGCAATGGCTTCCTTGTCGACGAAGAGCAGGGACACCTCTGCCCCAGGAGCGACTCGTTCCTCTGCGAGCACAGATTCGGCCAGCTCCTGCCAGCGCTCCAGCGACACCGGACGGTCTCTCTGCTCATCTGCGGCCAGCACGACGACCTCGGTCAAGGCTGGACCGTCCCTCCTCCTCCTCGCTCCTCGTAGGCCGCGACTATGTCGGCAACGATACGATGACGAACTACATCTCTCTTCGTAAGGAAGGCGAACGCCACACCATCTATCCTGCCCAGAAGATCCTCCAGGCCCGTAAGCCCTGAGCGGCCACCCGGCATGTCCACCTGGGTGATATCGCCAGTCACCACTGCTTTCGAACCGAAGCCGATCCGTGTAAGGAACATCTTCATCTGCTCTGGAGTGGTGTTCTGTGCCTCGTCCAAGATGATGAAGCTCCCATTCAAGGTCCTGCCCCTCATGAATGCCAGCGGCGCGATCTCTATAGCTCCTCTCTCTATGAGCCGCTGCGTGCCCTCTGGCTCCAGCAGATCGTACAGGGCATCGTAGAGGGGCCTCAGGTAGGGGTCGACTTTCGCCATCATGTCGCCTGGAAGGAACCCGAGACGCTCTCCGGCCTCCACCGCCGGCCGTGTCAGGACGATACGGTGGACATCTTTCGCCTGTAAGGCTTGGACTGCGCGCGCGACGGCCAGGTAGGACTTCCCCGTCCCTGCGGGTCCGATCCCGAAGGTAACGACGTTGTCGGCTATGGCGTCCACGTATCGCTTCTGTCCCGCCGTCTTCGGCCGGACAGCGCGACCTCGGGCCAAGCGCACGATCTCGTCCGTCAGCACTGTCGACGGAGATAGGTCTTCTCGAACCATGTCGATGGTCCGGTGTACCTTGGCTGCGTCCAGGGACTGACCCTGTTCGAGCAGGATAACGAGCTCCCTGAACAACGAGGCCACCAGGTCAGCATCCCGCCCACCAACTGAGATCTCATTGCCTCGTGCTACGATCTGTGTTTCGCTGAAAACGCTCTCTACCAGACGCAGATACTCATCGTGTTGGCCTAGAAGAGCAGCCATCAGGTCATTCCTCGGAACACGGAGGCGAACCTGCGTTGCTGGCACACCAGCCTCGGTTTGCAAGGCGTCAGCCAGGGGGCCACCCCATCGGCCTGCCACCCAGCACGTGGAGGTGCAGATGGGCCACTGAGTTGAGGGCATCGTCACCCACGTTGAACACGAGACGGTATCCGCTGGCTGCCACCTCGGATCGCCGCGCTACGGCCTGGGCTGCCTCGAACATCCTGGCCAGAACGCCTGCGTGGCTCGACTCCAACACGTCAGCGCTCTCTATGTGATCTCTGGGAACGACAAGCACGTGAACAGGCATGGCTGGATTTATATCCCTGAACGCGTACACGTCTCGAAGAAGGCCGTCTACGGAGTCACTCTCACCTGGCAGTAGCACCGGGTCGGATGGAAGATCCTGGTCGACGATCCGGCAGAATATGCAACTGGACCGCTCATGTCCCAGCGGGTCAGCCATGATCGGTCATAGGCCCGCTAGGTCGCTCCCTGGGCTGGGACTGCGGAGCGCCACCGTTCCGGGACCTGCTCCCGCCTACGAGCTCTGGATACAGATGCTCCAGGCTGCCTGCAGGGATACGAGATGCCGCTATGAAGGCGTCCACCTCATCCTGGCGCAACCGGATCACTCGACCAAAGCGGTACGCCGGCAGGTCACCCTCGTCTATGAACCTGTAGAGGGTGCGTAGCGTGACCCCAAGGTACGAAGCCGCCGCTCTCGTGCTCATCCAACGAATCGAGGCAACCGCTGGCTCAGCGTCGGGTGCATCATCTTGATCCGTGGCGGGGTGGTCGGCTGATCCACCAGCTCCCCGGCCGTATGCCTCAGAGCTCACAATATGCCTCAGGTCTCACCATGCCCAGAGGATCACCTCTAACGGTCCTGGCCTTGGTAGCTGCCTCGAGGAGCGAGCACCACGCGAGCTGTCACGCACTCGAGCTTACCAGTAGCACCACGCGCCAAGCGCCTCTCATGCCATTCCGTAGCCAAGTTTGGCCAACGCGAGTAGTTGCGGCGGCTCCCGCTGGAGTGTCACTCGACGCGCAGGCTCAGCTCGTCCAGCCTGTTCATCATGACCTCTGGAGTCACCCCGAACAGGCAGGCAATCGCTCGGAGATCGTCAGCCCTGATGGTTATCATGCGCCCGTTGAAATCCTGACGCTGCACCTGGATCATGCTCAAGAAGCGCCTGAGCAGGTCTCGCTCGGCTCCGTCCACCTTGCCCAGCCTGGTCAGGTCGATCGTGACCTTGCTGTTCGGATCCCAACCGCTACGATGCCCATTCCCCGAGCCGTTCGCCGCTCCTGAGCCGTCGCCCTCCCACCGGTTCGTCGAGCGCTCCGATGGGGCCGGGAGGAGCTGATCTACCGGCACATCGTAGATGACGGCCAACCTCTGCAGGCGCGGCACCGATATCGAGCGCTCACCCCGTTCATAGGCACCGAGAACGGAGGCCTTGAACTCTTCGTGCGATATAGCTTCAACGGCCTGGAGAGACAGCTTCATCTGCTTGCGCACCGCTCGCAGACGCCGCCCTACCGCGCGAGCGTACTCGGCCAGCGCATACTCTTCGTCCTCGTCCTCAATGGAGCCAATATCGCTATGTACGATAGAGCGTGACGGGATGCCCTCGGTCGCAAGAGCCTCCGCTTCACGATCCTGAGTGTCGACATCGCCCACTTCGTCGTGGATCATCTGGTGATCACCTCCCTTTCCCTGACATCTGGTCTTTCCCTGACATCTGGTCTTTCCCTGATATCTGGCTCCTCGCTTGGCGAACCCGTCAGAACCGAACCCCTCCCCTGCACTGCTCGCTGATGCCTGGGATGACACCTGCACAACTGGCATCGGTAAGGCACGTTCGCACTACCGATCGCCTCGGTAAAGTGCCACGTCACCACCGCCCTGCCATCCATACACCACTGAACGCTTACTAGTTTAGTATTCTCTCCCACTCAGGGTAGCAACACAAGGGTTGTTAGACAGATATCTTCGCAATCAGCAGGAAAAGAGCTGCTTATCACCACCCTAAGTCACGGAGTCGCATGACCAGGCCCTGCCTCTGCCACGAGCCCGTCGCGCATGAGAACCATGGCTGCCCCGGCCACCACGGCTGCCGTTTCCACCCTGAGAACGTATGGCCCGAGGCCGACCAGGTGCGCGCCATTGGCCAGCGCTTGATCCATCTCATCCTGCGTGAATCCCCCCTCGGGACCCACCAGTAGGAAGTGATCGTTACGGGTCAGGGCCCTGCCTCCAGGGATAGCCAGAGCCACTCCAGTACCAGCCGCTCCTGTGGCAGACCCACCAGTGCCCGCCGCTCCTGTGGCAGATCCTCCAGTGCCCGCCGCTCCTGTGGCAGATCCCAGGAGCTCGCCCATCGATCTGCCCTCAGATATCACGGGCAGGCGAGCGCGGCGCGCTTGCATGCCGGCCGAGCGGGCTACGCGCTCCAGCCGGCGCAACAGCCCGGCCTGCTTCGCTGCTCTCCTTGCCGTCGAAGCCCGCCCGAGAGTAACGATCACGATACGATCTACCCCCACTTCGGTTAGCTGGCGGGTAGCCTGCTCGGTCCTATCCCCCTTCAACGGCGGCAACGCCACGGTAACGGGCCACGCAGGCTTCGGCTCCCCTACCACCTGGCCGGCAGGTTCGAGCTGGGGGCGGCCGTCCCGCCCCGACCGCCTGCTCGCGGGCCACAGGCATCTCCTCCAATTCCCCATCCCGTCAGCTGCCAGGACTACCTCACCGGGACGCACCCGCAGGACATGCTCTAGATGGTGAACGTCTTCAAGCGCGACAACGGGATCCAGCAGGTCCTCTACGTAGACGAGAGTCGCCGCGTCGCACTCACGCTCCATCCCCATCATGCCTAAGCCCCGACCTCAGCCCCGCTCTGAGCACCGGGCCGCTACCGGCCCGGCCCGCGTCGGAGGCATCTCAGCCGAGAGCCTCAGCCGAAAGCCGACTTGAGCCTGGAGATGAGGCCGTCGTGGGCAGCCATCACCGGCTCCTTGCGCAGCTCCGCGAGCCGGCGCAGGAGCTCCTCCTGCTCACCCGAGCAGCCGGTGGGGGTGTCTACGACGAGGGTGACCACCAGAGAGCCGCGGCCCCGCCCCCCCAGGTGGGGAACCCCTCGCCCGCGTAGCTTCACGACCTGACCGCTCTGGGTACCTGGCGCGATCACGAGCGGCTCCGGTCCTTCGAGGGTGTCGACCTTCACCTCGGCACCGAGAGCTGCCTGCGTCATCGAGACATGGACCAGAAGCTCCAGGTCGGTGCCGTTCCGGCGCATCGTGGGATGCGGCTGCACCGAGAGGTGGACATAGAGATCCCCTGGCGGTCCGCCATGCACGCCGGCGGACCCCCGTCCGGCGAGTCTCAGAATGGCACCCTCGTCAACGCCGGCAGGAACATCGACGCTGAACGTGCGCATCTCGGACTGGCGGCCTGCTCCCCTGCACGCCGGGCAGGGGTTCGCTATCACCTGGCCGGTTCCCCGGCAACGCTGGCAGGGGCTCGCCATGACCATCTGGCCGAGCAACGAGTTGCGGACACGCCGGATCTCGCCGGTCCCACGGCACTCGGGGCAAGCCGTGGGCTTCGTCCCTGCCTGAGCCCCGCTCCCGGAGCACACCGAGCAGGTGACGAGCTCGCGCGCGCTCACGTCCTTTCGCGTGCCGAAGATCGCCTCCTCGAAGGAAAGGCTGCAACTCGCCTCTACGTCAGGCCCCTTCGTGGCCGCGAAACGATCACGGGACTGCTGGTGAGACCCCTGGGTCGCGCCGAAGAACGCATCGAAGAGACCTCCGAGCCCTCCCGTGAAGAACGCTCCCATGTCGCCGGCCGCGGCACCTGTGCCGGCCGCACCGGAGCCCGGAACCGACTCAGGACCAAACATATCGTAGCGCCGGCGGCGCTCGGGATCACGAAGTGTCTCGTAGGCGAGGGTGACCTCCTTGAAACGAGCCTCGGATTCAGCATCGCCGCCGTTCGCGTCCGGGTGAAGCTGGCGCGCGAGCTTCCGGTAGGCGCGCTTCAACTCGTCCTCGCTGGCATCGGGTCGAACCCCGAGCAGTGCATAGTAGTCATTCGACATGGCGATGCTCTCCTCCATCCCGGATACTATGCGCCGCTGGCACTTGACCCGCGCTCTAGCGAACCCCGCTCCCCGAAGCTGCTCTCGCCTGCACCGCTCTTCCCCCGGTCGCCCAGGCGCTCGCTGAGCTCTGACCCGATGGCGGCGACGGTAGCCATCGCACGGCGGTAGTCCATACGCGTCGGTCCCAGAAGACCCACGGTGCCGGTAGCCCCACCCTCGAAGGTGTACGGAGCCACCACCAGCGAGCATGCCGCCAGAGGCTCGTAGCCGTGCTCGGAGCCTATCGCCACCGAGAGGCCACCATCTATGATGCTGCGAAGCAGGGTGACCACCAGGTACTGGTGCTCCAGAACCTGGAGCACTGCCCGCACCGTATCGACCGCGTCGAAGATCTCGGCTGCACGCGATGCTCCACCCACGAACACCTGGTGAGCCTCCACGCCGTGCTCCCCACTGTCGGCGGCAAGCGCCTCGACTGCCCTGGCGAGTATCCGCTCCAGCATGGCGTCCCGCCGGCCTCCTTCCCCGGGAATCCCTTCCGATGCGGCGCGGGTCCCAACCGGCTGCCACGATGCCGCGCTCCCGAGGCTGCGCCCGACCATCAGCTCGCTCAGGCGAGCGGACGCAGCAGCCAGATCGCCAGGCTCGAACCCATCGGGCAGCTCAGTCGTTCTACGTTCTATCGCACCATCAGATAGGATCGCCACTACGAGGCCTACGTTCCCGTGGAGCCCCACTACCTGCACGCCACGAACCGTAGCCTGCTCGTGTGGTGGCTCGACCACCACGGCCGTGCACACCGCCAGGCGCGCGAGCAACTTGGACGTGGACTCCAGCATGTCCTCGAGCCCACCGCTGACACTGGCGAAGAACTGCCGTACCTCGTTCCGTTGCCCCGAGCGAAGCTGCCCGGGCTGCCCGAGCTCGTCCACGAAGAAGCGGTATCCCTTGTCAGTCGGGATACGACCTGCACTGGTGTGAGGCTGCGTCAGGTCCCCCTCGTGCTCCAACTGCAGCATCTCGGCTCTCACGGTCGCCGACGAGACCTGGAGGCCCGGCACTCCGACCACATGGCCTGACCCCACCGGTTGCGCGGTGCGTACGTACTCGTTCACGACCGCCTTCAGCACCGCGGCCTTCCGACCATCGAGGGCGTCGGCATCGCTGGCGGGGCCGTGCCTCGCCGCGCCCCCCTTGCCCGGTGCGCTCTCCCTGCCTGCTGCGCCCCCCCTGCCCGGTGCCTGGCTCTGGCTGTCCACTCCCGGTAGCGGAACCACGATCCTTCGTGTCATTATGAGTTCATTCTACCTTGTGCCGGGGCTCCCGGCAGACCTGCCCCGTGGCGGCTGCGGCGGTTCCAGGGG
>DAHXND010000131.1 GCA_027366675.1 Acidimicrobiales bacterium
GACTGGATCGCACCCCGCGAGCAGAGCCCCGAATCCCTCCCGGAACTCCTTGCCCCCGTTCAGGGACAGAGCGCCCATGGTCAGGCCGTGGAAAGCGTGGGATGCGTAGCACAGGCGGGGACGCCTGGTAGCAGCCCGGGCGAACTTCATGGCAGACTCGACCGCCTCGGCCCCGGAGTTCGCGAAGACGACCCGCTCTATCCCCTCGTGTGAGCGGCCAACGAGCTCCCTCGCGAGGAGCCCTGCGAGCAGTGGAGCATCGAGCTGTACCAGATTCGCCAGATCGGCGTCCAGCGCGTCATGCAGCGCCTGCTTCACCACAGGATGCGAGCGCCCGAGGGCGAAGACCCCGAACCCGGATAGGAAGTCCAGGTAGCGCTGGCCGTCCTCGTCGTAGAGGTAGCAGCCCTCGCCACGCACGTAGTGGCGATCGAACCCGATAGTCCTCAGCACGCGGACCAGCTGGTGATTCACGTAGCGGTCATAGACAACGAAGCGCTCTGCTTCGTGCTCCGCCAGCATGGACTTCAGGTCAAATGGCTGCGTCACGCCAGATCGAGCGTAGCGGGGACAGCTACGGACCGGCCACCTCCGGTGACCGGCTAACTGCCCTGGACGCGCCGCTAATCCCCCTGGCTGAGCTTCACCCAGAACGCCTCCTCGTCCCGAGACCCGGGCGGATCTCCCGCGCGAACCAGCTCATGGACCCAGTCGAGCACGAGCGAATTGACCGGCGTGGGCGTACCCGTGAGGCGCCCGAGCAGCACTATCTCGCCCGTCAGGTAGTCCGTCTCCACGGCACCCGTGCCTCGCTCGATGCTCTGCCAGGTGGAGAAGTGCCTGTCCTCCCGCCCTCTCAGTGGAACGTCAGTGAGAAGCCCATCTCTGCGCTCGGCGTCCTCGCCCACCGTGACGCACGTAATGCCGGCCTGGGCTAGACACCGCTCTCCTTCTTCCATCGCGGCCGCTGTGACCGGGCCGAAGCGAGCCGCCGATCCGAAGAGCACCTCGCTCGCGTTTGACAGGTTCGACAGGAGCTTCCGGTATTTCCAGGCCATGATGTCGGTGCGAGCCATGGACGCGAACGTAGCGCCACTCAGAGCATCCACCAGCTCCGTGACAGTCTCGTCCACGTGAGCCGGGTACCGGCCGATATCTACGATCCCTGTCACCGGCGCAGAGTTCGCCTCCACCACCCCAGGATCCAAGTGCGTGGCAGGGCAGTAGACACAGCTCCCGTAGACATTCTCGAAGAACCTGAGAGCCAGCCTCTCGTTCTCCACCCCGTTCTGCAGGCACACGAGCGGCGTCTCGCTCGGTACCGACCCGGCCAGGCCAGCCAGGAGCCCGTAAGTGTCCTGGCTCTTCACGGCAAGCATCATGCAGTCCCCAGGCTGCCAGTCGACATCAGAGGCGCTGGCCACGACAGGCACTTTAAGCACCACAGTGCCAGCCGGCGACTCGACCCGTAAGCCAGAATCGGCGATGGCCCTACCGTGGGCACCTCGTGCCACCAGTAGCACATCTTTCCCAGACTCGAAGAGACGAGCACCCACGAGGCCCCCGACGGCACCGGCGCCCACGACGACGAAGCGCTTCACGCGCTTCACGCTAGCGCGCTCCCCCTACGGGCGATCACCGGCTCCACGCCTCAGCGAGACTCCATGCTCCAGGGAGTGGCCACGGGCCACGGATAGCACTACCGGAGCTCTAGAGCTGAGCTACCTCGCTCGCTGGCGGCACGGCGACATTCACCGGAGTGCCGAATCCCGAGGCATCCAGCGTGATGGCGAAGTCGGTCGGCGTGGTTGAACCGGAAGCCGGCGGGATGGACCCCGAGATCTGAAGCTGGACAAGGTTCCCTGCTCCATTCACCCAGATGTTTGCAGCGACCGTGCTGATCGTGGACGACGCACTCTTCATCTGCTGGTAGAGAGCCGCTGCAGGACCGCCCGCAGAGGCTGCCTGAGCCACGTTCACTACCACGTGGTACTCCGTGGCTGCGGCACCGCCGACACTCGAGGAGCCGACTGTAGTGACCTGTGCGGCCGACGTATCGAACAGTTCGAGAGCTTCACCGGGATTGGACGCGATCACGGATGCGAGAGGACCTGCGCTCGGCATGAGCTCCGAGAAAAGAGACCCGATCGCTATGCTTCCATACTGCTTACCGCCCAGCGCGCCCGCAAGCTGCGATGCGGGGGATGGGTGAATATAGGCAATGCCATTCGCCAGGATGAGCGGATGGGTCCCAGCCCCGAGCAGGGCATTTACCGTGCTGGACCCTTGCAGCGTGATCGGAAGGCTTCCGATCTTGTTCGAGAACCCGTAGGGGCCGCTCAGGTCTCCGGAGATGCTCGTCGGGCTGCCGCCCAGATCGCCGGACACATGGAAGGCGATGGTCAGATCAGCGCTGCCTGCAGTCACGTCCTTCCCACCAGAAGCCTCCACGATCTGAGCTGCGCTCGGCCCGCTGGAGGTCCGCGTCGTGCTGGGTGGCTGGTTCGTATGCGTAGTCGGAGTGCTCGACCTGGTCGGGGTGCTCGGCGTCGTTGTGGTAGGAGCCTTCGAGGTGGTAGGAGCCTTCGTGGTGGTAGTGGGCTTCGTGGTGGTAGTGGGCTTCGCCTTCGAAGATAAGCTCGTCTTCGTCACGGGAGTAGAGGTCTTCGCCTTCGCCTTGGCATCAGCAGTTTTCGACGTGCTGGACCCACATGCAGCAGCGAGCAACACGATAGAGAGCAGTGCAGCCGGAAGACCGAGCCGCGCGAATCCCCGCATCCCGTGCCCCTTGCCCGAATCGCTCTGTAATGTTCCCATGGTCATCTCCCCCATGTCTTGTAGCTATATAACGCTCGAATGTGATCTTGCTGCCACACCAAGGCCTACGGTAGCCCTGACACGGACTGCACTGCGCTCGGCGGCGGGATGCTCACAGGCACCGCCACACCGAAGTGAGAGAATACGACGGCAAGTGCCAGGGAGGCTCCCCGCGACCAGACCAGGGAAGCCGACAGATCACTCAGCGTGATCGCGAGCTGGTGAAGCCTGCCGCCTGGACCGGCCCACACGTCTACGGCGAGACTCTTCAGAGTAGGCGAGCCCGCCTTTATCTCCTTGTACAGCGTGCCCGCAGCACCTCCATCGGCCGCTGCCTGGCTCAAGTCCACAGATATCTTGTACTCGGTCGTGGCCACGCCGCCCACTGTGGCGGACCCGAGATCGCTCACCTGCAGGGCAGGCGTGGCGAAGAGGTTGAACAGTGCGCTCGGGTCACCGGTGAAGCTCGAGCCAAGCGCCCCCAAATTAAGGAGGCTGGTGAGAGAGGACAGTGGCAGGCTCGCATACGTCTTGCCCGGCTGGAGCTGCAGCAGGCGCGCCAGGGTAGCAGGCGGAGCGAAGTACGCGTTACCGTTGCCCAGGGTGACATTCAGGGGCCCACCGAGAAGGCTTGCCACAGTGCCGGACAGGGCGATCCTCAGGTTCCCCTCGCCGTTCGACAGATTATAGCCTCCCGCGATCGTACCCGAGAGCGGGCTAGCCGACGGCTTGCCCCCGCTCGGTGGATTGGTCACGTGCAGGGTCACGTTCAGGTCTGCCGTACCAGACGCGAGCGTCTTCGGCCCCATTGCCTTTAGCACCGCGAGCTCTGCGGCGCTGGCTTTCGGTGCCGTGCTGGCTTTCGATGTCGTGCTGGGTGTCGATGTCTTGGCCGGGGTAGTGGTGGAAGGCTTCTTCGATGCCGCAGGCGTCGTGGATGAGCTACATGCTGCAGCACCGAGCGAGACGGCCAGGAGCACGGACGAAGCCGCTATGCCCCTGCGCCATGCCCTGCCTCTTGCGACTGGGCCTCTGGCTGCTATTCCTCTGCCTCTGGCTACTGGGCCTCTGGCACCTGCCGACCATGCCCTTCCAGGGCTATCCCCATCGCGCTGATGATCCACTATGCTCCCTTCGCTGTCCTCTACCGCGCTTACCTTCACCTGGATCTCACTGCCTGGATCTCACTACCGGGAGGCGCTGCTACGGTCTCCCGGTAGTGCGCACGAACTTCTATCACAGAGCCTTCGCGATCGAGACCTGGCGATCTCAGGAGGCCGGGGCGAACCACCCCGAGACGTCGACGATGACGTCACTGGAACCCTGGTAATTATACACTGTCACCGTCCCGCTGCTGGATAGGGTCATGACGACCGCGTTGGCCACCGTCTCGTGTGGCGCCCAGTCCAGGTCGGATACGGTAGGCCTGGAACCGCCGGGCCAGACCGTCAGGTAACCGCCCGTCGTGGTGCTTGTCACTGTGACATTAGCCATCGCTGCTACGGCATCGCTCGGCACGCCATCCAAACCGGCAACAGTCGCGGAAGAGGTCTTGCCGGCGCCGAGTGCAGGCATCGTTTTGTTCGTTGCCGGTAGGTTCTCCAGCGAACAGTAGGGCGGCAGCGGAGAGACGCTGCAGCGTGTGTCCACCATCCTGACGGGCGATGAAAGCGGGAAGAACTCCGCTCCCGTGCCACCCGCGCTGGTGAAGTAGCCATTCACATCCACTATCACGTTCACCGTACCGAGGTAGTTGTAGAGGTCCACCTTGCCACCGGTGCCAACTGTGACGACGACCCGGTTCGGGACACTCTTGCCAGCCTGCCAGTTCAGGTTCGATGCAGTAGGCCTGGTGCTACCCGCCGCGTACGCCGTGAGGTAGCTACCGTGCGTACCACCCGCTACGGTAACGTTCAGGACTACAGCGCTGACTCCGCTGCTGGGCACCTTTCCTACACCGGTAACGGTTACCGGCTCTATCCCACCTGGGCCGAGCGGCTTGGCTGAGCTGTTGGCGCTGGGCAGGTTCTCTGAAGCGCAGAAGCTCGGCTGTGGCGATGCGCTGCATCGGGTGTCCATGAGGCGGGCTGGAGTGAGCGGGTTATATAGCCCTGCACCGCTGGTGGACGAGGTTGTGAAGTAGCCCTCCACGTCGACCGCCACCTGGACGGAGCTCACGTTCGTAGCCACGCCAATCGTCCCGCTCGAACCGAGGCCGACCGTCACCAGGTTCGGCACTGCGGCACCCGTTACGAAGTTCAGGCTGGAGGTGCTCGGGATGCTACCGCCGCCTGGGTAGACAGTGAGATACCCGTTCGCATCCGGGGAGGCTGCGGTCACGTTCAAGACGACCGCGCTCACGTTGCTCGTAGGGACACCACCGAGGCCGGAGACCTTGACCGTGAGGGGTGTGGTGTGGCTAAGCGGGGTGCCGGAGTTCGCGCACTGACCGGTGACGCCACTTACCACATCGCCCTTCCCACCTATCTCTGCTGCACTGCGGGTATCACAGACCCTGGCAGGGCTGGAGAGCGAGGTGTACGTAGCTCCCTTGACCGGTGCGGCCGTCGTGACCGTAAGGGGGGCGCTTGCCGTGATCTCGTTCGGGAACGAGGAGTTCGTGCTGTTCCCCGGATCGATGGCCAGCGAGTTCGTCTCGTAGACCTCGACGTTATAGCTGCCGGCAGCGAGCGTGGAAGGAATAGTGATCGACCCGCTGAGCTTCGGGGCGGCGGTCAGGGTTCCTTTGTCTGTGCTGGTGTTGAAGTCATAGGCCGGGGGCGAGATCTTCACTGATGGAGACGACGCCGGGTCGGGCACTGCTGTGCAGCTCCCGCCGCTCGTCGGGCAGATCTCGATGCTGAGCGTGCTCGCTGACACGCTAACGCCGTCCAGGTTCCCCGCCGCGCTCGGCACCGGCCCCAGAGGATTCCCCCACCAGTACGGGCACGCACCGCTCGTTGCCGTCAGGCTGGACGGCGCCGTGCACGGCTTGTCCGAGAGGCTGATAACCGATCCTGCCGCCGCGCTCGAGCTGCTCAGGGCAAGGGTCGGGTTCGCGGGAGTCGGGTTGTTCGAGTACTTCAGGAAAGCTACGCCGTAGAGGTCCGGGTTGGCGTCACCTGACGATACCTGCGCGACCGTCGCTGCGCAGGCGATCAGACCCATGTTCACCTCTTCCTGGCTCGGGGGGCATACTGCGTTCGGGTCGCCAGGACCGCTGGCGAGCCCTCCATCCGCGCTGCCGCCGCTCTTGAAAGGACTGGGCACTGTGTAGGTAGTGCTCCACGTGCTCCCACAACCGAAGAGGCACACCTCGTCGACCGCGGAGTCCAGGTCTGACTCGTTCTCAGCCAGGGCTTCCTCGTCGGAGAAGCTGCTCGTGCAACTGGCACCCCCGCAGTTGGCTATGAGAGCCAGCGGGCTGCCCTGTCCGGCGGCCAGGGCATCGGTGCCGCTCGGTATCGACAGGTTCTTGCAGCTGACGCTGACCTTCGTGCCAGTGGACACGGATATGGCTGCCAGCTTCGGGGGAGGACCGCTCGTCGAAGTTGCGCCGTTGAAACTGCAGTCAGTGGGGTAGGCTGTCAACTGAGGCTTCGGGTTCGATGAGGTCGTCTTCACAGAGCCCACCGTCGCTGCGCCAGCCACTGCCGGCGTGGCTCCTATGGCAAGCACACCAACGGACGCGATCATTGCCACGAAAAGTGCTACGGCACCCCCTATGGCTACCAGCTTTACCCCGAAGGACCTTACAGTTGATGACATGGAGATCTCCCCCTAATAGTACGGAGCCCGCCCGGCCAGGATCCCTGGTCGTCACCTGGAGCCGAAGTTGGGCCATATGTCCAGAATCTAATTTAGACTGCTTTCAGTAAGCTATCATGCACTGTACGTGAATGCAAATCGGCTTCGTAAGGCCGACTCTACCAGCACACCTGTCCCTTCCCACTGAGCGTCCCACCATTTCGGCGTACAGTCGCACCCGCACGCCGGCGGGCACGGATGGAACGTGCCATTTCCGCGTGACGTCGCATCTAAGCGCCGGCGACCCCGGATGGAACCTGCACGGCTCGCTGCCCTGCGCGCTGCGAGCGGGCTCCGCCGGTGCCTGCCCCCAGGTAGGCCGTGATCACGGCCTCGTCAGATAGCACCATCTCGCTCGGTCCCTCGGATATCACGGCGCCCAGGTCCATGCAGACGAGACGGTCCGCCACCGATGCTATGAGCGGGACGTCGTGCTCGACTATCACCAGTGCAGCACCCGTCCGATCGCGCACCCCCCGGAGCAGGTCGGCAAGCGCCTCACTCTCTCTCTGGGCGAGACCCGATGAAGGCTCGTCCAGGAGCAGGACGCTCGGCTGGTGAGCCAGGACGCAAGTCAGCTCCAGAATGCGCCGCGTACCGATGGATAGCTCCCGCACGAACCGGTTCGACCAGTCCGATAGCCCGAACTGCTCCAGGAGCGCATCCACCGACACGGATACCGCATGCTCCGATGCTCTTGCCCCGAAGGTTCCGGCTGCGAGCAGGACAGGATCGCGGATGTCGACGAAACGCTCCAGGGCCACCGCCAGAGCCTCGCGAACGGTGAGCTCGGGGAATATGTCCCCGTTCTGGAAGACACGACCGAGTCCCATGTCAGCGCGGCGCGCTGGTGAGAGATGCGTGACGTCATGTCCCTGGAAGAAGATCGATCCGCTGTCTACCGGCATGAAGCCCGAGCATGCATCGAGCAGCGTGGTCTTACCGGCCCCGTTCGCACCTATGATGCCGAGTATCTGCCCTGCAGGCACGGATAAGCTCACGCCGTCCAGGGCAGCCAGCCCGCCGTAGCGCTTCGAGACAGAGCGCACCTCGAAGGCGGGGATGACGCTCGCCCCGACCCCTGCCTCCTGGCCCCCCTCCCCTGGGACGGCGCCAGTGGGAGCGCCGGGGGGAGCAGGGTGATCTGTGCCGTTCCGTGACCCTGGTAGCGCAAGAGCGCCTGCCGGTTCTCCCGAGGGCCCGATCCCGGAGCCTGCCCCGGTCCCGATCGCGGTCCCGGAGCCTGCCCCGGTCCCGGTCCCAGGTGAAGCCGGCCTGCCCGCAGCACCCAAGAGGGCATCTACCGCTGACTCCGTCCCGGTGCCCCCGCCAGCGCCTGGACGTGCTGCCACTGCCCTCGTAGCTGCCCGAAGGAAGACAGAGCGCATCAGGTCACCCCGCCTCTCCAGGTCCGGTGTCGGCCCGAAGAAGCGCACCCTACCGCGCTCCAGGAAAGCAGCGCGACTCGCGACCGCGGTAGCGACGTTCAGCGACTGATCTACAACCACCACCGTCATCCCGCGGCTGGCCAGTTGCCTGACCACGTCGAGCACCTCAGCCACGACACTCGGTGCCAGCCCCAGCGACAGCTCGTCGATCATGAGGATCTCGGGATCGCACAGTAGAGCCTGAGCGATCCCGAGCATCTGCCTCTCTCCCCCGGACAAGAGGTCTGCACGCGTGGCGAGGCGCGCCTCGAGCGACGGGAACAGAGCGAATATGTCGCTCAGGCTAGCTGCAGCAGTTCGCACCCGGGCTGGTCGAACATCCTCCCCTCCAGCCGGGCTGCTACCCAGCCCATCACTACCCGATGCAATACGCTCATGTCCCTTGCCGATCATCTTCTCGCGGTGCTGGCGCATCCAGCATGCCAGGCGAAGGTTCTCCGAGACACTGAGCGAGGGGAAGACGCTCCGGCCGCCCGGCACCATTATCAGGCCCCTACGGGCCCGGGCGACCGTCGACTCGTAGGTTATGTCCGCCCCGGCCAGCCTCACCTCTCCGGCCTTCGGCGGGAGCAGCCCGCAAAGGACCCGCAGCAGCGTGGACTTCCCTGCTCCGTTCGTCCCGAGAAGGGCGAGCACCTCCCCTTCGCCTATCTCCATCCCGATGTCGTGCAGGATGGGAAGGCTCCCGTAGGAAGCCTGGATGGCCTCGCACGCGAGGAGCGCCCCCGAGGGAGCGGCCGGACCAGCGCTCTCCGTCGCGACAGATGTCGCCCCGTCCTGCCCAGGCTCGCTCGGCCTGGCGGGCTGGGCCGGGGCAGCATCACTGGAAGGGCTGGCGTGTGCCTCCTCGAGGCTTTCCAGGGC
>DAHXND010000136.1 GCA_027366675.1 Acidimicrobiales bacterium
ACCCGGATGGGCTCCCGGTCAGCCTACCGCCGCTGTACAGGCGGCTCGCCGACCATCAGGTCCCGATCTTGCCGCAGATCGTCAGCCCTTCCGGCAAGCTCATCGACTTCACCGGAACGGGCGAGCGGCTCGCGCCGGCAGCAGTCACGTCGAGTGTCAGGCCGGGAAAGCGCATCTACCTGGATGTCGCCTCCCCGAGCAGTGCCGAGGGGCCAGGCCCGCTTCGCATCCTGGTGAGCGGGGTAAAGGGTATGCCTGGATGGGCCATAGTCGTCGGGAGCTCGCTCGCGTCGACCAACAGCTCGCTCGGGCATGTGCGAGACGACCTGCTCATCATAGGGCTGCCGCTCGCTATCCTCGCTGCTGTGGGAGCGTGGCTGCTCGCGCGTGCTGCTCTTGGCCCGGTGGAGAGGATGCGCCGGCAGGCTGCAGCGATATCTGAGCATGATCTGTCTGCCCGCCTGCCTGTTCCTGATACCAGGGACGAGATAGCTGCGCTCGCGAGGACCATGGACGACCTGCTGGGGAGGCTCCAGGGAGCGCTGGAGACACAGCGGTCATTCGTAGCGGATGCGGGACACGAGCTGCGCACCCCTCTTGCCATATTGAGCGCGGAGCTGGAGCTCGCCAGCCGGCCGGAGCGCTCACGGGCAGATCTGGTGGACGCGGTAGCGCGAGCCGGAGAGGAGACCCAGAGGCTTCGGCGGATGGCAGAGGATCTGTTGCTCCTCGCAACTGCGGACGAAGGGGCTCTGGCCGTCCACCGGCAACCAGTGGATCTCGGCGATCTTCTCGGCGAGGCGGCGCGCGGGAATGAGAGCCGTGCTGCCAGTCAGGGCGTGGCAATAAGGCTGGATTTGCCTGGAGCAGGCGGGCAGGTGAAAGTCGATCGCTTGCGTATCCGCCAGGTTCTTGACAACCTGATCGACAATGCGCTGAAGGTGGCGCCATCTGGCTCGACAATCTGGCTGCGATCCGGATATGCCGAAGTGGGAGTGGCTGCGCCTGTTGGAGGTCGGGATGGCTCTCCTGGATGGCTCTATATAGAGGTGACGGATGAGGGGCCAGGCTTCCCTCCAGCGTTCCTGCCCCGGGCCTTCGAGCGATTCAAGCGGCCGGACGAAGCCCGAGCGCGCCACGGCGGTGGCAGCGGCTTGGGGCTCGCGATCGTCGCGGCCATCGCTGCCGCGCACGGTGGCCGGGCCGAAGCGTCGAATGGACCTGCGGGAGGAGCACGAGTACGTATCGTGATCCCGCCCGATCAGGCCCCCGGGTCGTGATCCCGCCCGATCCAGGCCCCGGGTCGTGATCCCGCCCGATCAGGCCCCCGGGTCGTGATCCCGCCCGATCAGGGAGCCATCAGGCCCCGATCAGGGAGCCTAGGAAGGTGGAACCAGCCAGGCCTCTACATCTATGACCACGTTAGCGCTACGAGGCCGGGGTGCTACCAGGCCGGGGTGCTACCAGGCTGGAGCGCTACGAGGCCAGGGTGTTACCGGGCCGGAGTGCCGGCAGTCTGAGGCTGCCCGGGGAAGCTGGCAAGTGTTGCCATGATGGCATTTGCCACAGCCCTGGCGGCCTCTGGGCTCATCTCGATGGCGATGCGAGCGGAAGGCCCTTCGCCTGGCGCGAGGAAGTCCAGGTTCACGCTGTGCTCCAGGGGAGCGTCCTGGGGATGATCGTAGTAGACCAGGGCCTCTGTGAACCGGAACCAGTTCCCTGGGCCCTTCCCGCTTCCCGTCATGTCCAGATGCTCTGTTAGGTACGTGCACATTTCCTATTCTCTCAAGACGATCAGTTAGCCAGGTACTTAGCGAACCATGTCCAGATGCGTTGCCAGCCGTCTTTTGCCTGCTCTGGCCGGTAGCTGGGCCGGTCGATAGCGAAGAAGGCGTGACTGGCTCCGTCGTACCTGTGGAACTCATAGGTCTTGCCATGTGCCTTCAGAGCCTGCTCCAGCTCGTCTACCTCTTCGGGAGAGGGGAACTGGTCATCGTTGCCGAAGAGTCCGAGGAGCGGGCAGGATAGATCACCCACCTTGTCCATGAGCGGGATCACGTTCAGCGGCGCTCCCTCTGGGGGAGTACGCACCACGAAGGCTCCGTAGCAATCGACTGCTGCCTCGAGGTCCAGGCTGCAGGCAGCGAGGAAGCTCTGGCGTCCGCCCGAGCAGTAGCCGATAACGCCAACCTTGCCGTTCGATGATGTGAGTGCCTTCAGGTAGCTAGCTGCGCCGGCCACATCACCGACCAGCCGGTCATCGGGCACGCCTCCCCTGGAGCGCGCCGCGGCTGCTGCATCGTCGGGGGAGGCACCGGGCGCCTCTCTGTAATAGAGGTTCGGCATGAGGGCCAGGTAACCGTGGGCTGCGAAGTTCCGGGTTATCTCCTTGGTGGCCGCGTCATAGCCGGGCATGTGGTGGATCACCACCACACCACCGTATGGCCCAGGGGCGAGCGGCCTGGCTAGGTAGCCTTCTATCCCGTCACCTCCGTGGGCTGGGAACATCACGGTCTCTGAGATCATGGCGTCATACATGGGGTTCATCCTAGGTCGCGATTCCCCTCAGATCACTCCTGATATAGCGCCAATGGGCATCTTCAGGTCCTCGAGCATGGCGAGGTCCTCGCCTGGATCTCGACCCATTGTGGTCAGGTAGTTTCCAACAATCAAAGCGTTGATCCCGCTTACCATCCCCAGCGCCTGGAGATCTCTTAGCGTGATCTCGCGCCCGCCGGCGTATCGAAGGATAACGCCCGGCAGCCCAAGGCGGAAAAGAGCGATCCATCGTATCGCTTCGAGAGCAGCGATCATGGGCCGTTCCGATAGAGGCGTGCCAGGTCTTGGGTCAAGGAAATTCACGGGCACTTCCGCTGGGTCGAGCTCCGCGAGCTGGCCGATCAGCTCCAGGCGTTGAGCGTCTGATTCACCCATTCCGAGGAGAGCGCCGCAGCAGAGCTCCATGCCCGCCTCGATCACGTACTGGCATGTGGTGGCGCGCTCCTCCCAGGTGTGAGTCGTGACGACGTTCGGGAAGAAGGATCGGGCTGTCTCGATGTTGTGGTTGTAGCGGTGCACCCCGCCATCGGCCAGCCGCCTGGCCTGCTCCCGGGTCAGGATCCCCGCACTCACATTCACGTGCAGCCCGGTCTCCTTTGTCACGATAGGCACGAGCTCCAGTATGCGACTCAGGATGCGCTCTGTCGGCCCGCGCAGGGCGAGCACGATGCAGAAGTCGCTCGCTCCCAGTGCTGCCGTCTCCCGGGCTGCCTTCAGAACTTGCCCTGCATCGAGGAGCGGGGTCGCCTTTACGGGCGACGGGAACCGGGCCGACTGGCCGCAGAAAGCGCAGTCCTCGGGGCACCCCCCGGTCTTCGTGGACAAGATGCCCTCCAACTCGACCGTCTCTCCGCACCAGGCCAGGCGCACCTCGTGAGCCAGTGCGGCAAGGGAGATGGTGCTGGTGTCAGGGAGCACCGCCAACTCTGCCAACTCGCCTTCTTGGAGCTTCCGGCGCTCCTCCAACAAGGCCTGGCGCGCTCTGGCTATGGCCGACGTGGTGCTGTATGTAGAAGTAGTCACGGGACTACAGTAGCTGTGTGGCTCTCCTCGACGAAACCGCGCTCGCAGGCGCGCTCTCGTCGCTCGCCCGGGAGGCAGGAGACGCCGGGATCGTCTGATCCTTCAGCGGTCGCGACTTCCCGGAGGCGATAGCCTTTCCAATGCGGTAGCCTTTCCAATGCCGTAACTGTGGTGGCCGGAACCCGGATCGATGCTACTGCACGCGCCTTCGGTGCCTGAGAGCTGAGCTCGGTCAGTTTCCCTGGGGTGACAGCGGTAGGTCCCAGAGGGGGAACCACCGGCTTACGTCCTGCTCTATCGGGATGTCGCCTGACAGGAGGCCGCGAAGTCGTAGCTCGGCCTCGTTGTCCCGGCGTTCGTGCCCCGTTGGCACGAAAGGATAGAACGTGCCACGCTTGTACAGGTAGACGATGTAGATGGGTTTGCGGATGCTGGAGACCTCAGCGAGTTGTAGTGCCATCTCGGCCCCCGCGGCATCCGCATCGCCAGTAGTCGGGGAGTCGCTTCCTGCGGCGGTCGGGGCGAAGCCGAAAACAGAGCAGAGGAGCTGGGGTCCCCATCCGGCTTCTGCAAGCGTGGTGTTGGCCATGTGCACCTTCGTCACCAGGTCGTCGAGCTCTGCATCGTGAAGGATCAGCCAACGATACCCGTACCTGTCGCTTTCGACCTTCAGCTCACCGGCTCTGTTGCTGTCGGTGTGCAGCAGCTCGATGAACTCGCGCTGTGCCTCGTCGAATGACATGCTGGCGGCTGGGCTGACGCACACTCCGGCAATGCCGGTGGGCACGAGACTCGAGGTGCTGTCAAGGGTGACACCAGCGGACGGCAGCGAGAACAGGGCATCCAGATTGGCTTTGACCGGCTTAGTGCGTCCTAAGATAGTATCGATCAGGCCCATGATTGGGCCTCATGACTTACTGGTTCGCCAGGCTGTGGTGGCCGGGCAGTGGTTCGTTGCTGTGTCACCGGGGGCTGTTCATCTCGCTCTCGAGCTTCTGGAGCTGCGCCAGTCGCTTCTGGAGCGAGGGATGAGTCGAGAACAGCGTGCCGCCGGAACCGCGGTGGGTTATGGCAGGGCTGAAGAAGAATGCGTTGAATGCACGTGCCTGGCGAAGGTCCTGGCTCGGAATCCTGGCCATGTCGCCTGTTACCTTCTGCAGGGCCGAGGCCAGGAGGGATGGACGCCCGATCAAGATAGCACCCGAGCGGTCAGCAGCGAGCTCCCTGTAGCGGGACAGGGCTCTCGTGAGGAGGAAGCTCAGGAACCACACGATCGCCGCTACGACCATCACTCCCATCTCGAGAAGGAATATCTGACCGCCGCCCATCTGGTTCCTGCCGGCTCTCGCCCGCCCGCCTTGCGCTCCGAAGCCGCCAAACATGCCAGCGAACATCATCATCCGCATCAGCAGGCCCGCCATTATCCCCAGGAACCCCGCAAAGGTCATCACGGCTACGTCCCTGTGAGCCACATGGGACAGCTCGTGGGCGAGAACCGCCTCGAGCTCGGGCTCGTTCAGGCGGCGCATGATACCGGTAGTGGCGCACACCACAGCGTGCTTCGGGTTGCGGCCAGTGGCGAAGGCATTCGGCATGTCCGTCTGGGCTATCGCCACCTGGGGCTTCGGCATGTCGGCCAGCGCGCACAGACGGTCAACTATCGCGTGAAGCTGCGGTGCCTGCTCGGGCGTCGCGATGTGCGCGTGCATGGAATACATGGCGATCTTGTCGGAGAACCAGTACTGGGCGCCGAGAATAGCTACCGCTATCACGATGACCAGCGCGAGTGGCAGGCCGATGGCCAGGAGGACGAAGACAAAGGCTGCGTAGAGCACCATGATGAGGAACATTGTTATCCCCATCCTGGTGGTGAGTCCATGGTCGGCTGGGAAACGCGTGGCTGGCAAGCTACACCCCCAAATTGGCTGTTTCTGAGGTATCGCTGGACGCTCCGGTATCAGCCAGCAGCTCCTGCAGCTCAGCGATAGTGGTGTGGCGTCCTGGCACGACAACATCCGAGGTCACGATGGTATCCGATGGCACTGGTTTACCTGCGGTCTCTATAGCGTCCAAGAGCGCGTCGAGAGCCTGATGGAAAAGGTTCTCGTCGCCGCTCTCCATGGCGATCTCAAGATCGGAGTCAAGCTTATCTATCTGCTCCGAGACCGCGTCGGGCAGATCTATCAGCCCTTCCCCCAGGACCCTGACGATCATTGGCTATCTCCGGCTGGGTCACCAGCGGGGGCTGGGTTGCCAGCAGCGCCCGCTGCGCTGGAGGCACCGTCCTGTGGGGATGGGGCCTGTGGGGATGGGGCTGTGGTGGCCTGGGGTATGGCCGCGGCCGGTGCTGCTGCCTGGGAGCCTGCGCCTAGCTCGCTCCTCATCCTGGCTAGCTCAGCATCAACTGACGAGGTAGTGGACAGCTTGTCGAGCTGCGCCTGTATGTCGTCGTTCGCCGGCTGGGTAAGGTCTGTTAGCTGGCCTGACGAGAGGAGCTCGTCCATGGCACCCGCGCGCGCTTGCATCTCGCCGACCTTGTCCTGGGCTCTCTGCATGGCGAGCCCGGCGTCCCCCATCTCCTCGGAGATGCCGCTCACCGCCTCGCCGATCTTCGTCTGTGCCTGCGCTGCGGTGTAGGTCGCCTTTATTGTCTCCTTGCGGGTGCGGAAGGTCTCTACCTGGCTCTGGAGGCGCTGTGCGGTAGCTACGAGCTTGTCCTCCTGGGCCGAGACCTGCTGGTGCTGGGTCTCGAGGTCCTGAAGCTGAGTCGCCAAGGCTTCACGCCGGCTGAGGGCCTCCCTGGCCAGATCCTCCTGGCCCTGGCCGAGGGCCTGGCGAGCCTGGTCCTGCAGTTTGTTGGCCTGGGTCTTCAGCTGCGTGGCCTGGAGCTCTATGCGCTTCCTGGCCGTAGCGACATCAGCCACACTCCTGCGGACCTTCTGGAGCATCTCCAGCTGGCGTTCGTAAGAGAGATCAAGGGTCTCTCTTGGATCCTCGGCCTTGTCGAGAAGCTTGTTGGCCTTCGCCTGGAAGATCCCAGACAGCCTCTTCATTACTCCCATGTTTGCGGCTCTCCCTTGGTTCCTCGTGTGACCCCTGCCGCTCTAAGCGGCCGAAGCCTGTTCTGTCCTGCGCCGTTTCGCCCTCTCCAGTCTTCAGGCCCGCTCGGTTGCGGACCATCTGGCCTGCAAGCTGCTACTTATATATCCCGTTTCTATCCCGTTACTTCAGTATCCCCAGGTATCCAGGAGCTCGTACCCGCCCGCCGGACTCTGGTACCCGCCCGCCGGACTCTGGTACTCGCCCGCCGGGCTGAGGATGCTCAGATGCTTTTCGTCGAGCCCTGGAGCGCAAAAGTGCAGGTCCCTTGCTCCATGAATATCCCCGACCAGCATAGGCTAA
>DAHXND010000157.1 GCA_027366675.1 Acidimicrobiales bacterium
GCCCTGCCGCAACAGCCATTGCTGCGTTCGCTGCGTTGAACGCTCCAGGCAGGGCGAGCGGCAGGACCAGGCATTGCCGTGCTCCGCCATCACCATCACGAGAAGCACCCTTGCCGGCAGCATCCCCTGGCACAGCCCTCCAACAGATCTCGGGAGGATCCCCCGACGCAGCGTTCCATGGCCCATCGACCCAGACAGACGGATCAGGACGGTGCAGGCCACACCTGCACCACCAGTCCGCTCCCCGGTAAAGAACTTCGCTGCCGCAGGCCGGACAGCTCGTGGCATCACCATGCCATCGTGAGCCGGCCGCTACCCAGATCACCTGCTCGTTGTCGCTCCCTGCGCCAGCAGCCCATGCGACGAGAGGATCGTCGCAGTTCGCGACCAGGTGCCGCTCGTGGCCGCCCCGAACCTCGAGCCAGTGCTGCGTGGCATCATGCCAGCGCAGAGCGACCTTTCGCACCTCAGCCACTCGGTCCAGCTGATCACGAGATAGATTGAGCAGAACCACGACCTCTGGGTGCAGATCCAGCATCGTCATGCCCAGGTAGCCCTCGTCCACCTCGAGCACAGCGTAAGGGGCAGATAGGTTATCGGCCAGTGCCGATACAATCCCCGTCGGCAGGTTCGCTCCACGTTCGTTGGAGACCACCCTACGCTCTCCGAAGGCACCAGCTATGATCTCCCTGAGCATGCGCGTAGTGGTGGTCTTACCGTTGGTCCCGCTCACGAGTGCGGTGCGGCGACCCCGGCCGATCTCTGTCAGGAGCTTCGGGGCCAGGCCTAGAGCTACGCGCCCTTCTATGGCATCACCTGATCCGGTGCCAGCGAAGCGCGACAGCGCTCCGGCAGCCCGTCCGATGGCCATGGCGATCTGCTCGCGCTCAGTCAGAGAAGGCTCCTGCCATGCTCGAAGGTCGCCGCCGCCCACCTGGGCATCCCAGGAGCTCCTCACTGTCTCTCTTCCTACCGGCTCTCTTCCTACCGGCTGCCTGCAAGAACGTGCGCGCCAAGCCTACTGTCCTGAACGGGCCTGCCGGGACACCTACCGACGGCTGCCGATAATGTAGAGCTTCCCATCTATCTGCAATAATTACTCTGTGCATGTTTATGATGACCGTGCAATCGCGCTTACCGGGAGGGGCGCGACAGCGTGAGCTCCACGCCACTCAGCATCGGTACCCGATCGCGCGCCAGCCTCGCGCGCCTTGCCGAGCAGCTCCGAAAGAGCCCCTACATCGTGCGATGGCTGGTGCTCGGCACCCTGATAGGGGCAACCGCCGGTCTCGTGGTAGTCGCCTTCGCCCACGCCATAACCTTCTCGAATCAGGTTCTGCTCCGCGACCTGGGCGGCTACAGCGCCCCAACGGCATTCGCTTCCGGAGATCACCCTGGGTCACTGCATCTGACGCGAGCCTGGGCACTTCCCCTGCTCGTGGGGGCAGGGGGGCTGCTTGCCGGCATAGTGACGCTGTTCGCTCCCGAGGTGCGAGGGTCAGGAACCGACGTCGCCATCGACGCCGCTAATGGGAACCCCCGCTCGATGCGCCTTCGAAGCATCCCAGCAAAGATAGTGGCCTCCGCCTTCACCATAGGGTCGGGAGGATCCGGCGGCCCCGAGGGCCCGAGTGCCCAGGTGGCTGCCGGGGTCGGATCTGCCCTGACACGAGCCCTCGACCTCACCCCAGGCGATGGCAGGATCGCTGTCGCCATAGGGCTCGGAGCGGGCATCGGCTGCGTGTTCCGCGCACCGCTCGGAGGAGCCATCCTCTCCGCCGAGATCCTCTACCGGCAGGATTCAGAGGTACAGGTGATCATCCCATCTACCATCGCCTCGATCATCGCTTACACCGTCTTCTCGATATTCGAAGGGTTCTCCCCTCTCATGGGCTTCTCGGGCCAGTCCTATGTTTACCGGCACCCGTCGAATCTTCTCTGGTTCCTCCTGATCGGGTTGCTAGGTGCTGCGGTGGGCATCGCCTACGCGAAGACGATGTCTGTCGTTAGGCGGTTCGCCGGCCGTCTCGGCTCGTCCAAGTGGGCAACGATACTGCGGCCTGCGCTCGGAGGAGTGGCAGTAGGTGCTCTCGCCATAGGAATGCCCGGCGTGCTCGGTGCCGGTAACGGCTGGACGCAGCGGGCCCTCGGGATCGGGCTCTTGGCACTGCCCCTCTGGTTCGTGCTGATGATGCCCCTCGCGAAGATCGCCGCCACGTCGCTCACAGTGGGCTCCGGGGGCTCCGGGGGTCTGTTCAGCCCAGGCATGCTCATAGGTGCCTACGTGGGGGCAGCCTGCTGGCGGCTTCTCCACGCCCACTTCCACGCGATCCCGAACAGTCCCGCTGCATTCGTGATCGTAGGGATGATGTGCTGCCTGGGGAGTATCGCCCGAGCTCCACTCGCGATCACGGTCATGGCAGCGGAGATGACATCGGCCATCGGTGTCATTGCGCCTGCACTGCTTGCCGTCGGCGTGGCCACGATGCTCGTCGGCTACAGCGATATCACACTTATCGATGCTCAGCTGCGCAGCCGTGACGATACACCCGGCCGGCGCCTGGTCTCCGGCATGCCCATGCTGGAGGGGATACCGGTATCGGATGTGATGCGTCCGCCGACCCTGGTCCTGCGTGGCCAGGAGACATCGGCTCGTGCCTACCAGCAGATCACGGCTCTGCACGTCCCTGGCGCGCCTGTCACCGACGAGCAGGATCTGTTCGTCGGTATCGTCACCGACGCTCTCCTGCGGGATGCAGCAGGCACCTCACCTGATACGCCGGTAGGGCGCATAGCCAACCGGGAAGCCCCTACCACGAGCCCCGATGGACGCCTGTCCGTAGCCCTCGCCAGCATGATCGCCGGCGAGACCAGCTGGCTGCCGGCTCTCGACTCCCAGAGACACGTAACCGGCATCCTTACCAACACCGATATTGTCCGGGGCTACCGCCATGTCCTAGCCGCCAGCATGCGACGCCTCTCCCAGATCAGCTCGGCCACGAGCGCTCTCGAGGTCACCGTTCCCGATGGATCAGACCTTACGGGAAGGCAACTCTCCGAGATTGCCTTACCTCCGGGCAGCGTTATCGTCACAATCTCGCGCGGCGACGACCTCCTCGCCCCGAGCGGGGCCAGCAGCCTGCAGGCCGGCGACGTCCTGAATGCCCTGGTGCCAGAAGCGGCACGCGAGGCTTTCCTAAGGCTCTTTCGCGTGGGCAACCACGACCCGGCAGCTCCTTTACCCGAGGACAGCAAAGACCCATCAACCGACACCTGAGCCGTGGAGCGAGAAGAGCCGGGGTAGCCGCTGGCACACGCAGAGCCCGTTGCCTTCCGGGTCCCGCAGCCGATCACCACGTGCACGGCCACCCGGAGGCGCTCCTTCTGGCTATGTCTATCCTGTTTTCGCTTGCCTCACGAAGCGAAAGTTCCAACGGGTACCGCCCTCGGAAAATGAGCCGCTCCACTTTCCCCCTTTATCGGTTCCTTTCATGACGGCTCCACCAGGGAGCGAGAGAATGATTCGACCTCTCGTAATACTCCCTTGGACAGGCAGGGTGGAATGCACGCCGTCGACTTGCATGCTTCCTTCCAGCCTGCCCTTGGAGCTCTCTCGCAGCGACAACGTGTAAGGAACGCCGGCCCTGGAGTTATACCACTCCCCAGTCCACGTGCCTGTCACCGAATGGGAAGCGACGTGAGTGCTTGCACAGGCGGCGATCACGGGCACCAAAAGGACTAGACCTACGAACACGAGCCATCTAGGAGGCTCAGATGGCCCGTGAGCTGGGAGGACTGATGATCTCACAGCTAGCCTGTTACCATCCGAGGCTAGTAGGCATCAGCCGGCCTCTCTTGGCATGCCAGAGGTAGGTCTTCTCGAATATCTTCTTTGCCACTAGCCACTGAGGGCCATCGCTTACTTTGGGTACTCGGTTCCTCGGGGGACGCACGGGATCTACAGCCATATAGGCACCCTTATCTCCCAGGTCCATCACGCAGCGGGCTTTAAGATCCCAGGTAGAGGCTGGCCGCCCAGACAATCTTTGAACAATATCGGATACAGCCATCTTGGCCATCTGCTCTGTCATGTGGCCGGTCTTCGGGAAGTTTACCGGAACCGGCGTGTCTTCGACCGGAGGCAATGCCACGGACACGCCTACCGCGTAGACCCCCTCTGCTTCCTTGTGCCGGTAGTGCTGATCTACAGGAATGAAACCCTTCGGGTTCGACAGACCTGGGGTAGCCGCTACCATTTCCACGCCTGCCAGAGGCGGCATCACGATCGAGAGCACGGACGGAACTGCTCCCAGCCCTTCAACCTCGACTGAGTCCGGCGTGATACGGGTTATGGCAGCCGAAGTTCTATAGGAGATGTCGTGCTCCTCTAGTTCGCCCTCAAGGAGCTGTCTTATTTTTCCTGCTCCACCCATGCCCATGTGGCCCAGGTAAGGCTCTGCTGTGATGAAGTGGATGGGAACCGTGTGTCGCAGAGCGCGACGCCGCAGGAGATGATCTAGTCCAAATGCGAGCTCATAGGCTGGGCCTATGCAACTTGCACCGGGAGCGACCCCGATGACTACCGGGCCCCGGCGTTCCAGCAGATGCTCGATGGCAGATGCCAACTCGCGAGCCTCTGGTGGTGACATTGGAGAGTGACCAGGGCCGTCGAATGGGCCAAGCCCCTCCAGTGATTCGT
>DAHXND010000190.1 GCA_027366675.1 Acidimicrobiales bacterium
CAGCTCCCGCTGGTCAGCCGCCCGCTGCAGCGCCCGCGGCTCCCGCGCCGCGTCCTCCGGCCCCTGCGTCTCCACCGCCGCCTCCTCCGGCCCCAGCTCCACCGCCAGCGGCTCCTGCGGCCCCTGCGTCTCCGCCGCCTGCGGGTGGTTTCCCTGCCCCTCCAGGTCCCTCGGGTCCTGCCCCGGCTACACTGCCGCCACCTTCGTGGCGTGCTCGCTCCACCAGCTCAGGGGTCAGTGAGCGCCTCTTCGGGGGCGTCCTTCTCCTGACACAGACGGATGCCGGGACGGTGGCCGTGCCTGATCTCTCGCTTCTCTTCGACGGGCAGGGGATGCACGTCGTGAAGCCGTCTGGTGACACTGGGCGCCTTATTCCCTGGGATGCCCTGGTCAGCCTGGAGGCAACGGGAGACGCCGATCTCCCGAATGGTGATCCGGGGATCCTGATCGGGGTGCGGACCGTCGAGCGGTCGCACGAGTTCGTGCTTCCTGACCCGGAGGGAGGCGTGGCCACCACCTTGGAGGAGCTATCCAGGTACTGCGCCGGCGGGTCGGGCACGAAGAGCCGATCTTCTCGTCAGGCGTTCATAGTGGCACTGTCAGTGGTGTTGGCGGCAGTGATCGTGGCGGTAGTGCTCCTACTCCTGCACGTCTGATGCTCCTGCACGCCTGATAACCGTCCTGAACAGGGATTTTCGTTCCAGAGGGCGAATCGTCACCTGATTGCAACGGATTATCCGCTCTCATTGTCCCGTGCGTGCGTCATGATGGATGAGTGCATGACGAGATGGAGTCCTACGGTGATTCGGGCGACCTGGCTCGCAGCCGTGTCACCGGACGGGCGGAGCCCGCTGCCGTATCCCTCGACGATGGAGGTGGAATGACTGTGGATCTAGAGGATGTATCACGCGAACGTCTCGTTGGGGAGCTGTCGCAGCTGGCCCGAGCCAGGGAGGGGAGCACGCTGGTGCTGGAGTCCTGCCACAGCACCTGGATCTTCGACATGGCAGCGATGAGGTTCCGTCGCCTGCTGAAGGGAATAGGCCTCGATGCCGGAGCTGCGGCAACGGAGTGGCGCCAGTACTACGGGCTCGAGCTGGATCCGGAGTCCGAGTCGTTCGTGGTGCTGTTGAATCCCGAGGGAACGCGCCGCCTCCGCTCGTGGCGTCACCTCGAACACTGCCAGCAGTGCGGGGAGGATCTTACAGAGGAGTTCTCCATCGACGATCTGAAGGCCGTGCTCACCTGATCCGAGGGTCGCCAGACCTGGAGCCTGTGCTGGCGCCGGGTCGGGCCAACTTTACCGGGTCCCCGGGTTCCCGGGTCCGTCGCGCCGGGAGGTGTGGTTGCTCCCTATCCCCGCTCTCTACCCGTTGGTCAGTCAGAGAGGTCCGGAGTCGTGCTTGCGGCCGGCAAGGTTCTCGCGTTTCGAGACGAGTGATGTCAGAGCTTCGCTCAGCACGTCCCTGGTGGAATCTGGCGTGATCACGTCATCAACGTAGCCTCGCTCTGCGGCTACCCAAGGGGTTAGGTAGGTCTCTGCGTAAGCCATCTCGAGAGAGTCGTGGTCATCTGCAGGTGCGCTCTTACCGAGGATCTGCAGCGCCCCCTTCGCGCCCATGACGGCTATCTCTGCCGTGGGCCAGGCGAAGCAGAGGTCGTTCCCCAGGCCTTTCGAGTCCATGACTATGTAAGCCCCGCCGTAGGCTTTACGAAGGATCAGCGCTATGCGTGGAACGGTGGCCTCGGAGTAAGCGAATGCCAGCTCCGCTCCGTGCCGTATCATTCCACGCCATTCGAGGTCTTTGCCGGGTAGGAATCCAGGGGTGTCCACCAGGGTGATGATGGGGAGGTTCGATGCGTCGCAGAGACGGACGAAGCGAGCCGCCTTCTGGGATGCCGCGATGTCGAGCGTACCGGCCAGGCTTCTCGGCTGGTTCGCCACGACTCCCACCGGCTGGCCCTGGAGGCGGGCCAGGGCTGTCACTATCTGGGGAGCGAAGGACGCCCGCAGCTCCAGGATGCTCCCAGCGTCGAGAACATGCTCCATGACAGCGCGCACGTCATAGGCGCTGGCGGAGCCTGCTGGCACGATGGAAGCGAGGCTCGATGGCTCGGTGCCGCCAGGAGGATAGCTCGATCTGGGAGATGCCGAGCTACGGAGCGTGGGATCTCTGGCCTCGGGGACGGAGTCTCCTGATGGGCGTAGAGGTCGGGCTAACGGGGGTAGCGGGTCTCTTGGCGGGGGTAGGGTGTCCGCGTTCGGTGGGAGATAGGAGAGCACCCGAGCCGCCAGGACCAGGCCATCGGCCAGGCTCGTCACCTGCATGGTGCAGAGCCCCGAGAGCCGCGAGTGGACTCGCGGGCCACCCAGCGTGTCGAGGTCGATCCCTATGCCCGTGAACTCCCTAACCATATCCGGTCCAGAGATGTAGCAGAAGGCGGAATCAGTCATTATGACTATGTCAGCCATGCCTGCCATGAGTGCCGGCCCAGACACCACCGGCCCGTCGAGGATCGCTATGACGGGCACCTCTCCTGTCAGGCTCGCGGTTGCCTTGGCGGCCAGGCCCCATCCGTGAAGGGAAGCAACACCCCCGTGTATGTCAGCCCCGCTCGTGGCGAGCACCATCACGAGTGGAATCCGCATCCGGCGGGCCACCAGGGCTGCTCCAGCCAGCAGCCGGCCGTCTTCCAGGCCGAGAGCACCACTTCGAGTGGTAGGGTCGCTTCTCGCCAGGACCAGGCGGCTCTCCTGCGGGGCCAAGCCGTTTCCCAACTCGCCGTCGTCCAGTGCGCCAGAGCCCAGTGCGCCGCTGTCAAGTGAGCGGGAGCCCAGTGCGCCGCTGTCCAGCTCTGCCAGCGTGACCAGGTATCCTGCCATCGTGGTCCCGGCATGGCGCTGGAGCGGTACGGCGGAACCTGCCGATGACCCTGCCGCACTAGCCGGCATATCGCAGCTTTCCACTTCTCCGGCCGCCTGAACCGCGGTCTTCCCGGATGCGGCCCGCCCGGCCCTCGCCCAGGCTGCCCCGGTCTTCCCGGATGCGGCCCGCCCGGCCCTGCTCGCGTACATCCTCTCGCATACAGTGGCGGTCATGGCCGGCATCGACCCCGTAGAGCGCCTCACTGATCTCTGGCTCTACCTTCAGTACGCGGGCAGCCCGCGCACCCTCAGGGACATAGCCAACGATCTTCCCGGATACCAGTCCTACGAAGGGCGTCCAGATACCCTCCGCAAGACCTTCCAGAGAGACGTCGAGGCGCTTGCCGCCGAGGGCATCATCGTCCGGACTGTCGTCGATCGATCGACTGCTGACGCTCGCTACGAGATAGACGATGAGGCGTCTTACCTTCCCGAGCTCACTCTCGATCCTGGTGAGGAAACGATCCTCTCCTGGGCGGCTTCGAGCCTTCACGACAGCGATGCTACCGGCCACCATGCGCTCGACAAGCTCGGGTTCGCCGCAGTAGCCACGCGGGGACTTCCTGCGCTTCTCCCGCTCGCGGACCTGCCGATCGTGCCAGTGCTCGGTACCTTGCACACTGCCATCGCAACACGACAATGGATCTCCTTCACATACCACGACCGTGATCGGCTGATTGCACCCGGAGGGCTCGTTTTCCGTGGTGGGTACTGGTACCTGGTCGGCTGGCGCGCCGGCGAGAGGGATTGGAGGACTTTCCGGGTTGATCGCATCCAAGGCGACGTCACTTACGATGAGGAAGCGCCGGAGGATGCTGCCTGGCCCCTGCTGGAGGCTTCTTCTCTCCAGGCGCTGGTGCCGAGGGGCCGGGGCTTCGGCGCTGACGTAGCGGGCCAGCACGCCCTCGTGGAAGTCGATGCCATAGAAGCGCCGAGAGTGACGGACGAGCTCCCGCCAGGGTCGCTCCGGGAGACGCGTGACGATGGTTCGATCCTGGTCGAGATAGGTGTGACCCAGTGGCCGGCATTCCGGGGATGGCTCCTCGAGCTCGGGCAGCACGCCCGGCTGCTCCAGCCTGCAGAGCTTGTCACCGAGATGGTGGCCTGGCTCGACGCGACGATCGAGGTTCAGGGTACACATCTGGGCAACGGGGCGGCTCCGGAAGGGGCGGCCCAGGGCCAGGCAGCGCAGGACCAGGCAGCGCAGGACCAGGCGGCCCAGGACCAGGCAGCGCAGGACCAGGCGGCCCAGGCCCAGGCGGCTCCGGACGGGGTCGCTGGTCGGAGCGTGCCGAAGCGCCGATCAGCCGAGCGCAAGGAGCGCCCGTCAAAGGTCGCTCGCCTTCACAGGCTGTTCGCCGTGCTCGCCTACCTGGCCGGGCAGTGCCAGGAGGGCCAGCAAGAAGTATCCGTGCCTATAGCAGAGCTGTCGCGGCGCTTCGACATGGAGCCCGATGCACTGGTGAGTGAGCTGGAGATGGCAGCGTGTTGCGGCCTCCCGCCGTACACGGGTGACCAGCTGATCGATCTCATAGTGGATGCTGACACGGTCACCCTGGAGCGGCCTCAGGTGCTCCTCGGCGTGCTCGCTCGCCCCAGGCGCCTGAGCCGCCTGGAGGCATTCGGCATCCTGGTCGCCCTCGAGGCCCTGGCAACGGAGAACCCGTCCCTGGAAGGTGATATTCACTCCCTGCTTGGCAAGCTACGCGGCGCCCTGGATGGCGCCGTCCCCAATCGCGCTGATCCGGTGCTGCCGACTGTCGACCTCGGGGCCCCACCTCTGGCTTCCGCCCTTGCCGGCGCGGTCAGCGAGAGAGCCCAGGTCGTGATCGAGTACCACTCGGTCTCCCAGGATTCCATGACCACGCGCCAGGTCGAGCCTGTCGCGATCTTCCAGCGCCGGGGACGCTGGTACCTCGACGCCTGGTGTCACCTGGCTGGCGACTGGCGCCGGTTCAGGGTAGATCACATACGGAGTGTGGAGCGCGCCGGCGAGAGCATCCCGGAGGAGCGTCTTCTAGCCTGGTCCGCCAGATCCAGCGCCGGCCGTCGTGCCAGCCCTGCCGCCAGCCTCGTGCCAGGAGATCCCCCGTTCGTTGCCGGACCAGATGTCGCCATGGTCCAGATCTCGGTGCCGGGCAACCTCGCCTGGTTGCTCGACGAGCTGGGTTGGGCGGTCGTGGAGGCGTCAGAGGGCCGTGTGGTGCTGGAGCTGCCCGTAGGCGGCCGGGCGTGGCTGGAGCGGCTGCTCCTCGTGCTCGGTCCAGATGTCCAGGTCCTATCGGCACCGGAGGACCTCAGAGAAGCCGGAGCCGTCGCAGCGCGCCGCCTGCTCGAGAGCTATTGACATAGCATGAAATATACTAAAAACTATCATCATGTGCTCGATGGTGGCAGCCAGCCGGCTGGTGCTCCCGGGTCGGGCAATCCTCGCAGGCCAGGCGAGCTGGTGCTGAACGTTCATCGCGTCCTGGCGACTGGCACTGCCTACTACCTCCGGACCACCGGAGAGCCACCGGGGTGCTGGATCGGCGGGCTT
>DAHXND010000085.1 GCA_027366675.1 Acidimicrobiales bacterium
CGACCCCGGTGGCCGAAGCCGCCCGCCTCGTCGAGGACCTCGCCCGGGCCGGGATCGCCCCCTATGGCTGGGTGGTGAACAACACCCTCGACCCGTCCGGCACCGCCGACCCGGTGCTCACCGCCCGCGCCGGGTTGCAACGCCCCCAGCTGGAGCGGGTGCGTCTCCTCGCCGAGCACGTGTGGACCCTTGCCTGGCAGCCAGAGCCCCCGGTCGGCGCCGAACGGCTGGCGGTGCTGGCCGGCGTCGGAACGACCCCGTAAGGGAGAGGAGCGATCCGGCAGCCTGCGTGACGGTGGGCGAGCTGTGGAACGCCACGATCACCTTCGTGGCGGTGATCGGCATCTCGCTGGTGTTGGACCGCATCGGGTTCTTCGAGTGGGCCGCGCTACACATGCTCGCCAGGGCCAAGGGCGACGCGAAGCGTGCGCTACTCTACTTACTCGGCCTCGGGGTGGATCGGCCTGGTCTACGCAGACGTCGTTGGCGCGGACCTCGGCCCGAAGTTCACCCTGAACCTCCCCCCTTGGGCCGGACACCCGACGCCAGCGCGAGCTGGAGGAAGATGGACGGATGAAACGAGGATCAACGTCCCAGCGCCCCCGGCAGGAATCGAACCTGCAACCTGCGGATTAGAAGTCCGTTGCTCTGTCCGTTGAGCTACGGGGGCGGACACTGCCAGCCTGGTACCGGCCCACCGGGTCAGGCGCCGCCAGCAGGGACCTCTGGCGGCCAGCGGGTCCCAGGGATCCCTGCGGGTCCCAGGCTCCCAGCCTCCCAGCGATCCCAGCGCGTATCACCAGACACCATGTACTCGGTCCATGCCGGCTATCCACTACCATAGAAGCTTCTGGAGCCAGACCGGGAAGTTGCCCGCAGGATGAGGGTGCTGCCTCGGCTCTGGCAACGCAAGGCGCCCGGGTAGCAGCCGGGAAGCAAACGCCTTTGAAGAGCAGCATGGTGGCCGTAGCTCAGCTGGTTAGAGCGCCAGGTTGTGGCCCTGGAGGGCGGGGGTTCAAGTCCCCTCGGCCACCCTTCTCGGTAGTGCCCCGGTGGGGAGCTTCGGGGAGGTGGCGTGCTGGCACATGAGCCAGCGGCGCTGGACGAGAGCGTAGTTCCTGTGTGTGGCAGCTTCCCGTGGAGAGGCTGGCAGGTCGGAGAATGCAGACACGAGCCCGAAGACCGAGCAGGTCCGCCCTACTTGCCTGGGCCCAGGTGGGACTGTTGCTCGCTCCGCTTGTCTCGGAGGCGATCCGGCTCCTCGTCACCGGGCCGGCCAACCTGGCGCTGTCGGGGGACACGGCGGTGGCTCAGTATGACACCCGGCTCGCGATGCGGGGTCGCCTCTCGCTCGGTGTCTACGACCACTTCGGCTGGCACCATCCGGGCCCGGCGCTCTACTACCTCTACGCCTTCGGGGAGCTCATCTTCGGTACCCGCCCCGAGGTGCTGTTCGCAACGGCTCTTGCCATGAACCTCGCTGCCATCGCCGGAGTCGTCTTCGTGATATATCGCCGGGTTGGCCAGCGGGCCGCGGTCGCGGTGAGCCTGCTGCTCGGCCTGCTGGCTGCGTACCTACTCACGGCAGCAGGCACTACGGGTGTCGCGCAGGTGCTGGCCGTGCTGGTGAGCCCGTGGAATCCTGACGCCGTTATCCTGCCGCTTCTCGCATTCCTGGTACTGGCAGGCGCGGCGCTGAATAGCTGGCGCTCCTGCCTGGTCTTACTGGCTCTCGGCAGCCTTATAGTACAGGCCGACATAGGTACGGCACCGGTCGTAGGCACGATCTTGGTGGTGGTCGTTATAGCGAGGCTCGTGGCTCGCCGCCGCGCATCCGGGGCGGGAGGGGTAGGAGAGCGCGAAGCCGTATCCACGAAGAAGTTCCCATGGGTGGCCTCGGCCGCAATCCTGGCAACGGTAGCCATGTGGATACCGCCCCTCATACAGCAGGCCACGAGCCGGCGGGGCAACCTGTCGGATCTGGTGAGCTGGTTCCTCGGGCACAGGGCGGGGCTCAGCGCCGTAGGCCTCCTGCGAGTGGTCCAGTACCTGCGTCTCGCCGCGTCTGATCTCGCGACTGCTCGCTGGATCCTTGTAACACCTGAGGTCGGGGCTGACATCGTGCTCGGTGGGCTCCTCGTCCTGGGCTGTATCGCCGGGATCGTGGGTGTCGGGGGTGAGCAGCGCTACCTTCGCGGGCTCGCCGCGCTCGTGCTCGTGGCTCTCGTGGCATCAGCGCTCGCTGCTGCCACGAGTTACGAGCCGGTATACGGGTACCTGATCCAGTGGTTCATAGGAGTGGTAGGCGCACTCGCAGTGATGCTCGTCTCTTGGGCCGCTCTGGCGTCGGCAAGGGTGGCGAGCCCTGGTAAGCCGCCATGGCTCGCCACCGCGGGCAAGGCGGTAGCAGTCGCAGTGGTGGTCGCCGTCACGAGTGTGGCTGTGGCTCGTGTTCCGAGTATAGCTACTGCTGGAGATCCGGAGGTGGCACATGCATGGGCATTGGCAGCACACGAGCTGGCGAGACCTGGTTTGCCCGTGGAGGTGGATCTGGCTACACGCAAAGCCTACGCGCTCGCTACCTACGAAGGATTCGTAGAGGAGTTCCTCCAACACGGCATCTCGCCGGTAGTGGAGCCGTTCGAGGTGCCAATCGCTCACAGCAGTGCCTTCGGTGCAGGCTTTCTACGAGGAGGCATGTTCGGCAACAGCTCTATCTGCGTGAATGGCCCGCCACCTCGGGTGGGGGCGCTCGTGGTGCTGACCATAGCGCACGGCCCACCTACGACGTTCTTTCTCGGTCCTCCCTACCCGAAGCTGCCCATCCAGGTGCATGTGACCGTCTACCCGCATCCGGAGCCGGCTAGCTGTGGGGGAGCGTGAGGTGAGCGATCAGCCGCGGGGACCTGTTGGGCCGGCCAGCGCCGCTCCCACCGAAGCGGTTGCCGGGGTGGACGGTAGCGTCGCAGCCGCCAGAGAGGCTGTGCCCTCCGCGGGCTCCGGCAGCCCAGAGGTTTTATCCGTTGCGAACCCGGCTGGCAGGGAGGTTGCATCTCCCGCCGGCTCGGGCGCCCCGGAGGTTGGTTACATACCCGCACTTACCGCCATAAGGGGCATAGCGATATGTCTCGTCGTGACGTTCCATCTCGATCCGCACTGGGTGGTGGGGTCCTGGGACGTGCTGAGCGTCTACTTCGTGCTGTCCGGGTTCCTGATAACGGCCCTGCTCTCCCAGGAGCGCCGCAAGAGAGGCCAGGCTTCCCTCAGGCGCTTCTACGAGCGCCGGGCGCTTCGCCTGCTCCCGACCTTGTATATCGTGGTGATAGGACTTCTGATCGCTGACGCGCTAGGATATGTACCGGATCCTGGAGCGATAATGAGACCGGACATCATAGGATCGATCTTCTACTTCCAAGATTACCGATCGGCCCTGCACATGGAGGCCCCGTTCGGGCTGCTCGCTCAGAACTGGTCCCTGTCGATAGAGGAGCAGTTCTACGTCCTGTGGGCAGTAATGTTCGTGCCTCTCGTGAATCGTGGGAAGTTCAAGGTGGCAGCATGGATAGCTGGGGTCGGGGCTGTGGGCTTCACGGTGAATCGCCTGGTGATCTGGGAGGTGACGCACGACTGGCCAAGGGTGTACTACGCGTTCGACACGAGAGCCGGCGCCCTCTTCGTCGGGTGCCTCATAGGCATCGCATACTCGAGGGGCCATTTGCACCGGCTCCGTGCTCGGCTGGGGAACTGGCTCGACGTAGCCGGCGCGGCAGGCATCGTCGTGATCGGTGTCATAGCAGCGACGCTGTCCTTGTATACAGGGGACACCTATCTGTGGGGGATGGAGCTCACCACGCTCGCGGCATCAGCCCTCATCATCTCTCTGGCGACTGCTCCCCGTAGCATGTGGCTGAGCAGGCTACTGTGTCTCGGACCGACTATCTGGCTCGGGAACATATCATACGCCCTGTACCTATGGCACTGGCCGGTGTTCCTGCTCCTCTACCCTCACTTCTCCTTCCTCGGATCCGCCTGGGACAACGTGATCCGCGTGGCCGTTGCTTTCCTGCTCGCGGAGCTGACCTGGCTTCTCGTGGAGAAGCCGCTCGGTCGGGTGCGCAAGCGCCTCGCGCGAGCCTGACTACGGGAGCTCGCCGGCCTCGCCTGGGCTGGCAGCGGCAGTGATGGTGGCCGCTTCGGCCGTCAGAGTTGCCGGTTCGGCCGTCAGCGTTGCCGCTTCGGCCGTGATGGTGGCCGCTTCGGCTGCCAGGGTAGCCGGTTCGGGCTCGCGGTGGATGTACTTGGCCCCGCGCAGCCAGGAAGCTCCCGCTGCGAGGATAGTGGCGCCCATGGCGAAGAAGAACGCTTCATCGAGGCCCTTCCCGAAGGGCTTGCTTATCAGGCGAGGGAAGAACCTCCTTCCGGTGAGGAAGGCCGCGTTCTTTGCCGGGATATGGGCAAGGGTCGGTCCGAGAAGCGTCTTGATCGGGTCGTAGCCGAGCAGCGCGGCGAACACGGTCGATGTCGGTGGCAGGTGCGAGATGGTGCGTGCCTTCGCAGCCGGGACTCCCTGGTGGATGAGCCCTGTGTACATCACGTGGGGGAGGGTCGATGCGAGCCCTGTGATGATGAGGGTGAAGAAGACGCCGAGGGAGAGCACCATCGCGGAGTTCTGGAATGTGGCTACCATCCCTGCTCCGGCGCCGCGCTGGTGAGGCGGAAGGCTGTTCATTATGCCGGCCCGGTTCGGGGACGCGAACAGCCCCATGGCGAGCCCGTTCAGTAGCAGGAGCAGAGCGAACCAGATGTAGGAGAAGTCGACAGGGAGGAGCGTGAGCAAGCCGAAGGAGAGGGCGGCCAGCACCATGCCAGTCGTGGCGAACGGGCGCGCCCCGAAGCGGTCGGACAGGTACCCCGAGACCGGGCCCGCGATCAGGAATCCAGTCGTGAGGGGGAGCATGTAGATGCCTGCCCATAGCGGGGTGTTCACGAAGTTGTACCCGTGGAGGGGTAGCCAGATTCCCTGGAGCCAGATGATGAGCATGAACATGAGGCCGCCGCGGCCAAGTGCAGCGAGAAGGCTGGCGAAGTTCCCCGCGGCAAAGGCTCGGATGCGAAAGAGCGGTAGCCGGAACATGGGCTCCTTCACTTTCGTCTCTATGTATGCGAACCCGATGAGCACAGCGACGCCTCCTATCAGGCATCCGAGGACGAGGGGGCGTGTCCATCCCATCGTGTGCCCGCCCCAGGGGATTATCCCGTAGGTGATCCCGATCAGGACAGCGACCAGCCCTACGGCGAAGGTAAGGTTTCCCCACCAGTCGATATGTGCCTTCGTGCGTATGCCGGTGTCGTGCAGCATGAGGTAGGACCAGACTGTCCCGAAGAGGCCGAATGGCACGGAGACAACGAACACCAGGTGCCATTCGACGGGGCCGAGGACCCCTCCGAGGATGAGACCGATGAAGGATCCGGCGATGCCGGCCACGTTATTTATACCGAGAGCCAGGCCGCGCTGGTCCTCAGGAAATGCGTCGGTCAGGATCGCCGCGGAATTGGCGAAGAGGAACGCGCCGCCTACACCCTGGAAGATTCGCATGACGATGAGCCACATGGCCCCGGCGCTGCCGTTCAGCCAGGTGATCGAGAGAAGGATAGAGAATGCAGTGAAGATTACGAAGCCGAGATTATACATCTTCACGCGTCCGAACATGTCCCCGAGGCGCCCGAAGCTGACCACGAGCACGGCGGTTACGACGAGGAAGCCCATGATCAGCCAGAGGAGGTAGCTCACGTTCGACGGGATGAGGGGATTCAAGTGGATTCCCCTGAAGATGTCCGGCAGGGCGATCAGGAGTATGGAGGAATTGATGGTGACCATGAGGATCCCGAGCGTGGTATTCGAGAGGGCGACCCACTTGTAATGGTCGGGGTGGCGGAGCCCTTTCGGTGTGATGGCATCGCTCGCTGTCTCCCGAGCGTTGGTTGCTGTCTCCCGAGCATTGGTCCCACGATTACCCGCAGCTTCATCGGCGCCAGCGCCCTTCCCGTTAGCTGTGCTGCCGTTGGTCTCGGAAGTACCCGCCATCCTCGCTCCTCTCGGATATCTCGATGATCTGGATGCACTGACCAGGCTCGCGCTGTACCCGGCAGCGGGCCTGGACCCGGACGCGGTCCGCCCGGCCACCAAATCTCACGTCAACGTTAGAAAAGAGTCTAGCGATCGGATGCACCCTGCAGACACGCGGTTACAGCGAATGACTGAAGGCGGTCGCGCCGAGCGCCGAGCGCCGAGCGCTGGGCACCGAGCACCGGGCACCGAGCACCGGGCACCGGGCACCGGGCACCGGGCTCAGGAAGTGGCAGGAAGTGGTACGGGCAGGCTTGACGCCTTCGCGAGCCGCTGCTGGTTCACCGGATCAGCATCCGGCAGTGCGGCCAGCATCCGGCAGTGCAGGAAGTGGTACGGGCAGGCTTGACGCCTTCGCGAGCCGCTGCTAGAGTTCCAATACCCATCTCGGGAGGGTCCATCAGGGTTTCCGGGAGGGAGAGCTCAGGCTGGCGCCGCACCGGACGTACGGTGTTGTCGCTATACTGCTAAATGCGGCACCTCCGCCTTCGGGCGTGTGCCCGGTCGCTTCTTGAAAACGGAATAGTGAAAGCCAAAAGCCAGTGCGGGCGCAGCGCAGGTCCGTCCTCGAAGGAGGGCGAGCCGGCGAGGCGCAAGTCAATGCATTGGAACGGACAACATCCGTTCCTGATGCCAGTCGGTGGTCACATCCAACCGTAAGGATGGGTGGGGCTCCGGCTCTTCGTTCGAACGCTGCACCTTCGGGGGCAGTGGAGAACGCGATGGAGAGTTTGATCCTGGCTCAGGACGAACGCTGGCGGCGTGCCTAACACATGCAAGTCGAACGGGGTTCATCCGGTGGTAACACCGGAGAAGACCTAGTGGCGAACGGGTGAGTAACACGTGAGCAACCTGCCCCGAAGAGTGGGATAACACCGGGAAACCGGTGCTAATACCGCATAATCTCGACCGACCCCATGGCCGGTCGAGCAAATGGGTTTCTGCTTCGGGAGGGGCTCGCGGCCTATCAGCTTGTTGGCGGGGTAACGGCCCACCAAGGCTACGACGGGTAGCTGGTCTGAGAGGACGATCAGCCACACTGGGACTGAGACACGGCCCAGACTCCTACGGGAGGCAGCAGTGGGGAATCTTGCGCAATGGGCGAAAGCCTGACGCAGCAACGCCGCGTGGAGGACGAAGGCCTTTTCGGTTGTAAACTCCTTTCAGCAGGAACGATTGTGACGGTACCTGCAGAAGAAGCCCCGGCCAACTACGTGCCAGCAGCCGCGGTAATACGTAGGGGGCGAGCGTTGTCCGGATTCATTGGGCGTAAAGAGCTCGTAGGCGGCTTGGTCAGTCGGGTGTGAAATCTCCAGGCTCAACCTGGAGTCGCCATCCGATACTGCCATGGCTAGAGTCCGGTAGGGGACCGTGGAATTCCTGGTGTAGCGGTGAAATGCACAGATATCAGGAGGAACACCGGTGGCGAAGGCGGCGGTCTGGGCCGGAACTGACGCTGAGGAGCGAAAGCGTGGGGAGCGAACAGGATTAGATACCCTGGTAGTCCACGCCGTAAACGTTGGGCACTAGGTGTGGGACCCTATCGACGGGTTCTGTGCCGCAGCTAACGCATTAAG
>DAHXND010000210.1 GCA_027366675.1 Acidimicrobiales bacterium
AACAGGGCCAGCCAGGGCAGTGCAGACCTCTTCGAGACTGGCTGCTTCCCAGAACTCCCGGGATACCTCCCGCCACGGTGGCGGGCCGCCCGGGATGACCCCGGGCGGCCGCTTCACCACCTGCTTACCTGTCACTGGTTACCGGCCGCGCCACGCCCCCGTCACATCATCCCCATTCCGCCCATGCCGCCCATTCCGCCCATGCCGCCCATGCCGCCGCCGCCGGCACCTGCGGCAGCCGGCTGAGCCTTCTCCGGCTTGTCCGTGACGAGCACCTCGGTAGTGAGAACCATGGCAGCAATGGAAGCAGCGTTCTGGAGCGCAGAGCGCGTCACCTTCGCTGGATCGATAACGCCAGCCTTCACCAGGTCCTCGACCTCACCAGAGAGTGCGTTCAACCCGACGGCTCCCTTCATCGCGGCCACCTTCTGGACCATGACCGCGCCCTCGTAGCCAGCGTTTATAGCGATCCAGCGGAGCGGCTCCTCCAGGACGCGGGCGACGATCATGGCACCGGTGGCTTCGTCGCCTTCGAGCTTCGCCGCGGTCTCCTCGACCGCCGAGCGAACCCGGAGCAATGCGGTCCCGCCGCCGGGCACGACTCCTTCCTCGACTGCTGCGCGCGTCGCCGAGAGAGCATCCTCTATCCGGTGCTTCTTCTCCTTCAGCTCTACCTCGGTCGCCGCTCCGACACGCACGACCGCCACGCCACCTGCCAGCTTTGCCAAGCGCTCCTGGAGCTTCTCGCGATCCCAGTCGGAATCTGTATCCTCTATCTCGCGCCTGATCTGCGCTACACGGCCCTTTATATCGTCTTCAGAGCCAGCGCCGTCGACGAGCGTGGTGTCATCCTTCGTGACAACGGCACGCCTTGCCCGCCCGAGCAGGTCCAACGTCACGTTCTCCAGCTTCAGGCCGATCTCCTCGGAGATGACCTGGCCGCCGGTCAGGATCGCCATGTCCTGGAGCATCGCCTTCCGGCGTTCGCCGAAGCCCGGGGCCTTCGTGGCCACAGAGGTGAAGGTGCCGCGAATCTTGTTGACGACGAGAGTAGCCAGGGCCTCTCCCTCCACGTCCTCTGCGATGATGAGAAGCTGCTTGCCCGTCTGCATCACCTTCTCGAGCACCGGGATGAGGTCGTGGACTGCACTCACCTTCTGGTTCACGAGGAGCACGTAGGGATCCTCCAGGACGGCCTCCTGACGCTCGGCGTCGGTGACGAAATAGGGGGAGAGGTAACCCTTGTCGTACTGCATACCCTCGGTGAACTCGAGCTCGAGACCGAAGGTGTTCGACTCCTCCACCGTGACCGTGCCGTCCTTGCCGACCTTGTCTATGGCGTCAGCAAGGATCTCACCGATTGCAGAGTCGCCAGCCGAGATCGCCGCCACATGCGCTATATCGGTACGCGACTCTATATCCTTCGAGAGGCTCCCCAGCGCGTTCACCGCCGTAGTCACGGCCTTGTCGATACCGCGCTTCAGAGCTATCGGATTAGCGCCAGCCGCCACGTTCCTGAGCCCCTCGTGGACAAGAGCCTGAGCTAGGACTGTGGCCGTCGTGGTGCCATCACCAGCTACATCATTCGTCTTTGTCGCCACTTCCTTCACGAGCTGCGCGCCCATGTTCTCGAATGGCTCCTCGAGCTCGACCTCACGTGCGATAGTCACGCCATCATTCGTGATGGTGGGTGCGCCGAACTTCTTCTCTATGACGACGTTTCGCCCCTTCGGGCCAAGAGTCACCTTCACGGTGTTGGCCAGCTTGTCCACTCCTGTCTCCAGGCTGCGGCGCGCGACCTCGTCGAACTCCAGAATCTTAGGCATCGCTAAATGCTCCTCTCGTTGTCACATCGGTCATACCAGAGTCCTACCAGCCAGGCCGATAGACCCTCGATCCGCCGGGGATCAGCCTGCCTGACCTCAGCTCTTTACCTCAGCTCTTTACTTTGGCAAGAATATCGCGACCAGACAGTATTAGCAGCTCCTCGCCGTCGATAGTGATCTCGGTGCCTCCGTACTTCGAGTAGACGACCTTGTCGCCCACAGCCACGTCGAGGGGTATGACCTCGCCGGTGTTCTCCGCACGCCGGCCTGGGCCAACGGCGAGAACCTCTCCCTGCTGTGGCTTCTCCTTCGCTGTGTCCGGGATGACCAGTCCAGACGCAGTCATCTCCTCGGACTCGCTCGGACGCACCACGATCCGGTCCTCGAGAGGTTGCAGCTTCATGGGTTAGACCTCCTTCATTCATCCTCGATGTCTTGTCTTACACCTCGGCTCAGGTGCCGTTAGCACTCGAACCTTACGAGTGCTAACGATAGCCGCTAATCGACGGCTTGGCAACCGGCCCGGCGACAGGATCTGGGGGGCCCCTTGGCCTGGTGCGGTGGCCGCTGAGCCCGGCGACCGGTGAGGACGCGTCCGCGGACGCGTCGGCCAGCCCAAGCGGCCGTTCTTGTACTCCCGGTGGCCGGTGAGGACGCGTCCGCGGACGCGGGGGCCAGCCAGAACCTCCTTCGGCTGAGCCCGCTGGCCGGCGGCCGGTGGGGACGCGTCCGCGGACGCGTCGGCCGGTGCGGCCTGGACTCGAGCGGTGGCCGGTGAACCCGGTGACCGGTGAGGACGCGTCCGCGGACGCGGGGGCCAGCCAGAACCTCCTTCGGCTACGCTGTTATGTCATGAGTGACGACGGCACGCTCGATCTCGACCTGCTCCTCTCCTCTCTCGACGCAGACGCCTCGGATACCGCTGCCTACTTCTCTGCGCTCGCCGTCAAGCTGCACGATGTGCTGGGGAACCGCCTGAGTGTGGAGCGAGAGCGAGTCGGTGGCCTCCTGCGTCGCCAGGAAGGAGCACCCAGGAAGCTCGTGGTAGACTTGGGCGAGGATCATCTGGAGGCCGAGCGAACCGGATCGTCGGTCCGCTGCACATCGAGGCACACCGTCCGTGGCATAGTCCTGCGGAACGATGAGATCGACTTCGCCGAGTGGCTCCAGCGACTCATGGGAGCGCTGGTCGCGGAGGCTCAGAAGAGCGATGCCACGCGAACAGCGCTGGAAGCCCTCGTAGTCAGGGGTGAGGCACCGTCAGGTCCTCCAGCCGACAGCCCCGGAAGCGAGTAGCCGTACCGTTCAACGAAAAATGGCTATCCGTCTGGATATAGCCACCCCACGGGAACTGCTTCAGGCCCAACGCAGTGATTACTTGGGCTTTGGCATCTGAGCAAGGCCGCGAAGCGGCTGCGTCGTGCCCTACGACTTGGCCCTACCCGCTTCTTGGGTCCGGAGCGCCGCCACCAGCAAGCAGATCGGCACTGGGGCGACGAACGGGCCAATCGTCAGCGACCCCAGCAGTGCGAGCGCCCCGAGTGCGCCGATGACCAGCCAGGTGAAGACGCCTACGCCGTGTTGCGCGTGTCCACGGCGGACCACGATGGTCCAGATGGCCAGAAGGGCGCCGACGAGAGGGATGGCGACGACGAAGATGACCTTTCCGCCGTTGGCCTGGACCAGGGTCTGAGAAGCGGTGCCGTTGTAGGCCGAGACGGTGAAGGCGGCCACCAGCAGTCCCGCGCCGAAGACGACGGACGCGAGCAACCACCCCCGCGTCCATTTGTCCAGTCCAATCCAACCGGCGCTCATTCACTCACCATAACCCTCACTCCTCCGAACGTCCGGCTTCGGTGCGGGCCGGCTTGTCACCCCCGCCTATGCGATGCCTCGCGCCGGCGCACGGCGCCAGGGCTGCGGTTCGATGGTGAGGCCCAACCCCTCGGGGTGGACCTTCTTCGGGCCGGGAGGGACGCTGGCCCGCGGGACCCTCTGGCGGCGCTTCACGAGGGACTTGGCGGTGATTGGCGTGTCGGCCAGCGCGTGCTCCAACAGGCGGTAGAAGACCAAGCCTCGATAGCGCGAGTTGCGGCGGTTGTAGCGAAACGTGAACTCATCGAGGTAGCTGGGGAGGTGTCGGTGCTGGACACCTCCCTGGTGGGTCGATAGCAGCCAGCGCTTGAGCAGCGAGGTCACGCGGTGGACCGGCGGCAAGAGAGTGTGCGCCGCTACCCCCGCCCCGGCGGTGTTGTGGCGCTCGTGAATGTAGTCGGCCGCAGGGCTGGCGGGTAGCCCCTATGTGCGTCCGTGACGACGGTGGAGCCCGGCTCGATGTTGCGAGTGATGAAGTCGCGCAGGTGCTCGGCCCGCGCTCTCTCGACGACCTCCATCCGACAGCGCCCCGATCCCTGACCGTTGGGACGCCGCTCCACGGCGATGACCACGATCGACTTGTTCGCCGCCCCTCGGCCGCGGCGTCCGGGCCGGAGACACAGCGGGGCCGAAGGCACAGGCTGACCCGGGCCGCCTGGCATTCCAATGCCCGAGCGGCTAGGAAGGTTATAGCGGAAAGCGGCGAAGATACCTCGCGCCTGCCTACCTGCGATCACCGATCCGAGAATGCCGACCAGAACAGCGAACAGCCAGAGCAGCGAACAGCCAGAACAGCGAACAGCCAGAACAGCGAACAGAATGTCTCTAGGAGGCCAAGATGAGCACCACCGAGACCGAGCTGGCCAGCCTTCCCCCCGACGCAGCACGGCGACTTGCCGAACTGGAAGGGCAGGGCGGCAAGCCGGCGCTCTTCACGAGCGACCTTTCCGTGAACGAGTTCCTACTGGTAAAGGAGGCAGGATTCCACCCGAGGGGCCTCGTCTTCGGTAGCTCAATCTATCACATCGGGCTGCAATCGAGAACCTGGAAAGCCAACAAGGAGCTCGATACGCTCACCCAGGCCATGTACACCGCGCGTGAGCTGGCTATGACCAGGATGGAGACCGAGGCGGATGTTCTGGGTGCCGACGGAATCGTCGGGGTGCGCCTCGATATAAACTTCTACGACTGGGGAAAGCACGCAGCAGAGTTCATAGCTATCGGCACCGCCGTATCCGCCGAGGAGGCCCCCGGCACCTGGAAGAACAACGAGGGCAAGCCCTTCACGAGCGACCTCTCCGGCCAGAACTTCTGGACCCTGGTGCAGGCAGGCTACATGCCGCTCGGCCTCGTCATGGGAACCTGCGTCTACCACGTCGCGCACCGGGGGATGGGCGCTGCGCTGGGCCAGGCCGGTCGGAACGCTGAGCTGCCGAACTTCACCCAGGCCCTCTACGAGGCGCGCGAGCTCGCCATGAGCAGGATGCAGGAGGAGGCCACCCGTCTCGGAGCCGAGGGGATAGTCGAGGTGAAGCTGATAGAGAAGTCTCACTTCTGGGGTAGCCACGTCATCGAGTTCCTGGCCATTGGCACAGCAGTGCGGGCGCTCAGAGCCGACCATGTGATAGCGCAGCCTCAGATGGTCATCACCCTGGACGGCTGAGATGGCCGCCATGAGAGGCAGCCAGGGAACCGATGGGAGCCAGGGCGCGGCTGTGCCGGGCGCGGGTGCGCCGAATGACGCCGTCCTGCCTGGAGACGCTGGCTGGAAGGGCCGTGCATCCGGCGGCGCGTGGACCAGTGACACGACAAGCGCAGAGCTCGGGTCGTTGCGCCAGGTGGGGCTCGAGCCGCTCGGGCTGGTGCTCGGGAGCTCCATATACCAGCTCGGCTGGTCCAGCTCCTTCAACATGCAGTCGCCATGGGGGACGGCAGGACCCAGTGGCAGGAAAGGATACGTGAGGGAGTATCCCTGCACCCACGGTTACAGCAGCTACGGCGGGGAA
>DAHXND010000012.1 GCA_027366675.1 Acidimicrobiales bacterium
CTGGCTGCTCGATGCTGTCGAGAGATTCGTCGGGCGGGAGCTGAACCCTATCCGGATATTCGGGGGCGGGGCGCAGTCCGACCTCTGGTGCCAGATGCATGGCGACGTGCTCGGAAGGGTCGTCGAGCGTGTCAGTGATCCGCTGTTCGTGAACGTGCGTGGAGCGGCCCTCTATGCTGCGGTGTCGCTCGAATGGCTGACGTGGGATGATGTTCACAAGACGGTGCAAGTAGAGAAGACCTTCCAGCCCGACCCCGATAGGAGCCGGCTGTACGGCAGCCTGGCGCGCGAGTTCCGGTCTCTATACCGCCAGCAGCGCAAGATGTACCATCGCCTGAATGGAAGCATCGACCCGCGAAAGGAGAGTCACGTCCCATGAACAAAGACGAGCTGAGTTTCGTCGTCGCTGTCCTGGAGGAGTCGCTGAAGCCGTACAGGAGCGTCTATCCCTCTCACGCTGAACTACCGGACGTAGGGATCGAGCGTCAGGCCATCCTGGATGAGATGTCGGCCATGGCGGATGCAGAACGGGATCACTGGAGCACCGGTAGGGCCTCGGGAGCCGTTTACCGCGGTGACGAGGCGCACATGGAGTTCATGAGTGATGTCTACCGTCTGAACGTGGAGCTGAATCCGCTGCACCCGGATCTCTGGCCGCGCGCGACGCGCTACGAGGCCGAGGTGGTGTCGATGACGGGCAGCTTCCTCGGGGCGGATAGAAGCTCGACCAGGAACGCGGATGGCGGGGTGGCCGGGCTCATGACATCCGGCGGGACGGACAGCATCCTTACCGCCGTGCGCTCTGCTCGGGACTTCGCTGCTGCCGAGCGGGGTGTGACGAGACCCAGCGTAGTGATGCCGGCGAGCGCTCATCCCGCATTCGACAAGGCCTGCCAGTACTTCGGTCTGGAAGCCGTGAGAGTGCCGGTAGGTCTGGACGGGAAGGCAGATGTGGCTGCGATGGAGCAGGCGATCGATGACCAGTGTGCGATGGTCGTAGGGTCCGCCCCGTCATTCCCCTGGGGAGTGATCGATCCGGTTACGGAGCTGGCTGGGATGGCGGAAGGGCGTGGGGTGTGGTTCCACACCGACGCGTGCCTCGGAGGGTTCCTGCTTCCATTCATGGCAGAGCTTGGCGAACCAGTGCCGGCATTCGACTTCTCTGTTCCTGGCGTGACGTCTATATCGGTCGATACCCACAAGTACGGCTATGGGGCCAAGGGCACCTCGGTCCTTCTTTTCCGTAACAAGGCATTGCGCCGCTACAGCTATTTCATGACCACGAGCTGGGCAGGTGGCCTTTACAATTCGCCGACTGCAGCAGGCAGCCGGCCGGGAGCTCTTCTCGCCCAGGCATGGGCTGCGATGCTGTCCGCCGGCAGGCAGGGCTACCTCGATGCCGCTGCTCGTATCAGGGCAACGCATAAGCGCATTCGCGACGGGTTGGAGGCGATAGGAGAGATACGCGTTCTCGGTGACTCGCTCTTCGTGCTTGCCTTCACTGTCGATGGCTTCGACGTGTATGCGCTTCAGGATCTTCTGGCTGCCAGGGGATGGAACCTGACCGGTCTTCAGTTCCCTGCTGCCCTGCATCTCGCCGTTACCCTGGTCACGACGGAGGACGGCGTTGCCGGCAGCTTTCTCCGTGATGTCCAAGATGGCGTTGGCACGCTGAGGAACGAGCCTGAGCGTCCCTCGGTCATGGCTCCCATATATGGCTTGGGCCAGTCCCTGGATACTGAGGTGCGCCTGGAGGACGTGCTGACCGGATACCTGGACGTCCAGTTCGAGGTGTGAGCTAGCTAAGTCCGTAGAGGTCGGGCTGGGTTGGCGTGGCAGGGGCCTGGAGAGTGGCAGGGGCCTGGAGAGCTGGGGGACACCTGGGGGTCGAGCCCGCACCGGATGACCTGGAGCGCCTTCGCCGTGGGTTCCTTGGCCCTGACACAGAGTTGGGGCTCCTTCGGGATAGGATTCTCCTTCGTGGCACGGAGTCCGGTGGTTGCCTTCGACGATGCCGTTGACGGATTGCTGGATAGCCTCCGTGGAAGGCGCCTCGTGGACATTCTTGCCTATGGCATTTCGGCTCTTGCCGATCATGGGATGGTTTGGTTCCTGGTCGGGGTCTCGAGGCGCCATGAGGACCAGGGAAGACGCCGGCGGGCCTCCTTCGCTGTCATCTACACGGGCCTGGTTACTCCGGTGGTTAATCTGGCCGTGAAACGCCTCGTCGATCGGGATCGCCCGTCTGGATCGGACTCAGGACACCCGCTTCCCGTGCGTATCCCGAAGACGTCAAGCTTCCCGTCAGGGCACACGCTTTCGGCATGGTGTGCTGCGGCCCTGCTCGTCGAGGACCGGCGTTCGGCTGCCGGTTGCTACGGAATGGCGGCTCTCGTCAGCTGGAGCCGTGTTCACGCCCGCCAGCATCACGGGTCGGATGTGGTGGGCGGGGCGGTGATCGGCTGGATGCTGGGGGTGGCTGGGCGGCGCGTTGCGAGAGCTCTCGGGCTGGGCGTACCGGCTGTCGGCGTACCGGCCGGTGGGGCCTCCCACCCGATCGCAGGGACGAGACGCTCTCCAGGCAGGAGCCGAGGAGCATCGGGCGTGCAGCGGGAAGGCCCATGACGCCGACGAGGGAGCGGGGAAGGCCCATGACGCCGACGAGGGAGCGGGCGGGCAGGTTCCTGGCGACCGTCTCGGTCGTGTTTGTGCTGGTGGTAGTGCTGGGGTTTTTCGCCAGTGGCTGGCATCGCTACACGTGGGGAGCGCGCTTCGGGACCTTCGGTACCGCCCTCGGCATCTTGCTGGTAGGGGCGTGGTGGCAACGATCACACAGAGAGCAGGTAGTGTTCAGCGGACCACGTTGGAGAACGCTGGTTCTGTGGCTCGCCGTACCGGGCTGCGCCGCGGTATGGGACATCCTGGGCCTTCTAACGCCCCCCGATCGTCATCATCTGACGCTGAGCGCGCTGGAGCTCGCCTACAGGCCCTTGCACGCGCTGGTTTTCGCCCTCTGGATGGGTATCGGGTGGGTTCTCGCCAGCACGCCGCTTCGCCGTAATCACGTATCGAAGGCGGAAGAGGGGAGCTGACCGTGGCCACTCTCTACGGGCTGCTTGCCGGCTTATACGGGGTGCTGATCGGCTCGAACAAAGCCGTGGGACTTGCATTCTGGTGTACGGTCATCCTCGTCCTGTGCGTTATAGAGATCGCTGGGCGGCTCCGGCCCTCGGCGGTTCCCAACTTCGGGATGGTAGTGCAGCGGTACTTCTCTCGACCGTTGGCGCGACTCGCGGCGGTAGCCATATGGCTCTACGCCGGCTGGCACCTGTTCTCGCATTGAACCGAAGTGGCATCTGGCCGGACTGAGCCGGAAGGGGGCCATCCGATCGCACCGAGCCGAAGTGCCATCTGGCCGGGCCGGTGCCTGGACGGCAGCGATCTCGCTACAGGGGCATGGCCGGGCCAGTACGTTTACCTACGCGCCAGCCCCGGGGCCTACGCGCCAGACCCCGGGGCCTCGTGTCTGGCCGCTGCCAGCACCTCCCGGATCGGTGGTAGCCCGAGCTTGCGATGATCCCAGGAGACGAGGCGCTCCACATGGATTTTCGCTACTACGCGCTTATGGAGCATGGTTTCCACGAACGGGCGCATCTCCTCGGAGTAGGGCTCGTAATAGCGTTCGAAAAGGCTGACGCCAAGGGCCCACATCCGCTCTGGGTCGTCGACGATCTCAGCGTGCCCTACCATCTCTACGCCACGTAGGTCCTCGTAGTTATGGCCATCCTCGAGCATGCACGTGATTCTCGGGTCACGGAGGAGGTTCTGCGCTTTCTGCGACTTGGCTTTCGTCTCTATTGCTGGTGACCCTTCGAGGAATCCGTACCACATTGCCACAGCGTGGATGGATCCGTCGTGGTTCATGGTGCACATGGTCATCGGCCTACGCTCGTGGATGAAAGCATCGATCTCGTCGCGGGACATTCTCACGCTCGATCGCTGGTTCACTCCATGCCCCATGGCCATGCGGGGCCTACCAGGAACGGAGGTTGGCCCAGCCTCGGAGGGCTTGCCCGTGCCTGGCTGGGCAGCAGATGGCAGGTGAAGGGGTCCGAGGGCACCGCTTGCTCGGGCATCGCTGGTGGCACTATTTTCCCTGGAGGTTCCTGTCTCTCTGGCGGTTATGCCAGGAGTCTACCCGGGGACGCGCCACCAGATATGCCCGGGCTGAGCGCGAGAATAGGGCAGTCCGGGCTATAGGCCTTCCCGTGCCGGGTCTAGCGTCGAGTCATGATCAGGGAGGGATGGCGTCGCTGCGAGGGAGAGGTGGCTTTGAGACGACAGGGTAAGGCGTTGGCGCGTGCCTGACGAAGCTGATGGCTCTCGTGGGCTTCACGTCCCCGTGGCTTCTTCTGGTGAGAGCGGGATCGTGATCCGCCAGGGCCTGGGGAGCGCACGGGCGAGCTTTCTCAGAGGAGTCGGGAACAGGCGCCGCCATGGGCGCCATGGATCGCGGTCGTCCCGTTCTGCCCATTCGCGGATCCAAGGGTTCTCCTACCTTGCCCCGCTCGATGGCCTGAGGGCCTTTGCCGTGTTCGGTGTGATGGCCTATCATGGCGGGATATCTTGGATGCAGGGGGGTTTCCTGGGTGTGACCGCATTCTTCGCGCTCTCTGGTTTCCTGATCACATCCCTGCTGGTCGCCGAATGGGGGAAGAAGGACAGGATAGGACTTGGTGCATTCTGGGCGCGGCGAGCCAGGCGGCTGCTCCCTGCGCTCTTCCTGATGCTCATCGGTGTGGCTCTATACGTGCGCTTCATACTCCCGCCTGGGGGAGACCCTGGGGTGAGGCTCGACACGCTGTCGACTCTTTTCTACGTGGCGAACTGGCACTTCATTCTTGTCCATAGTGATTACTTCGCCACTACCGGGCCGAAGTCGCCCGTGCTGCAGACCTGGTCGCTTGCCATAGAGGAGCAGTTCTACCTGGTGTGGCCGTTCGTGGTTCTCGGGGTGCTCGCGCTGGCCCGCCGCTGGCGGGCTCCGAAGGAGGAACCGGGTACGACGAGGGGGCTCGGTCTCCTTCTCGGGGTATGCCTTGCGGGGGCAGTTGCATCGATGCTCGAGATGGCGTGGCTTTACCATCCAGGTGACCCGACGCGCGTGTACTACGGGACCGATACCAGGGCTCAGGCGCTGCTGCTCGGTGCAGCCTTGGCAGTAGGCATGGCTATCTGGCGCGCGAAGCGGGCGAGCGTTCGGGGCTCCGGTCAGGAGCTGAGCCAGTTGCCATCGTCCGGAGCAGATGCCCCCCCGTCTATGCGGAGGGGACAAGACCGTTCGCGTAGGGCGGGTTTCGGACTACTCGGGCTGTGTGGATCTGCTCTCGTGATCGGGCTGGCTGTGCATTTCAATGGTAATGACACGAGCCTTTACCGAGGTGGCTTCTTCCTGGCCGGCCTCGGTGTCGTTGCCGTTATAGCGAGCATTGCCGTGCATCCAGGTGGCGCAGTCGGATGGGTTCTGTCGTTGCCACCGATACGCTATCTCGGCCGTATCTCGTACGGGATCTACCTCTGGCACTGGCCGCTGTTTCTGACGCTTGACAGCGCGAGGACGGGACTTTTCGGGGCGGAGCTCTTCGGTGCAAGGGTGGCGGCAGCCTGTGTCGCAGCGGCGCTTTCCTATCACCTGGTGGAGCAGCCGATTCGCCGTGGCGGTCTCCTCAGGGCGTGGCGATCCTGGTTGGCGACCCCGGCAGCGGTCGCAGCGGTCCTGGCGGCGATCATCGTGGCAAGCCCTGCCGTTCTTCCTCCTAGTCTCGTGCCGGCGCTGGGCAAGGCTCAGATCGCACGCGTAGACAACCGCAGCACTGCCACCTCGAAGAAGCTGGTTCCGGTTAAGCCGCCCATCCAAACCCTTCTCGTAGGGGCATCAGTCGCGTTCACCGCAGGCTGGGGTTTGATCGGAAGTGACGCATACTTTGGCATAGACCTGCACGACGAGGGAATCCTGGGCTGCGGTATCGCTACCGGAGAGCCAGTCAAGTTCGAGGGGACCGTGGCGGCGAACGTGGCGGGACCGTGCAATGGGCAGCCTGGCGTGGAGCAGTGGCCGCAGCTCTGGCAAGGCTGGGTTGACGAGTTCCATCCAAGCGTGGGCATCCTCATGGCCGGACGCTGGGAGGTCATCGACCGGGTGCATAACGGCGTCTGGATGCACGTAGGACCGAGCTCTGCAGATGCGGTGTATGACGCGTACATAGAGCACCAGCTAGAGCTGGGCGTTCAGATCCTCCATTCGAAGGGGGCTAGGGTTATCGTGACCACGGCCCCGTGCTACGACGCGGGACAGCAGCCGGATGGCCAGCCCTGGCCGGAAGACACCGCCAGGAGGCGTGACGAGTACAACAAGCTGGTGGCGGAAGTGGCTGCCATGTATCCTGGCGTGGTAACCGTATTCCATCTCGGCCGCCTGCTGTGCCCGGGCGGGAAGTTCCATTACGACTTCGCCGGTGCCCAGGTCCGGTGCCCTGACGGCATCCACCTGACCATCGACGGTGGGGAGTGGCTGGCGACACGCCTCTACCCGACTGTGGTAGCGGTTGGCCTCGCCCAGCGGGACCATGAGCGGGAGCCACTACCGAGCCAGTACCCGAAAGGAATCACGGTGCCGATCACGACCCCTCCTGCCACGTCATTATCTATCTGCTAGGAGCCGCCCGCCGCTGTTTTCTGCGAAGACGGGCCCGTCGTAGGTACGACTGGCTGGTTCTCGTCTGGCTGGACGCTATCGAAGTGGAAGGCACTGTTGCATTGGGCGGTGAGGGCATGGATCAGGTGGGCTTCTGGCACACGTGAGCTCTCGCTCAGGGTGGCCATGAGCGCCTGCCACTGAGTGGAGTCGGTGGTGGCATCGGCAGCGATCGGCTCCGCGTAGCGAAGTTGGATCAATGCCGCTGTCTGTAGCTGGGCGGCATTCTTCGGATTCGATAGCTTCTCGGATCGCTTGTACAGAGCGATGGAGCGCTCTACGTGACCGCAGGCCTTACGCGCTAGAGCCAGGCCGTCCTGTGTGCCGCACGCGACTAGAGCGACCGACAGCAGAGCGGCCAGCGGTGCCAGCAACCACGACGACCGCGGGCGCATATCTCTACTCCATCCAGACCGGGGAAGCTTCGAGCAGGAAGTTGCTTACGGCCAGACATCTGTCAAAAAGCTCGCATAGTGACTCCTCACCTGCGAGGATCTTCGCAAGTGATATAGGGTGCCGAGCTGTCAGGGACAAGCGTCGCTCGGGAGCGTCGGTGGCGGAGGCAAATGAATCTATGGCTGAGACCTCGAGCGGGAGCTCCACGCCTCCCACTCCGGCGAGGTCGATCGCCAAGCGCAGCAGGTCGGGGCCGTGTGGCAGAGGCGGTAAGCCCCAAGTGAAGGTAAGGGGGAAGTGAAAGTCATCTGGGGGGTCGTCATCCTCGGGAAGCGTGAGCACCGCGTCCTCGAATGCCAAGAGAACCCGCGGGTCGACATCGAGGGCAAGGTGTAGGTCTATGGGCCCGCCGCAGCCTGCCTCCGGATGGAGGTCCACCTCCCACCACTGGCGTAGCGAGTAAGTCTCGACGAAGTGCCGCTCGTCGTGGACATGGAAGCCGTGATCCACCGCGTGGTCTTTCAGGTCTGCGACGAATCCGGCTACGTCGATGGCGGCCACAAGAACAGTTTACGGCATGGGTGGGACAGTTCCTCCGTTGGCGCGGAACGTGGGGACTGGAGCGCTCCGGCGAGGAGGCGTAGCCTGCGTAGGTGCAGACGGACGAGCAGGTTCTCGAGGTTCTTGCCGAGTGTGCAGGATCTGTTGCCGAGGCCCTGAAGCTGGTCACAGACTGGGGTCTGGCGGGGACGCGGCCGGGGCAGCATTGGAGCGATCTGTCGGCCGACAGGGCTGGCGTGCCGGTTCTGGTAGATGCCGGTTTCGCGGTGTTGAGCGAGGAGTCCGGATGGCATGGGAGGGGAGGGAGTCTCGTTGCGGTGCTCGATCCGCTGGATGGATCTACGAATGCTGAGCGGGGGCTGCCGTGGTACGCGACGAGCATCTGCGTTCTGGACGAGGCCGGGCCGTGGGTGGCTCTTGTTCGTAACCAGGTGAGCGGGAGGGTTTACAGCGCTGTTCGCTCCAAGGGGGCGTGGCGAGATGGCTCTGCCATAAGGACGTCTGGGTGTCTCTCGCTGGCAGGAGCCGTGGTGGCATTCTCCGGTTATCCCGAGCGCCACCTGGGATGGTCCCAGTACCGCTCGCTCGGAGCGGCCGCACTCGACCTGTGTGCGGTGGCGGATGGCACGCTCGATGGCTTTGCCACCGCAGGCGGGAGCCGCCTGCACGCATGGGATTACCTGGGTGGATGGCTTGTACTGAGGGAGGCTGGGGCGAGCGTCAGGCTCGAGGGAGAAGATGGTGCTGGCGAGTTCACGAGGGATGGCCTGCTTCAGAGGCGCATGGTGACAGCAGGTGCCTCTCCCAGCCTGTTAGCAGGGATAGAGGCGGCGCTCTCGTAGTGGGTGCGAGCGCATAGCATGCGCAGTGGTCGTCTGTGACGACGAGAGGCCACTGCTCTAGATTGAGTGCTGGTGCGTATCTGGGCCCCAGTCCAGGCAAATGGAGGTCAGGGGCGTTTAGCTCAGTTGGTAGAGCAGCTGGCTTACAACCAGCAGGTCGTCGGTTCGAGCCCGGCAGCGCCCACACACGTAGACTGGCACCCCTGAGCAGCAACAACGCGGAGCATGGTTCACGCCATACGAACCGGAGGGCACCGGGGTGAGTCTGCGTTCGCGGAACGCCATCGAGGTCACGACGGGTGGCTGGGGCGGTCATGGTTCGCGAAAGATCCGGTGAGTTCCCAGTCTGCGCCAGCGCACCGCCGGCAAATGGCGTCCATCAGTGTCGATGACCGTGACCCACTCCCAGGTGGCTCGGCCGTCAGGCCCGCTGAAGTTCCAAGTCATTTCGAAGATACCCGGAGCGCTCGCCACCGCCTTGACCCGCAGGTTGCCTGGCCATGACGACGGGTCCTTGGTCTCGACGAAGTGGTCACAGGCCGCGTTGAAGGCACGGGCCGCTGTGCGGAACTTCTCGCGTTCGTCCTCGGACAGTCGCTGGTAGTCAGCCTTGAATGGTTCGGTCCGCTCGAACCTCACGAGTCGAGGTCGGCCAAGAGCTCCTCGAGACCTTCGACGGTCATAATTTGCCCTGCGGCGATGGCGTCGTCAGCCTCGCGTTCCATCTGCTGCCAGCGCTTGGTCCAGAACCATGCCTGGTCGGCTGGCACTGCCACGTGTGGGCGCAGCACGATCTCTCCTTCTCGCTCGATGACCTCGACCTGCGCTCCGGGCTGGTCCAAACCGAAGTGGCGCCGGATAGCGGTCGGGATGGCGATGAGACCTCGGCCCTGCACAGTGACGAACGTCTGATCGTCTGCCATGGACGCAGCATAGCAGGCGTTCCGCAATACCGTGTAGCTGTTCTACGGCAAATGATGCCCTCAGCCAAGGTCGATGAGCGATCCGGCAACCACCGGAGAGCGGTTCGTAGTGTGTGAACCAGCGCCCACCAGGACGTTTTCACGTTTGACGACGTCACCACTTCATGTTTGAACGCAAGTTTATTGGCTCTTCCGGAATGAGTGGGGATTGTAGCGTACTGTGAGGTAGGGACCATCCACCGCTGAGGCCAGGGACCTCGACAACATTGGAGTGAACACACACTGCAATGAAGGAGGTCCCTGACAATGGGTGACGCTACTGGGTTGGCCGAGAAGATGCTGACCTTCCCCCCGTTGACCGGACAGTTGGTTATGCGGCTCCCTGCTGACGAACACGATACATCAACTCCCACTCGATCGGCGGCACGTACCCGAGGGTGGAGTGCAGCCTGACCGCGTTGTAGCGGCGGATCCACGCGT
>DAHXND010000014.1 GCA_027366675.1 Acidimicrobiales bacterium
AACAGGACGGTAGGGACGATGCTGGGCTCCGAGGTGACGCGCCGTTTCGGCCGTGACGGCTTGGCGGATGAGACAATTCACTTGCAGTTCCATGGTTCTGCCGGCCAGAGCTTCGGGGCGTTCCTGCCACGTGGCATTACGCTCGAGCTGGAAGGCGATGCGAACGATTACCTGGCGAAAGGGCTGTCCGGTGGCCGCATCGTCGTGTACCCTCCGAGAGAATCGACGTTTGCCGCCGAGGAGCAGATCATAGCTGGGAATGTGATCCTCTATGGAGCGACCGCGGGAGAGGTGTACCTGCGCGGTCAGGTAGGGGAGAGATTCTGCGTGCGCAACTCGGGCGCACTTGCCGTTGTGGAGGGAGTCGGTGATCACGCTTGCGAGTACATGACAGGTGGGCGTGCGGTCGTGCTCGGTCCCTGTGGTCGCAATGCCGGAGCGGGGATGTCAGGTGGGATAGCCTTCTTCCTGGACGAGCACCAGGATGTATCGGGGCGCGTAAATCCAGAGATGGTGGATCTCGAGGAGCCAGACGGTGAAGATCTCGCCTGGCTCGAGCAGGTGATACGGCGCCATGAGGCGTTGACGGGATCAGCGGTGGCGAGGCGGCTTCTCGCCGGGTGGCCGTTGTCGGCTACCGCCTTCGTGAAGCTCATGCCGAGGGACTACCGGCGAGTGCTCGATGCCATGGCCACCGCTGCGGCGCGTGGCGTACCAGAGGAGGAGGCGGTTATGGCAGCCGCCCACGGCTGATCCTCTATGACAGGTGTTCTATGAGAGGGCAAGGGAAAGGCAGTCCATGGGGAAGGTAACAGGGTTTCTCGAGTACGGGCGCGAGGGGCCGGAGAGGCGGCCTGCTTGGCTACGCGTGCGCGATTGGCGGGAGGTATACGAACCGTTTCCCGAGGATAAGGTCCGCGTCCAGGCTGCCCGGTGCATGGACTGCGGTATTCCTTTCTGCCACGAGGGCTGCCCGCTCGGCAACCTCATACCTGAGTGGAACGATCTGGTCTGGCGGGGGGACTGGTCTGAGGCCATCGAGCGGCTTCATGCCACGAACAACTTCCCCGAGTTCACCGGGAGGCTTTGCCCCGCTCCCTGCGAGGGCTCATGCGTGCTCGGGATCAACTCGGATGCGGTGGCCATAAAGCAGGTGGAAGTGGAGATAGCAGAGAGAGCTTTCTCGGAGCACTGGGTCTCGGCTGTGAGGCCGAGCAGGTTGTCGGGACGGAGCGTGGCCGTGGTGGGGTCCGGCCCTGCGGGCCTTGCTGCAGCTCAGCAGCTCACACGGGCCGGGCACAAGGTGGTGGTCTTCGAGCGAGCGGAGCGACCGGGTGGCCTCCTGCGCTATGGAATCCCGGAATTCAAGCTGGAGAAACGCTACCTGGACCGGCGGCTGGCGCAGATGGGCCTTGAAGGTACCGAGTTCCGGACGGGCGTCGTGGTGGGCGAGATAGGTGCCGAGCCGGGGCCCAGGGGACGGACGACCGCGGCCGGGGCCACAGCAGTTCCGGCAGGCAGCCTTGTCTCCCAATTCGATGCGGTCCTGCTTGCCACAGGATCAACGGTACCGAGAGCACTCGACGTGCCGGGCTCTGAGCTCATGGGCATCCATGTGGCCATGGAGTACCTGAAGAGCTCGAACCTTGTTACGGAGGGAAGGTCTCCCTCCCCTGCCATAGATGCCTCGGGCAAGCGGGTGGTCATAATCGGTGGCGGCGATACAGGAGCTGACTGCCTTGGAACAGCCCATCGCCAGGGCGCGGTTTCCGTTCATCAGCTCGAGATCCTGGAGCGACCTCCAGACGAGCGGCCCGACGGGAATCCCTGGCCCACCTGGCCCCTCATCTTCCGGACGTCATCTGCTCACGAAGAAGGTGGTATGCGGCTATTCGGGGTGGAGACGGTGTCCTTCCTGGATGACGGAGCCGGGGGTGTTCGCGGGCTCGCTTTGCGGGAGGTCAGGAGCCGTGCCGGCGACCGTGGCATGGTCTTCGAGCCTGTGCCAGGGAGCGAGTCGGAGCTCGCGTGCGACCTCGTCCTGCTGGCCCTTGGCTTCACGGGTCCGGAGCAGTCAGGGCTGGTCCGAGAGCTGGGCATCGACCTGGACACCAGGGGGAACCTGCGTGTCGGCCCTCACTGGATGACCAGCAGGGAAGGGGTGTTTGCGTGCGGTGATGCGGTCAGGGGCCAGAGCCTGGTCGTGTGGGCGATCGCCGAGGGGCGTTCTGCGGCTGCGAGCGTGGATCGCTTCCTGGCGGGCGACACGGCCCTGAGCGCGCCGCTTGCTCCGGGGCAGATGGCGATCCGGTAGCCTGGCAGGTGGGAGGCGC
>DAHXND010000022.1 GCA_027366675.1 Acidimicrobiales bacterium
GAGCCCCCCGCCAGCCCAGGCCCTGTGCCCAGCAGCTCCCAGGGACCAATGGCGGACGGGCGGGAGAGGCATCCACGCCGACAGAGAGATCTTTCGCTGCGGAACGAGCCCCACCGGGCGCATCATGGCACCTGGAGGCATCATGGCACTTTGCCATAGGCGTAGGCTGGGCGAGGTAGGTACAGGACTCCTGGGAACGCGATGAGGAGGTGCGGCAAATGAAGAGCTACCCGCCGGAAAGGATCCGCAACGTGGCCCTCATAGGCCATGGAGGATCCGGGAAGACGACCCTGGCCGAGGCAATCCTGTACGAAGCCGGCGCCATACCCAGGATGGGCCGCGTGGACGACGGCTCCGCCACGTTGGACTTCGAGCCGGAGGAGACGAAACGGCACATGTCCATCTCGATGTCTCTGGCCGCGTTCGAGCACTCCGACCACAAAGTGAACCTCATCGACACGCCCGGGTTCGCCGACTTCTTCGGCGAGGTACGCGCTGGCCTGTCCGTGGTCGAGATGGCGGTCCTCGTGGTGAGCGCCGTGGAGGGTGTAGAGGTGCAGACCCTGGCCGCCTGGGAGCAGGCAGCGCAGCTCGGTCTGGCACGCCTCATCTTCGTGAACAAGCTCGACCGTGAACGCGCCAGCTTCCAGCGCACGTTGGGGGAGCTACAAGATGCCCTGGGAAGCGGTATAGCACCACTGCAGCTCCCCGTAGGAGAGGAATCTGCATTCAGCGGCATCGTAGACCTGCTCGACGATGCCGCATACGACTACTCGAGCGGTAAGCCCGTAAGAGGCCCCATCCCTTCTGAGCAGAGAGACAGCGAGAAAGCGCTCAGGGAGGCGCTCGTCGAGGGGATAGTCGTGTCCGACGACGCCATGATGGAGCGCTACCTGGATGGAGATGCTCCCTCGACGCACGATCTGGAGCAGGCGCTCGGAACCGGCGTTGCAGCCGCGAGCGTCTTCCCCGTGCTCTGTGGATCAGCAGCCCGATCCATAGGCATGGACCGGCTTCTCGCCGCGATACTGGAGATAGGCCCACCAGCATCCGCGAGGAAGCCCACTCCGGTAAGCGCGGGTGAGACAAGGCAAGAGATACTCCCCGATCCGAGTGCCGATCCTCTGGCCCAGATAGTGAAGACCGTGGTGGACCCTTACGTAGGCAAGATATCCCTGGCCAAGGTCTGTTCGGGAACGATCACAGCGGACAGCATCATGGTGAACCCACGCACCCACGCCGAGGAACGCCTCCACAGCCTGCATACGCTTCGCGGCAAGGAAACCGAGACAGTTCCACAGGCCATGGCGGGCGATCTTCTCGCTCTCACGAAGCTGGGGGCCACCCTGACGGGCGATACACTGGCCCCCAGGAACATGCCGGTGCTCTGCGAGCCACTCCCCACCGCGGAACCGAGCTACTCCATCGCCATACGCCCGAAGTCCAAGGCAGACGAGGACAAGCTGATGACAGCTATCCACCGCCTGCAGGAAGAAGACACCGCCCTGGTCGTAACCCGTGTCGACGAGACCCATCAGACTGTGCTCTCGGGGAGCGGCGACACCCATCTCGCCATAACCTGCGAGCGCCTGCAAAGGAAATTCGGTGTCGAGGTCGTGACAGAGGAGCTACTCGTCGCCTACCGCGAGACGATTACGAAGCCGGCAGAAGCCGAGGGACGCCATAAGAAGCAGACCGGGGGCCACGGGCAGTTCGGGGTGGCCGTGGTGCGCCTGGAGCCCCTGGAGCGATCAGGAGGATTCGAGTTCGTAGACAAGGTAGTCGGCGGTGCGATACCCCGGCAGTACATACCAGCCGTCGAGAAGGGGGTAGAAGAAGCAATGGCTGAAGGTGGCGTCCTCGGATACCCGGTAGTGGACGTACGAGCCATCTGCCTGGATGGCAAGCACCACCCGGTGGACTCCTCCGAGCTGTCGTTCAAGATGGCGGGAGCCCTCGCATTCCGCGAAGCCCTCGCCAATGCCGCCCCCGTGCTGCTGGAACCGGTGTCGCGTGTGGTGGTGACGGTCCCGATGGAGTTCCAGGGAGAAGTCCTGGGCGACCTGAACGCCCGCCGGGGTCGCGTGCAGGGCACAGAGATCGACCCGTCCGGCAACCAGGTCATCACAGCCATGGTCCCTACCGCAGAGATGGCGAGCTATGCCATCGAGCTGCGATCTCTCACGGCTGGAAGGGGAACCTTCCATGTAGAGCACGACCACTACGATCCCGTACCTCAGGATCTGGCAGGGAAGCTGGCAAAGCGCTGAGCTATGCCGCCCCCGGCTACCTGGAACGCAGGGCAGCTCAGCTCCCAGGCCAAGCTGCCCTCAGACGCTTCCAGCTCTCGGGAAGAGTCTCAGGCATTACCCTCACCTCGGCGACGGCGGTCATGAAGTTCGTGTCGCCCACCCAGCGGGGAAGTGCGTGAAGGTGCACGTGGTCCGGAAGCCCGGCGCCAGCCGCCCGGCCCAGGTTAGCCCCCAGATTCAAGCCGTCCGGACCATAGGAGCGTTCCAGCGCCGATAGGGCGTCCAGCGAGGCCTTCCACAGCTCAGTTGACTCGGCTGGGCTCAGATCCTGGAGCGAGCCTGCATGTCTTCTCGGCATCACGAGCAGATGCCCGCTCGCATATGGATAGAGGTTTAACACCACCATGCATGTCTCGCCGGTCCAGACAACGTACAGCTCTTCCTCGCTGGCGCTCCCGGATTCGAGACGCTCGGCAATCGCGCAGAAGACACACTGGATCTGGCCAGCCACATCCCTGCCGGCGACGGACGCCGAGCTTACATAAGTAGACCGCCACCCTGCCCAAAGTCTCTCGAGGCTCATGAGCGCGAGGCAACCTCTTCGAGGACGCTCCGGAGAAAGTCATCCAGTGGCACCTGACGATCAGGGCGAGAAGCGCCGCGCCTGTTCACCCCTACGGTGCTCGCTGCCACGTCCTCGTCGCCTACGACGAGCACGTAGGGGACCTTCGCCATCTTCACCCTGCGGATCCGGGCCCCGAGCGGCTCGCCTGCAGGTTCCAGCTCTGCCCGCAGCCCCGCCCCTGCAGCGCGGGACACTACTGCCTCCGCGTAGTCGAGGTGGTTACCTGCCACGGGAAGGACACTCACCTGAACGGGCGCCAGCCATGTCGGGAGGGCACCGGCGTAGTGCTCCAGCAACAGGGCGAAGAAGCGCTCGAGGGAGCCGAAGAGAGCGCGGTGGATCATGAAGGGCCGGTGGCGCTGGTTGTCGGGCCCTACGTACTCGAGATCGAACAGGCGGGGAAGCTGGAAGTCGACCTGGAGAGTGGATACCTGCCAGCGCCGCCCTATCGCGTCGCGTAGATGGATGTCTATCTTCGGCGCGTAGAAGGCCCCCTCGCCCTCGGCTACCCGGTAGGGAATCCCGCTCGACTCGAGCGCCCGGCTGAGGGCAGCGGTCGCCTGCTCCCACTCCTCGGGGCTCCCCACATACTTCTCCGGCCTCGTGGATAGCTCTGCTTCGAACTCGCCGAGGCCGAAGGTCTCGAGGATCCGAATCACGAAGCCTACGAGGGACGCCAGCTCCGTCTCGAGCTCCCCAGGTGCACAGAAGATGTGCGAGTCGTCTTGTGTCAGTCCCCGGACCCTGGCAAGCCCGTGCAGCACTCCGGAGCGTTCGAAGCGGTAGACGGTGCCAAGCTCGAACAAGCGAAAGGGCAGCTCCCGATAGGACCTCGCCTGAGCCTTGTAAACGAGGATGTGCATAGGGCAGTTCATCGGCTTCAGGTAGTAGGTGGCACCCTCCATCTCCATGGGCGGGTACATGGATGCCGCATACCAGCTGAGGTGCCCCGATGTGCTGAACAGCTCGGCCCTCGCCACATGGGGCGTCCAGGCGAGCTGGTAGCCACCAGCCAGGTGCTCCCGGAGCGAGAAGCTCTCCAGCAGATGCCGCACGAGAGCACCCTTCGGATGGAAAACCGCCAGGCCGCTGCCAACCTCCGGTGGGAAATGGAAGAGATCGAGCTCCAAGCCGAGGCGACGGTGATCCCTGCGCTCTGCCTCCGCGAGCTTCTCCATGTGCCGGTCCAGAGCAGCCTGCGACTCCCACGCAGTCCCGTAGATTCGCTGGAGCTGGGGTCTGTGCTCGTCACCTCTCCAGTAGGCACCAGCCACCCGCAGCAGCTTGAAAGCCGGGATCCGGCCGGTGCTCGGAACATGAGGACCACGGCAGAGGTCGGCGAAGGACCGGCTGTTCCTGTAGGTGCTGATCACAGCAGGGGACGCCATGCCCGCGACTCCCTCGATGATCTCGCGCTTGAACGGCTGGTCAGAGAAGAGCTCCAGCGCTTCCGGCGCTGGATGTTCCTCACGCGTGAACGGCTGGTCCTCGCTCACGATCTCCCTCATACGCTGCGATATGCGATCGAGTTCCGCTTCGGTGAAACGCTCTCCGCCCGGGAGCTCGAAATCGTAGTAGAAGCCGTCCTCCACGACAGGGCCGATGGCGAAACGCGCTCCGGGCCATAGGGACAGAACCGCCTGGGCGAGAACGTGGGCCGTGGAATGCCTTATGACATCGCGACCTTCCGACATACCTCCTGTAACGATCTCGACTTCTGCACCATCAGAGAGCGGAGTCGCCAGATCCACCAGGGAGCCGTTCACGCGAGCCACGAGAGCGTCCCGTGCCAGGCGTCGCCCGATAGACGCTGCCAGATCACCGGCAGTGGAACCAGCGGCGAGACTGCGCTCGGTCCCGTCGGGAAGCGTGACAGTGATCTTCCCGTCGCCGGTTGCAGGAGATGCACCCGTGCCCGGGGTCGTGGATGGACCAGCGCCTGAGACAGGACCAGTACCGGAGCCCATCGACTGCTTGCCCCCCATGTCGCCTCCAGTCACAGCCGTATCCCTATTAGATTCGCTGCACGAGCTATCTCGGATCCACTGGCTGACAGCGGGTGACATGCCGCCTCGTCCAGCGCAGCCATCACCCCCGGCACGTCCAGGTCATCGTCCAGCCGAGCTCTGACCTCTGCGAGCAGGCCATCGCCATCGCCAGCTCGCTCCGGCTCCCTGTCGCCTGCAATATCGTCACGGCTCGCAGCTTCGCGCCAGCATCTTATCCGAGCTGACGCAGCGTCCAGCAGCCAGTCCTCCCACTCCCAGCTCTCCCTGTAGTGATGAGATAGGACGGCCAGGCGCACTACGTCAGGCTCCCAGGTCTTCAACAGATCCGACACGAATATCAGGTTGCCAAGAGACTTCGACATCTTCTCGCCACCGAGACGCACCATCGCTACGTGCATCCAGTGGCGCACGAAAGGCTCGCCTGTGGCAGCCTCGGACTGTGCCGCCTCGCATTCGTGGTGGGGGAATATGAGATCGGCACCGCCCCCATGGATGTCGATGCTGCGTCCGAGCTCCCTGAGGGCCAGAGCAGAGCACTCTACGTGCCACCCAGGACGGCCCGCTCCCCAGCGAGACTCCCAGGACGGCTCACCCGGCTTCGCTTCCTGCCAGAGGACGAAGTCGAGAGGGTCACGCTTCGCGGGGTCGTCTGTGCGCCCCCCTCTCTCGGCTGCCAAGCGGAGCATGACATCACGGTCCAAGTGGCTCAGCTGTCCATAGCGATCGGATCTCGCCGCCTCGAAGTAGACACTCCCCCCGGCCTGGTACGCGTACCCGCGCTCCAAGAGAACGTCCACGAGGCTCAGAATCTCCGGGATCGCAGATGTCGCCCTCGGCTCCGAGGCCGGAGCAGCCACGGATAATGCTGCCATGTCAGCCCGAAAGCGCGCTATCTCCTCCGCGGCAAGATCCAGGTAGTGCACGCCAAGCTCGGCGGCCTTCCTCAGGATGTCATCGTCCACGTCTGTTATGTTGCGCACACAACGGACACTCACGCCCGAGTCCTGGAGGTGACGACGAAGCACGTCGAAGGTCAGGAACACCGCCGCATGGCCTATATGAGTAGCATCGTATGGCGTGATGCCACACGTGTAGACGGTGACGAGCGAGGGATCGGCAGGGGCGAAATCCACCACGGCCTCCCTGGCGGTGTCATGTAGCCTGAGACTCACTGCTCGCGCCCTGCGACGCCCAAAGCTCCCAAGGCAGGAGGGCCCGACTCCGAAGGAGCCTCGTCGCGAAGCCCCACCAGGCGCAGTGTGCTGTGGGCGCGATAGCGCGAGTTCACGCCCACGAGGACCCCCGTCATGGCCTCCAACGCCCCGGCATGCGCCAGGCCACCCACCTCGATCGCCCTCACGCCGGGGATGATCGCAGCGAGTCGCGCCACGGAAGAGCGCGCCGCAGGATCGTCTCCGCATACAAGCACATCTGCGTCGACGGGTCGGTCGAGCGCCGCGAGGCCAGCAGCCGGGAGGTGATGAAAGGCAGCTACGATCCGGCAATCCGGGCAGGCATCCTGGATCGATTCAGCGATCGAGCCACGGGGAGGCACCAGGGCCACGAGCTCCCCGCCCCTGCGCTCGATAGCAGATGCCATGGAGCAAACCACCTTGCCGGCCAGGGAGCCTGCGTTCGCCTTCACCGTCGGGAGCGCGGCCTCCCATGCGGTAGCCACGATCACGAGCCCCGCCTGGCTCGCCTCTTCGTTCGTGGCGCCGCTCAGGCTTCGCGAGATGGAGTCGATCTCTGGCCACCTAGCCACTATCGTCTTCGCCGATTCCTGCGCCTTCGCGGCATCACGCGATCCCAGCACAACAGGTATCCCGAGAGCCGCGAGTCGCGCCCCCAGGCCCCTACCGGCCGGCCCTGTGCCCCCGAGGATTCCGACGGAAACAGCATCTGGAAGATCTGTCACCCCCCTACCTTGGCACAAGCTGCTAAAACAGTGCAGGCCCGCAGGCGTGGCAGGGCGTGCGGGGAAGAGGCCGACCGTAGATGCAGCCCGTCATAGCCGGGCAGCTTGGCTGGAGAGGAGAGTGCGCTGAGATGGGAATCGCAGAGGGTCGCCGGCTACTTGTAACAGGTGTCCTGACGGATGCGTCTATAGCATTCGCCGTAGCGCGCCTGGCCCAGGAGGAGGGAGCGGAGCTGGTGCTCACGGGCGCCGGCAGGGCCCGCTCGCTCACCGAGCGCACTGCTCGCAAGCTCCCGAGGGAAGCACCGGTCATAGCACTGGACGTAACGAGCCCCGAGGAGCTGGAGGCGGCCGCTGCCTACGTGGAGAAGCGATGGGGTGCTCTGGACGGGGTGCTCCACGCCATAGGCTATGCGCCACCGATCTGCCTCGGCGGGGGCA
>DAHXND010000033.1 GCA_027366675.1 Acidimicrobiales bacterium
CGCCAGCGGGCAACGACATGCCCGCGGCTAGTATGCCCCCCCCGGTGCGTTGTCAAGCACTCAGGAACGGTGATAGAGGCCGCTGGGGAACGGCAGGTGAGAGCTTGCACATGGCGGGAGTCGCACGAAGCCCGCCGCGCCTGGCGGAACTGAGTGCTCGCCTACCCCCTAGGCAACAGTCGAAGCCACGCCCCTATGTTGCATGTAACGAACTGAGTTGTCGACACAATCCGAGTCCCTGGCTGAGCTCGACCGCCACCGGAACGCCGTGCCAGGGATACGTGTCATCGAGCACGCACGGTTCCCATGCCTCGATGCGGTGGCGAATGCGCTCGGCGGCGCGGCCACCAGAGAGGCGAGGCCCCGGACACGAAGTCTTGCCCGCAGCATCTGACGAGCTGACCCCGCGGAGCCTCGTGGTCCAGGCCCGTGGTGCCCGGATTGGCGCTGAACTGGCGTACCGGCGGAAAGGGACTTGTTATATTGGTGGTGATGCTGGTGACCTCATGGCATGCGACGCGCTGCATGCGCTATCGGGCTCAGGCAATGCGGTGTTGCTAGTAGCAGTACGTAGTCCCGAGATTCCTGGCGATCTCCGACAGCGGGCCGATATCCTGCTTGCCGAACCGGCCACGTGAACAAAGGGTGATGGCCGCGAGCAACGCCACCCTGCTTGTCGTGGATGACGATCCCAGCCTGCTGAAAGCATTGAAGCGTGCGCTCACGCTTCACGGGTTCACCGTCGATACTTCGACGACAGGCCAGGACACACTCAGCTACCTGAGCACGGGCAGTCCCGACGCAATAATTCTCGACGTTTCCATCCCCGATCCTGACGGCCTCGAAATATGCCGCAGGCTCAGGCTCGCCGGTGACAGGACTCCCGTACTCCTGCTGACTGCTCGCGACACGATCGGTGACAGGGTGGAGGGGCTTGATGCGGGAGCGGATGATTACCTCGTAAAGCCGTTTGCACTGGAGGAGCTTCTCGCCAGGATGCGTGCGTTGCTCAGACGAATCAGTCCGGAAAACCCAGAGACATTGCGTTACGCTGATCTCGAGTGCAACACCGCCACACGAAGGGTAATGCGTGGAGATGCGGAGATAATTCTTACCAGAACGGAGTTCAGGTTGCTGGAGCTCCTGATGCTACACCCAGAGCGCGTATTGAGCCGTGACATGATATCTGCAGAAGTGTGGGAGTACGACTTCGGTCCTGCATCTAACTCACTGGACGTGTACATAAGCTACTTGCGGCGTAAAACCGAGATAGACGCTGCGCCCAGACTCATCCAGACGGTCAGGGGAGTCGGCTATGTCCTGAGAGCACCGGCTGAAAGCGTGACAGCTCCACATACCGAACCGAATAACCAATGATGGCGGTTCGCAGCAATCAGAGCTGGCCGGAACCGAGGCGCCACCCGTGAAGGCTCACCGTTCTCTGAGCTGGAAGAGTAAGGTAGTACTCGCGGTAGCGGCAGCAGTTTCAGCCGGTGTCCTGCTTTCGTCTGTTGCAGTTTATATCGTAGTTCGCCATGACTTGTACCATCGGGTGGACGCAGCACTTCGCCGGGAAGAAGATCTGGTATTGGACCATGGCATAGCCAGGGTCGTCAAACCCCGTAAGGCCACACTCGCCCGGCTTTCCGTGTTACCGACCCTGCTGCAGGTGGTCAACCGTAATGGGGTGGTGATTGCAGCACAGGATGCCAGTGTCCATCTTCCTGTGACGGCATTGGCCCGAAAGGCAGCCGCGGGCAGGGTAAATGCACGAGGTACGTTCGAGAATCTGACCATTTCGGGTATTCCCGTGAGAATGCTGGTGGCTCCCTACGTTGGTGGTCAAGCCATTCAGGTGATCAGGCCGGTGGGCTCTATCCGCGATGAATTGAGCCGTCTCTTTCTTGTGCTCGTAATGGTGAGCGCAGCTGGCATCCTCTTCGCTCTCTTGCTTGGGCTGGTTGTCGCCGGGGCTGCGCTCAGGCCGATCAGGCGGCTTACCGGAGCAATAGAGACGGTAAGATCAACGGGCGACCTGCATGGGCGTATGGAAGTGGGCAAGTTGGACGAGATCGGGCGTCTCGCTTATGCTCTCAATTCGATGCTTGGCGTTCTGGATGCCACTCAACGCTCGCAACGTCAGCTCGTGGCGGACGCATCTCATGAATTGAGAACGCCGTTGGCCGGATTGAGAACAAATGTCGAGGTGCTGGCGGAAAACAAGTCCCTGCCCGCCGGCGAACGGGCTCAGCTCGTGGCAGATGTCCGGGAGCAGTTCGACAACCTATCCCTGCTCGTCGCAGACCTTGTCGACCTTGCGCGTGAAGATGAAACTGTCCCTGCAAGTGCGCCGGATGAGATAGTCGATCTCGACGAGGTCGTGATGGTATGTATCAGCCGAATAAAGCTAGCCTACCCAGATATTCCGGTAGAGAGCCATCTTGAGCCTACGCCGGTCAATGGGTCAAGGGCCAGGTTGGAGCGGGCCGTCTCCAACATCCTTGACAACGCCGCCAAATGGAGCCAGCCCGGCAAGGTTGTCGAGGTGAGACTGCTCGACGGGGAGCTCTCAATTCGGGACAACGGGCCTGGCATGTCGCCGAAAGACCTCGAGCACGCGTTCGATCGGTTCTATCGGGGTCAGGGCTCGCGGCAAGTGCCGGGCTTCGGCTTGGGTCTGGCCATTACACGGCGCATCGTTGAGGCTCATGGCGGTACCGTCACCATACAAAGCGCCACTGAAGCTGAAGGGGGGAGTTACACTCAGGTCATCGTGAGACTTCCTGTGATTACCGTTCCTGGTTAGCCTGCTGCAGGAACCTGCGCGACGATCTGCACGGGCCTCTTCCCCGCCACACGACAGTTGCCCGGTTCCGCCAGCGTCACGAAGAGGCGCTCAAGACGATCCTCGATAACCCGCCCGGGCTGTGCGCGAAGGCATGGATGGCGCAGGACGGACTCGGAGTGGAAGCTCATCTGCGGCACCCACAACCCTGGTGAAGCCCGCCGGCATCAGCAGAGTCCAGGCAACGAGCTCACATGGCTGGAACGAAGGATTACGGAAACTATTAGCCTGGCTTAATCCAATTCTCACGTTGAGAGTCTTGGATTAAATGCGTGAAGGCGATTATTGCCAGGATTCGACGCATCCCCCTGAAGATGGCCGTTCCCGGAAAAGGGCTTCCCGGAAAAGGGCTTCCTGGAATTGCTCCCGTACTTGTGCGGAAGTCGAGACTGATGAGATTCCTGACTGCCGCCGTGCTTGTGGTGGCTATTGCTGGTCTGGGCATAAGCTCCAGCGCATCTCCCGTCTCGTTGGGAGGCGCTGGCGGTATTAGCCTTGCCGGGGCGCACCTTGGGGGGCATGGGCACCATGGGCACCATGGGAAGAAGGGCAAGAAGGGCAAGAAGGGACATCACAAGTTCAGTGGTGCGAGCTCCGTGATAGCGGCCTCGGCCGTTTCAGGCACAGCTACGTACCAGTTGACCCTGTCAGGTACAGTGTCTGCACGGGCAACGCTGACCTTGCTGGCAGCTAACTCGGGTACGGTCACAGCGGTCGATGTGAGCGCGGGTCAGGCAGTGCAGAGCGGGCAGCCGATCGCAACGGTCACCAATCCAACGCTGGCAACGCAGCTGGCAGATGCCCAGGCTGTACTGCAAAATGCCCAGGCAAACAACTCCTCCAGCCAGCAGGCAGCCGTTCTCGATGGGCAGGCAGGCGTTGCAAGAGCTCAGGCGGCTCTTGACCAAGCTCAGCTCAGCCTGGACAACGCCGAGCGATCGGAGCAGGCGGCTGGGGCAGATGCCTCAGAAACATCGCCAGATACCGACAGTGCCACCAGTGACCAGTCCGGTCTCGGCGCAGCGCAGCAGGCTGTTCTCCTGGACCAGGCCAATCTCTCGGCGGCTGAGTCGGCCATGAAGGCAGCCCAGTACCAGCTGGTGCAGGCACAAAGCCCTACTTCTACGACTGCACTCATACAGGCTCAGAGCCAGGTGCAGCTTGTGCAGGCAGAGATCGCCCAGGAAACTGTCAAGGCGCCATTTGCCGGAGTGGTGGTTTCTGTTCCCGCCGTTACCGGGCAACAGGTAGGATCCGGAACTGCCCTGGCAACCGTAGAGACAACGGCGCTGACATTACAGGCTCCACTGGCTCAACAGGACCTCGCTCTCGTGCATGTGGGTGAGGAGGCGAGCGCTTTGATACCAGGTGCGCCGGCCTCGTTGCCGGCTACCGTCCAGGCAGTAGCGCCGATCGGCAATCCGAGCTCCCTGACCTTTGCGGTGACCTTCGCACCGGGGTCACAGCCGAACTGGCTGCTCGCTGGTGAATCTGCAGTGGTCAATGTGGTCACCAAGAAGTATTCACCTGCCGTTCTCGTGCCATCAGAGGCCATAGTGAGCATCAATGGTACGTCGCAGGTATTCGTGATTCATTCCAATCACACTGTCTCGCTTGTCAATGTAACTGTAGGAGTATCGGATGGTACTACCACGATGGTGACAGGTCTGCCGGCTGGCACGAAAGTGGTCGCTGTGGGGCAGACTTACCTTGCAAATGGCGGACACGTAAAGATCAGCAGCAGCATTGCCGTTTCATCCACTGTGACCGGTACGGCCGTAGCTGGCCTCGCCAACCTGTCGGCAACACTGTCGACTCCTACCCCAACCTCGAAAAAGGGCGCCAAAGGAGGAGGCGGGGGAGGTCTTGGTGGAGGTCGAGGTCTCGGAGGACTTGGTGGGAAGACGGGCTAGCCGCTATGAAGGCTAGTGAAGAGAAGGCTGGTGGGATAAAGAGCCAGTCCAGTGCAAGCATGCGTTTCAATCTGACTTCACTGTCGGTACGAAGGCCGGTTACCATCATCATGGTCCTCGGCTTCTTCGTACTCTTCGGCGTAGTGGCATTTACCAGATTGCCGGTCAGGCGCCTGCCGAACATCAACTTTCCCTACTTGCGTGTCTCTGTGTCAGATCCGGGAACCAATGCTGCAACGGTGGCCACTACCATCACCGACCCCATAGAGAAGGCCCTTTCCTCCGAGTCGGGAATCGTTACAATGGTAGGGACTTCATCGCCAGGACGTTCGTCAGTCTCCATGGAGTTCACCGGGGGAACCAATATTGACCAGCAGGCAGCGAGTGTGTCCCTCGCCCTGCAGAAGCTGGCGAGATCGCTTCCATCCACAGCCAGTGCACCCTCGATCCTGAAGGCCAATCCAAACGCGTTGCCCATGATGAACATTGCTCTTTCAGGTCCGCTCGCGTCCTCTCAGCTTTTCAATCTGGCATCCACCCTGGTTGCGCCATCGCTGCAGGAGATTCCGGGGGTTTCGCAGGTTACTGTCGTCGGTGGGCAGCCACAAGTAGTGACTGTAAACGTGTCGAGTACTGCGCTCAGTGCCTACGGTGTATCGATGAGCGAGGTCGCTGGCGCTCTGCACGCGCAGAATATCTCGGTTACCGGCGGTGTGACCGTAGTCGGCGAGCACGAGCTCCTGGCCAGGATCCACGGAGGGTACAGCTCGGTGGCACAGCTTGCTTCTGTACCGGTAGCTTCCCGCGCTGGCGGGGATGTACTTATCGGTAATGTAGCCAGTGTTACGCAGGGCCTTGCCCAGAAGCAGTCGGTAGCTACACTCGATGGTAAGCCAGCGGTTGGTCTCGTCGTGAGTGCATCGTCCACGGCCAACTCCCTGCAAGTGGATACAGCCATACGGTCGGCGCTGGCAGGGCTGCAGAGCAAGCTCCCTCCGGGGGTCAGCACCACGGTGACGGGTGACGTGACCAACTACGTGAGAGGCGCACTCTCCAACGTGGAACTGGATCTGTTTCTCGGCATATTCATAGCTGCACTGATACTGCTGGTGTTCTTGCACAGACTGGCCAATACGGTAATCGTAATGCTTGCCATACCGGTATCGCTGATATCTACTTTCCTCGTAATGTATTTCCTCCACTTCAGCCTGGACCTCATTTCGCTCATGGCGCTGTCACTGCTCATTGGAATACTAGTTGACGATTCTATCGTGGTACTTGAGAATATAAATAGACACCGTGCTATGGGCAAAGCCCCTACGGATGCTGCGGTTGACGGCCGGATGGAGATAGGCGCCGCAGCTGTGGCCATTACGTTGACTGATGTCGTCGTGTATGCTCCTGTGGCGTTTGTCTCGGGTAATGTGGGTCAGCTCTTCAGGGAGTTCGGTCTCACTATTGTGGCAGCTACCTTGTTCTCCCTTCTGGTGTCGTTCACGCTTACCCCCATGCTCGCCTCTCGCTGGCTGGGTAAGGAGAAGAAGAGCACTGCGCTGTCAACCCGAATCGGCACGCGCTTTGATGCCGGGTTCGACTGGATGCGCGAGAACTACCGGCACGTGGTGAGGTGGGCGCTCAGGCACCGGATTACGGTGCTCACCGTGGCAATCGCATCAGCAGTCGTAAGTGTTGTCATCGTATCCTCCGGCGTGGTCCCCACGACATTCGTTCCTCCCGAGGACAACGGAGTCGTAACGGTGAAGGCCACCCTGCCGCCTGGCACTCCCCTGTCGGCCGATCAGGCTATGCTTGCGGCATTTTCGCATAGGTTACAGGGTTTACCAGGCGTAAAGGATGTGTTTGTATCGGCAGGATATAGTGCAGGATCAGGCACAGGGCACAACCTGGGAGAGATCACGCTGGATCTGGGCCCTCGCGGTAGCCGACCATCGATCAAGACATACGAGAAACGAGTAGTCGCAATCGCGCGGAAATACCCTGGCTTGGTCGCTCATGCTCACGTGAGCAATCCTTTTATTGCGGGTGGAGCTCGTGCCGCTACAGTGTCCATACTCGGTCCGGACCTCAACGAGCTGGAGAGCATAGCGACATCGATCACCAACGCGGCAGAGAAGAACCCGGCTGTTTCGCAGGTCTCGAACAACATACCTGCCCCTACGCCAGAGCTGGCTATCAATGTCAACCATGCTGAAGCGGCTTACCTGGGCGTGACGACATCCACGATCGGTTCCACCATCGCTTCCGCACTCGGCGGGGTGAAGGTACCACCGCTGATCACTTCGTCAACAGCGCCGTCGGAACCAGTAGTCCTGCAGGTGGACGGTGGGGTGAAGTTCACGCCTGCCGAGCTCTCCTCCATACCTATACCTACGGGGCATGGAACGGTACCCCTGTCTACGGTAGCTGAACTATCGGTTGCCCCCGGACCCGGCAGCATAGTGCAGATCAATCGGGAATATGCAGTGTCCGTCTCCGCATCGAGCACGTCAGGGAACTCAGGACCCGCCGAAGCGGCTCTCATGGCTGCTGCGAGGACCGTCGGGCTGCCTACCGGTTATGCGCTGCAGATAGGGGGTGAAGCCTTGGCGCAGTCGGCTGCATTCGGGCCGCTTATAGGAGCGCTTCTCTTGTCCGTACTGCTTGTGTACATGCTGCTTGCCGCGCTTTACGAGTCTTTCCTGGATCCGCTTTCCGTGATGTTCTCGGTGCCGCTGGCGACAGTAGGAGGGCTGCTCGCTCTCTGGGCATCAGGACTCTCGATGTCGATATTCGCACTGCTTGCAATGATCATGCTGATGGGCTTGGTGGCAAAGAACTCTATTTTACTTGTGGACTACACGAAAACGCTTCGCAAACGCGGTTACAAGCGTAACGACGCGATTGTGGAGTCCGGGGTTACCAGGATCAGGCCGATCCTGATGACCACTGCCACGATGGTCGGTGCCATGCTGCCGCTCGCCCTGTCGACTGGTGTGGGGGCTTCCGAGCGGATGCCCATCGGCACCGTGCTGATCGGCGGGCTGCTCTCTTCGACAATGCTTTCCCTGCTGGTGGTCCCAGTGTTCTATTCCTACATAGATGACGGTGCCAGGTTGGTAGGCAGGCTGCTCGGAAGGCACCGGGATGGCAGCGAAGAGGCTGCTCGGAACATCGCAGGCCCTACAGCAGAGTCTCGTTAGCGTTCCACTGGATATGGATGACAGGCACAGAAGGCCATAGCACCGCACGAATCAGAGAAAGGGCCAATCAAGTAAAGGGCCAATCAGAGAAAGGACTGAAAGTCATGAGGAATAATAGTCGACTACGCATGGGCATGGTTGCGGTTATGGCTGCGGTAGTGCTCGGAGCCGCGGCATGCTCGTCGAGTCCTGCTCCATCCGCTGCTCCAAAGGCGCCGAGCTCGACAAGTTCGCATCCATCTCACAGGAAGGCGTTGAGTGGTGTGGTAACCACTCTGTCAGCAGGCGGGTTTACCCTTACGCTGAAGTCCTCGACGCTGCACGTAGCGCTCACTCGGTCGACCAAATACAAGGACAACGGGGTGACTTCGTCCTACTCCGCGCTTGCCAATGGCGATCATGTGAAGGTGGTGCTCGTGAAGAGCGCATCCAGCCCCACCGCAAAGCGAGTGGCTATCGAGCCTCCAGTTGCTACCGGGAAGGTCTCTGCTGTCTCTTCGACCGGATTTACCATGACGGCGAAGTCGGGGAAGACAGACAATGTGGTCGCCAGCAGCTCGACCGCCTACTCTGCGGCTGGAAAGCCGGCTGCAGCGTCGGCAATACACGTAGGCGAACGGGTAAGGGTAACCGGCCCTGTTACGTCTGCAGGCTCCATATCTGCCAGCCATGTCACCATCATCACAGGTCCCAAGAAGGGCTGATCCTGGCCAGATAGCCTGCGCCTTGTCATGCCCCGAGGGGACCGGCGGCTCTAGCCGTCGACTGAGCGACCTGACCCAGAGGGGATCGGCGGCTCTAGCCGTCGACTGAGCTCCCTGACGCCGAGCGTAGTGGAGATTCATACCTGGGCACCGACAGTGCTTCCCGTAGGGATGCCAGGCGTTCGACTACTACCTCCCTCCGCTGCATCGCCGCTCCAAGGGTATCCTCCGCCTTGGAGCGCTCGGCCTGCACCTGCTCGGCTGCACTGGAAACGAGCGACGCCGCCTGCTCGACAGCGACCCCAAGCTCACGAGCGAGCCGGCGGCTCACTCCCCGGAGGCGCTGCTCCAGATCATAACCAGCACGTCCAGCATGCTTGTCCAGATGGTCGCGCAGACGGCGCCCAGCTCGCCTTAGCATCAGCTGGCGCAGCAGCGGGCCTGGCAACGCCAGCCTTAGTATCGCTGCGAGTTGTTCCTCGGTGCTCTCTATGGGTGTGAAGTGATAAGAGAAGCGCTCTTCCTCGTCCGCCAGCGCAGGCAGATTCACCCGGGGTAACTCCACTCCGAGCTCTGAGCTCGCGTGCTGGCGTACCTGATTGACCCGATCCTCAGCCCGGCCACGCATCTCGGAGGCCAGAGTGTCCCATGCTCTGCTGGCCTCGTCTTGTACCAGGGAGCGCTTCTCTTCGAAGCTCGCGCGAACGACTTCCTCGACGAAGTCGTCCAGTGCAGCCGCGAGGTTCAGACGATCGGTCCTCGCTGAGAGCTCCAATGCCCTTTCGCTGAAGATCCTGGGGGTCTCTGCCGCGAAGAGCGCGAGCTCTGAACGTGCGTGCTCCACTATGGCGCCTACGCCCCGCTCCAGCAGGACCTGGTCTGCCTCCCATCCCGAGCGCTCCACGTCCACCGACTTACGCAGTGCCTCTAGCGTCTTCCTGCGAGTCTCCCGATCGAGCCGCGCCAACGCTGCCTCCACGGCAACCCGCTCACCTAATGCCTGGATCAGCTCGCCTAGCCGCCTCTCGGCGCTATCGAGCCGTACGGCCGACAGGTCATGCTCGACGAAACGCACCAGCTCCTCGTAGAACGCAGGCCAGTCGTATCCGGCCATCTCGCGTGGCTTACCAGCCCGGGCCGCCTGGAGCGCCATACGGGCCGACACACACCAGATGTGCGTGGGTCCGTTCGCGACCCTCTCCAGCTCACCCTCCACATACGACAGGACTTCCGCCAGCTCGCCTGGATCGTGATGATCCGCCTTGTTCATGACCACGAACGTCCGGATGCCTCTATCGGTGACGAACTGGTAGAGCTGTCGCTCACGCTCCGTCATGGGGCTGTCGGTGGAGAGCACGAGCACGGCTCCGTCAGCCGCCGCCAACTGACGATCAGCCTCTGCATCATTGTGGAGATTGACGGAGCCCATGCCAGGCGTGTCCACAAGCACCAGGCCCGATTCCAGAAGGGGGCTTTCCACCTCGACTATCACGCGCTTCACCTTGCGACGGTTACGGGGATTCCCCTGCTCGGTCACATAGTCAGATATATCACTTCCCTCGGTAAGTGATATTACTTCTCCGCCTTCAGCCACTATTAGAGGCCGCTTCCGCCCGTAGCGCAACTCGATGCCAACTGCCGTTACAGGCCTTACCCCCGAGGGCAACACCTCGCATCCCAGCAGGGCGTTCAGCAGGGTCGACTTCCCCCGCTTGAACTCCCCTACAACTGCCACATGGAACGAGCCGTTCTCGAGCCGTTCCTCGAGAGCCCGAGCATGGGCAGCGATGATGTCGTCGTAGCCAGCCGCCATGTCCGCGAGCTCTGCCGCCCCGTAGACCAGCAGCTCTTGCCTGGCTCCACGCCCCTTTATGGATGGGTCGTGAGCACGCTCATGCATACCTTCCCGATGATGCTCCCTTGTGCGAGTTATAGCTTCGCCTCCTTCGCTCCGAGCGGTGCTGGTCCCTGCAGGAGCCATCAGCCTTCGGGCGTTCGACGGCGAGCTCCATCGCCACCTTCTAGCCTACCGGGCCGGTCTATCGGGGGAGCACCCAGAGCCACCAGGCCTGCCCGATGCCCGGCGATGGAGGATGGACAAGACGGCGACTCCGAGCATTGCAGAGCCCACCGACCCGGCCAGGAGCGCTGCCTGGGCCGCCGCGAAAAGGCCGGGACGTCGGGCAAACACCACGGCGGCGAAGAGCAGCGGCACGGTGAAGCCCATTCCCGTAAGCGCGGCACCGCCCGCCAGTCGACGCGAACCGCTTCCCTGCCCGGCGGGCTCGTTCACCGCCGCGCCCCTGGCAGCTCCAAGCGCCCCCAGGGTAACGCCGAGAGGCTTTCCCACGAGCCTTGCCACCACGATGCCGGCAAATACGGCTACGGCACCGGGCACACCAAGAAGCGGGCCGCGGAGATCCACCCCGGCATTGGCAAGAGAGAAAAGTGGCAGCACCACCAGCGTAGAGATCGGATGGAGCCGCGACTCGAGATCAGAGCGGGTCTGCGAGGGGCCCGACCGCTCGGGACTGGGGTGCCCCTCACATGCCATCCCAGGGCTGGCGCTGACCGGCACCAGCACACCTGCGATCACGCCAGCCAGCGCGGGCTCCACACCACCGGCGGCAAGACCGATCCAGAGCGGTACCAGAGCCAC
>DAHXND010000039.1 GCA_027366675.1 Acidimicrobiales bacterium
GAGGCTATTGCCATATTCCTGATCCTAGGCGCGACCGTGGCCCATCTCCCGGCATTGCCGTGCGGGGGGCGGCTTTCCCGCCTATCCTGGCGATGTGCCCTATCCTGGCGATTTGCATAGCGCGTCGAGCAGTCGGTCAAGGTGTCCGGGCATCGGTTCCCGAGGAGATCGCGCAGGCCGCGGCCGGAGAGCTGGCCGGGGAGATCGCGCAGGCCGCGGGCTCGCAGCCACCCTCCTCTGCGTGGCGGTTCTCGTGCTGGCCGCATGCGGGAGCTCTCATCCCCCGGCGAAGAGATCGTCGCGCCCTGAGACGAGCACGCCGGCCAGGGCCCGCTCGATACCGATCTCGAAGCTGCTGCCCGCCCCGGCAGCAGCTTCGAGGGTGCTCCCGTCGGGAGCAGAGCTCCCGAGCGGTTGGACGAGCGCACCCTCGAAGACTTCCAGCACGTCGAGCGAGGCGAAGAGCATGGAGGCGCTGGCGTCCTGCCTGGACGTTAGCCCTCCGAGCACCCTGCCTGCCGTCTCGGATATCTTCTCGTCCGGCCCGGGCGGCCAGCCTGCGCCGTCCACGACCACGCAGGTAACACCCTCGCGATCGATGCAGGCGGAGGTGTGGATCTGGTCATCTGCATCCAGCGCGAGGCGGTTCTTCCTCGCGTTGCACAGTGCCGTAGCCGCCGGGTGCGTGACGAAGGCCTCCGGTGGCAGTAGCTCCACCACTTCCACGAGCCCCATTTCCCTGGCTTTGCGGAGCATGCCGGTCACTGGTCTTGACGCGCCGGCGGTGGGGTTCTCGCTCAGCTTCGGGGGATCCTCTCCTGCTGCCTCTACCCCGCCCGCCACCTCGGGATCCTCGACCAGCACTTTACCGGTCTCCATCCCCAAGGTCGAGTTCCGTGTGATCTATGTGTCGGTGGGGCAGGTACTCATAGCGAGCGACTGGGACGCGATACAGCTCTCCTTCCCCGCATCCACAGAGGTGGCTGCCCTGCGGGCTATGATCGCCTCGGCTAAGTCCGCACAGTGATGGTCTAACCACTCTAAGCGTTATAGGCTCCCCGTCACTTATCCTTACCCCTGGTAATACGTGTAATTACCTAGTCAATATGGGGGAAATGCCGCTTGCTGGCAGGCCACATAGCGTCGTATTCTGAACCCGTATGGTGATACAGGGAGGGAACCCAGAGGGAGGCAAGGGGGGATTCCATGGGTGATAGATGGGAGCACCGTGGCATGTGGGCGAACCTGGCTCGCCGCCGTGCCGCTCGCCTTCGCTCGAGCAGGGAGGAAGGGTTCACCCTGATAGAGCTGCTCGTGTCGATCCTGCTCTTGGGGATCGCGATGGCCATGATCGTCCCGGTCGTCTCGGTACTGCTGAGCTCCTACAGCCACTCGACCAACACTCTCTCTTCAGACAACAGCCAGGCGCTCCTGTCCCTGGTCTTCGATCGCACCATCCAGGACGCAGCGATCCCGCCGTGCACCGCTGCGAGCGGCTGCCCGCCTGCCAGCACAGCGATCCCGCCGTGCCCGTTACAGGCCGGCTGCCCGCCTGCCAGCACAGCGATCCCGCTGACCCAGGCGGTTTTCCTGGCATGCCCGGACGCTATGGTTCTGTACTCAGGTGCTCCCCTGCCCGGCCTGACCGACGGTGGGGGGTGGGTTTATATCTACCTGGCGCCGAGCACGAACCCGCCGGGCATGAACCCACCGCTTCCAGCCGCCACTGGCTACGCGGTCTACACCCTGAACGTGGATGAGATAGTCGGCAGCTCTATTCCGTACCTGCCGCCTCTGCAGTTGAGTACGGGCGCGCCCCTCGTGCAATGGAAGTGGAATACTACTGCCACGCCGCCTACGCTGGCGGTGTCGCAGTCGCCATGGACGTCATGTGGGCCTCTACAGCCGACTCCGGTCGCCACCTCCACCCTTCTATCCACACAGCCCGGTTACCATCTGGTGCCCCTGCTCACTCTCAGAGACGTCGTAGCCCCCACGATTGCGAACCTCAACGCGAATTACCCCTCCACTACCCCGAGCGCTACGTGCCTAACTGCCCCAGCCGGGTCTACCTGCGATCCATTTACTTACTTCGACCTCTCCAACTCGGGCGCGTCCTCGGTCACCAATGTCGTCACGAGCGCAGCCCAGACAACAGAGATGTCCTATGACATAACGGTGCGACATCTCTCCTGCTCTGCCTGCTCTGCCAACGTACTGAATGAAGGCAGCCCCATCTGGAGCCCGCCAATCACCATGCAGGGTTCTTTGACACTGCCAAACGTTCTTATTGCCGACGGGGAGGGTGCGGGCCTCTTCTGAGGTGCCGCCAAGGAGGACATGATGAGAGGGATCCTGGAGACCATGAAGGCTTCTCGCCATAGCGCATTTGACGGAAGACGAGCTCGTGGAAGCGGCGGCCAGGCGCTTCTGATGGTCCTGGCGGTAACGACCCTGCTCGTGCTGCTTCCTGCCATCGTCTTGGAAGCCACGAACAACGGCGTACCGATCACCCTTCAGGCCCAGAACAGCAAGGCTGCTCTCGCCGCGGCGGAGGCCGGCGCAGCCGCCTACCTATCCCAACTGAGCGCCGATCCGTCTTATACCCGTTATAACGACGTCACCTGCAACAGCCCTTCCCCGGCGAACGGGTTCTACCTCGCAGGCTCGACTTGCGCGCAGGGGAATGGTGGCACCACCACCCCTAATGGGAAACCGAACATACCCGCTGGGATACCGGCGATACCGGCTGGTGCCATATCGAGCGATTGGGTGCCAGTCTCCAACACCACCTCTATGCCGGAGTATTACGTCTACACAGTCACGGATCAGAATCCGAGCAGCCCCAAGTCACCGCTGGAGCTCATCGTGACCGGGTGCGGTGGTACCGGATGCGGTACTGCCAACCCCAACCCGGGCCTCGACCGGTACCGCACGCTCGACGTCCAGCTCACGAGCCAGCTCACGAGCGCCATCTTCAGCAACTACAATACCGCGAGCCCCTACACCTACGCCGACAGCCAAGCTTTCACCCTTCTCCAGGACGGGGTGAACCTCGCCCGCTCTGCCA
>DAHXND010000048.1 GCA_027366675.1 Acidimicrobiales bacterium
GGCCCCCGCCGGAGCACCTGCCACGACGCTGGCCGGCGCACCTGGCACGGCGCCCGCCGCCCCGCCTGGGCCAGCGGTCATGCCTGCGGGAACGGACCCGGCTCCCGCTATAGCCCCAATCTCGCGCAGGCGCCCGGCAGCCACGAAGGACAGCACCCGGTCCCTCGCCCGGTACAGCAGGTCTCCCAGGCCCTCTGGGATAACCGCCAGGATCACCAGGATGCCCACCCCGGTCGCCAGTAGCTGCCAGGATGTCGACAGGTACCGGCTGACGAACTCCAGGTAGACAGCCCCGATCACCGCTCCCGTAAGGCTCCCGAGGCCCCCCAGCACCACCATGGCGAACACGAAGATGCTCTGCTCCGGGCTGATCCCCGCGCTACCAAGGCCCTGGAGCGCTACCACGTAAAGCCCTCCGGCCACCGCACCCATACCGCCCGAGACCATGAAAGCGAGCAGGCTCTCCCGTAGCGGGCTCACCGAGAAGGCAGCAGCGGCCCTGCTATTATCACGGACTGCGATAATAGCTCGGCCGGCGCGGGACCGGCGCAGGTTATGGGCGAGCAGGATACCTGCCACGAGCACCGCGAGGCAGAGCTCGTAGAAGGTGAGCTGCGAGCTCATGGCGAAGCGCCCGAAGAGAAGGGGGCGGGGAACGTTGCTCGGGTTCAGCCACGAGAAGTCCGAGGAGTTCAGCAGCCAGCTCGACACGGGGACTGCGAACGCGAGGGTCACGACAGCGAGAAACAGCCCCTGGGTGCGGAGGGCAGGCCACCCGATGACAGCCGCGGCTACAGCGCCGACGATAGCTGAGACGAGCAGCGCCAGGAAGAGGTCAGCGTGCAAGCGCACCATAAAGGAGCCTGTAATGGCGGCACCTATCCCGACGAACGCGAACTGCCCGAGGTTCATGTGCCCGGACCACCCGACGACGACCACCAGGGACACGGCGACCAGGGCATAGATGGCCACATAGCTGAGCAACAGCACCTGGACCTGGCCGAGCACTATCGGGACCAGGCAGGCAGCGAGCAGCACCGCAGCCACGAGAATGCCCCTGCCGTAGCGAACCAGTGGGAGCGACGCCAGCGCCTCGGGTATTGGCCTCACCCCGCGTATCGCTATGCGATCACCACCGTCGCTACGCGCGTCGCGCCGCTGGCGGAGCTTCGCGAGGGGAGATCTCGGCAGGACAAGGAGCGCTACGAGTATGACAACGAAGATGCCCAGGTCCACGAAGGACGGCTGCGGATAGGACCAGTAGGCAGCCTGCACGAAGATCCCGAGACCGAGGGCAGCTACGAAGGTCACAGGCAGGCTCTCCATGCCGCCGATCACTGCAGCGGCGAGCGGGAGCAGCAGGAAGCTCGGCCCCGGCACGGCGCCGAGGCTCGGGGCGACCGGGGCAACGGGGATGGCGAGTATGGCCCCTATCCCGGATATGGCTGCTGCCACGATCCAGGTAATGGCCTGGAGGCGCTTTACAGGGATACCGAGCAGGAGAGCGCGCTCCGGGGCATCCGCGGCACCGCGGATCGCGATACCTACGTCAGTGTGATCGAGGAACCACCAGAGCGCAGCCAGCACTACGGGCACCACGCAAGCTGCCAGCAGGTCGTTCTGGTTGAACAGGACCGGACCTATGGCCATGCTGAAATGGAACGGCGCGCCGAAGCTCGTCGTCGGGGACAGGTGGAACGGCAGGGGCATGACAGCTCCGAAGGCCCCGAAGAGCTGGGCGAGCCCGATCGTGACCACCATCACGATGAGGAGCGGCGCGGAGGAGAACTTCCACCGGATTATCGCATTCGCGACTACGCCGGTAAGCGCCGCCACGACGATGCCGATGGCTATGGCTGCGCCGTAGGGCAGGTGGAAGCCAGCCACGGAGATGATGGCCGCAGAGGAGCCCAGGGCGCCCATCTCCACCTGCGCGAAGTTGACGACACGAAGCGCTCGGTAGATCAGCACGAGGCCGAAGGCTGTCAACGCAGCCAGGCTCCCGTTCACCAGTCCCTCTACCAGGACCCCGAGCGGCAGGTGGTTCGGGAGCAGGGTGTCGAGCGCGAACCAGGTACCGACTGCCACCACCGCTATGCCGATCAGCCAGGCGAGCTTCGAGCTCCCGAGGCCGCTGAAGAGCTGGGGCAGGGAAGGGCCCGAAGGCCCCGATCCTGACCCCCTGCCTGCCAGGGGCCCGCCACCTCCCGGACCCCAGCCGCCCGGGGACCCGGCTACCGGACCCCAGCCGCCCGGGGACCCGGCTACCGGCTCCCGGCCTCCCGGGACAGAGCCACCGCCCGGACCTGAAGACAAGCCTGCACCTGAAGACAAGCCTGCACCTGAGGCGAGGCTACCGCTCGCACCAGGGAACCAGCGCCTGAGCACCAGGAACCTCCGAGACCCGTTCCCCGCGCCGGGCGCGCCGGGCGGAGCAGCCAGGCCGCCCGGACCTGAACCGGATGCCGGGCTGCTCACGAGGCCCCGGGGCAGTTGAGCTGGACGTGATCGGGAGGCAGGTTCAAGTCACCACGGATCCCATACTGCTTGCCACCGTTGCACGCCAGCCAGGCTCCCCTCTTCCCACTGGCCGCGCTTATGGCGGTCGGGCTCCATTTCACCACCCCCGTGCTCGCGGTGGGAGCGAAGACGTTCCTACCGAAGAGCCACTCCCCAAACTCGCCCCCAGGCTCGGACTGCGGGAGGGAGAAGAACCCCTTCTCGAATGTGGTCGGGTTCAAGTTGGGGCCCGCTGCCTGCAGCGCGTCGAAGAGAAGGAGGACGTTCTCGTAGACCGCGGCAAAGGTGGGAGTCGGGGGCTGCGTGCCGGGCTCCGCCAGCTGCCAGGCCTTGTAAGCCCCTAGCTCGCTGTTCGGTATGTCCTGGGCGCCGGCGCCGATGGCATGCTTCCATTCCGATGGCTCCGGCAGGCGGGCGAAACCGTTCCCGATGTCGAAGGAGAACCATTCCGGGTAGTAGTTCTGGCTAACCGCCGCCTCCGACAGCAAGATGGGCGACACCGGGTCGCACGCGCAGATGAGAGTCGTGACATGATCAGCCTTCATCTGGGCGATGATGCTGGTGGTCTCCGTCTCGAGCTCGCCTATGTTCAGCGTGTAAGCGGCCACCTTGACGTTCAGGTGGTACTCGGTCTTCAGGTCCTTCTCGAACGTCTGCGCACAAGCCTGGTACTCAGCCACATCTGGGTAGATGAGCCCGAACTTCCGGATCTGGCTGGTCAGGCTCGGAGAGCCTGCATAGATGGCAGGCATACCGGCCATGGACCGGCCTATGAACTCTGCTCCGCCTTTCGCGAGCTCGTTGCACGAGGCACCCGGGGAGTAAGCGTAAGGCGCGTACTGCTCCAGCCAGGACTGCGGCATGGCCGTGGCGCCGATCGAGATGATCCCCTCCTTCGCCAGATCCTGGTCGTACAGGGGCGTGGATCCCAGGAGCGAGACATCGGCGAAGGATCCAAGCTGCTTCGCCGTAACGGCGTCTGCCTGGGCCTGTGGGGCATCCTGGCCCTCGTCCTCCTTCAGGAAGTCACCTTTACCGACGAAGTGCTTCAGCACCACATGGCGACCGTAGAGCTCGAATGTCTTGTTGAAGAGCTTTATGTACCCCTCCATGGCGGCGATCGTCCCGCTGTTCGTCCCTACCACCGAGGGTGCCACGAGCGAGTAGAGGACCTTCTCCGCCGCGCTCACTGCATAGCGGTAGGTGATGGTTATGGTGGTCTTGGTGACACCCGGGTAGGTGGAGCCGCCGTTGCTCCCGTGCCAGGCGGGCTCGCAGATCGGCGCGTACCTCGACCAGGGAACCTGGCGGATGCCGGGCCCGCATTGGGTGCCGTCGACAGTCACCCCCGGTGTTCCTGGAGATGCTGCCGGCGTGATCCCGGACGCACTCGGGCTGCCCGGGCTACCAGGGGGGAAGGAGGAAGCCTGGCTCACCACAGTCGGCATGGTGGCCACGACGGCGAAGAAGACAGCAGCGGCTATGAGTAGCGGAAGGTAGTGGCGCGCGACCTGCCACCTGCCCTTGCGCTCCAGCACGATGCGCTCACGACCCCCCCCGCCACCGCTCACCGTCTCGAGCACCGCTACCCCCTTCTCCAGTGACACCGAACCTGCTGCGCCAGCCTGCCAGGCTAACCTGCCAGGCTGCTGTGCTGCCGGGCCAACCTGCCGGGCCAGGCTGCTGTGCTGCCGGGCCAACCTACCGGGCCAGGCTGCTGCGCTGCCGGGCCAACCTGCCGGGCCAAGCAGCCTCTGCATCTTACAACGGTCACTGTCCGGAGCGCAGATCACATCGTGCGTGAGAAACGTGAGAAAACAGTGTGTGCCAGAAACCGGCGAAGGCGGACATCCTGGATAGGCGCGAGCGAGCGGCCACCCGACCGGGCTCGCACTCGCCAAGCGCTCGAGCCCTTAGGCCTGCCTGGCCGTTCACGCTCATCCGGCATAGTATCCACGTGCTATGGGGGGCAGTTCGAAGGTGCCACGCAGGATCTCCGTCGCCGTCGCTCTGCTCCTGGCCATGGCGGCCCTGCCCGCGTGCAGCACGGCTTCAGCCGCCGGCGCGCCCACGAGCCAGAACCCAGCCGGTCTCGTAGAGGATCCCGCCTCCGTCGTGAACCCTTTCATCGGCACGGGATCGGGCGGCCCTGCAGTCGGGAACATCAACACCTTCCCCGGCCCTGACGTCCCCTTCGGGATGGTCCAGTGGGGACCGGTAACGAACGACCCCAACCCCAGCCAACCCCTGGTCGGAGGGTACTTCTCGGGCGCTACCACGATGGAGGGCTTCAGCCTGACGCACCTGTCCGGGGCGGGATGCCCTGCATACGGCGACGTGCCGATCATGCCCTACTCGGGCACTCCGAACCTCCCGCCACCGGAGTCCCCGTCGACCTACACATCCAGGTTCTCCGACGCGAACGAGAAAGCGACTCCTGGCTACTACAGCGTGAGGATGGACAACGGGATAACGGTGGCGCTGTCAGTTACCGCGAGGAGCGGGGTGGGGCGCTTCGACTTCCCCGCGGGTAAGCCGCCAACGCTTCTGTTCAACATCGCAGGGAGCGAGACGCCCGTTGTCACCGCCAGGGCTGCCGTAACCGGCAAGTTCGAGATCGCAGGGTCAGTGACGACGGGCGGCTTCTGCGGGCACTCAGGTGACTACACGCTCTATTTCGTAGCGAGATTCAACCGCCCGGTCGCGGCGTCGGGGAGCTGGAGCGAGCTCAGCATGCACCATGGAGCGCGCTCGGTGAAGGCGGGCACCTACGGGGGGCTGTACGTGACGTTCGCCAGCTGCCACTGCCGCGAGCAGGTCGGGGTACAGGTCGGCCTCTCCTACACCAGCATCGAAGGCGCGGAAGCGAACCTGAGCGCCGCCCATCCCGGCTACGACGTCGAGAGCGTGGCAGCGCGGGCCCACGCACTATGGAACCACTACCTGGACCGTATCCAGATTGCCGGGGGCACAGCCAGGGAACGCACCCTCTTCTACACCATGCTCTACCACTCGCTGCTGTTCCCTTCGGTCTTCAGCGACGCCAATGGCCGCTACATGGGGCTCGACGGGAAGATTCACGTGGCTCGTAGCTACCCCCAGTACGCCAACTTCTCCGAGTGGGACATCTACCGATCCGAGATACCGCTGCTTGCCCTCGTGGCACCGAAGGAGCTGGCCGGCATGATGCAGTCGCTGGTGCGCGACGCCGAGCAGTACGGCTGGCTTCCCACATGGGAGTTCGCCGACCAGAACGCCGGCGTCATGGGTGGTGCCTCGGCAGACGCCATCCTGGGCGATGCCGTAGCCTTCGGCGTCCGGAGCTTCAACGTCAACAAAGCATTCGACTACATGGTGAAGAGCTTCACCACCGGAGGAACCGAGCCCGGGGGCCAGGTCGAGACCCCTGGGCTCACCTCCTACCTCCAGCATGGCTACGTCCCCGACAGCGCAAAGATCACCTACGACTCGGCCTCGGCGGAGCCCGACGGCGCGTCCATAACCCTGGAGTACGCAGAGGACGACTTCGCGATCTCTCAGGTAGCCAAGGCTCTCGGGGCAACCAGCAGCGCTGGCAGCGATCCGGCTCGCTGCGCGCACGTGAACGAGAGCTGCAGCGCTCTGGAGAGCCATTACCTGGCGCTGTCCGGGAACTGGAAGAACCTGTACGACCCGGCTGCCGGCGAGGACGTGCCAAGGCTGGCGAACGGCTCATTCCTCCCCGGCTGGCCGAAGGGCACGCGGGCCGTATCGCGCGAGCTTGCCCTGACCGGTGACGGCGGAGTCGGCCAGGAAGGGTTCCAGGAGGGAAGCAGCGCTCAGTACACATGGCTCGTTCCCCAGGATCTGGCAGGTCTGTTCCAGGTCATGGGCGGGAACGCCGCTGTTAGAAAGCGCCTGGCGACCTACTTCACCCACCTGAACGCCGGGCCGATCTCCCCCTACGACTGGGACGGCAATGAACAGGATCTGGAGGTTCCCTGGGAAGGCGACTACGCCGGCGATCCTGCCCTCACCGAAGACGTCGTGCATCGCATCCTCACTCATAGCTACAGCGACTCGCCAGGCGGCGAGCCCGGGAATGACGATCTGG
>DAHXND010000102.1 GCA_027366675.1 Acidimicrobiales bacterium
CCAGAGCGGCCTGCCACACGGTCATGCGCATCTTAGCCACCGAAGGGCTCATTTTGGATGACGTGGTCAATGTCTCCACATGGGCTTGAACCCGATCCAGCCACTCTTCGGCCGAAAACTCTGGTGCGGGCGACCTAAAGCCCCCCCCATGTCCGGATCAGAGCATCCCTGGCCCTGGGGACGAGCTCGGCTGGGATGGGTCCGAGCCCTTCGGGCACGACGTAGGGCGGCGGGAGCGGTTCACGGCCCGCTAGATAAGCCATCTCGAGGAAACGCTCCATCTCCAAGGCGTCCAGCACCTCGCGCCACCGCCAGTCGGGAAGTGATGAGTCACTGCCTGGAGACGTCATCTGACCCATCGGAGCGTCCACCGCGCCCCCGACCACGAGCTCACGACCTCAGCCGCCTGCCGCCGCGCTGGCAGCGGCTGAAGAAGACCCGGGGTGGAGAGCTGCCTCCCGCCAGGCCGCAGCCACCTCAGCGATCATGGAGCCCACCTCCTGGAGGCGCTCACGGTCCTTCGATATATTTACCTGTACGAGCTCTGAACGCCAGAAGTCGTACAGCGAAGCCATGCGGGCGGCACCCTCCCATATATCCTGGCGCAGGGTTAGGCGCAGGTACAGCAGGACCTCCTGGGCATGGACAAGGTTCGAGCTCACAGAGAACCAGTCGGACAGGTCGAACGCATGGCCTGCCTGGTCCAGGTCCATTTCCAGCTTGTCGAGCAACATGAGGAACCGAGCAGCCGGACTGGCCGTCTGAACAGACTCTTCCAGATAGCGACGCCTGAGCGCTGCTGCATCCACTATCCTCGCGCCTTCTTCGCTGCCTCTCAGGTCCATCCGTGGTGTCCTTTCTCCTGGCATTCCATTCTCCTGGCCATTCCCTGGCCATTTTCCTGGCCTTCCATCATCGGTGTGAGCTCCTCCACCTGATACCCGAAGCTCATGCCACCTAACCCATGCTCGCTATACCCTGCAATGACGCGCTCAGCTCCGAGCTTTGGTTATTGAGAGATTCCAGCTGCACCTGCAGGTTCGAGTACTCCTGCTGGAGCATGGTGTTCTCCTGGCTCGCTATCTGCGTATAAAACTGTATTTGGGAGTTCAGGTCCGTCGAGTCGGTCTGGAGATTCTTGACCTCGGTCGTAATGGACCCGGTGGTCGCATTACTGGCCTGGCTGCTGATGGTCGAAAGCACCTGAGCTATGCCAGGCGAGTAGCCGAAGGTCCCCACGTTCGTGGCGCTTGCTATCCCCGGGGCCGTCACCAGCAGAGACAGTCCACTAGCAGCACCGCTTCCTGCCGGTACCGTCAGGTACTGCCCGACACCGGTAGCGGCGACCCCATCTATGGTCCCCGAGACATTCGTTCCGCTGAACGTGGACGAGCCTGAGCTCCCCGCCAAGCCGGTAGTGCCTGCGGCAGTGTCACTGCTCGTAACGGTGAAGCTCTGCGCTGAGCCGTATCCGGACGAGGTGAGCTGGAGCTGCTGGCCCGAATCTACGACCTGGGCAGAGATGGGTATGCCTGCTGCCCCGAACTGGCTGTTCAGCGCTTCGGCTATGGCCGACAGGGATTCACCAGCAGTGGTCGTGTAGGAGACTGATTTGCCGTTCATGCTTACCCCGAGCGTCTCGGCGACACTCACCGCCCCGGAGCTGAGCACTGCTCCTGTGTCACTTGCCTGCGTCGCAGAGCTGTCAACCGTTACCCCATAGTCACCCGTCTGGGTCGAGTTGCTGGCACTCACGAAGCCAACCGTTCCCGCATAGGTCGAAGATGACGGGTTGAGCGTACCCCCCTGGCTAAAGAGAGCCTCGACACCGGTCGGATTGGCGGCAAGAGCCTTCTCGAAGGTGCCCGAATTGAAGTCCAGGGTGCCATTAGGGTTCAGCGTGATGCCGACGCTCTCTGCGTTGGCCAGGTTCGACGTGCCTCCCACGGCGGCGAAGGCGTTCAGGATCTGGTTCTTCAGGCCACCCAGGATGGCCGAGCCGAGAAGGGGCCCGGCTGTCTTCGTCTGCGAATTGTAGCTGTCCTCACTATTAATATCGCCAAGCACTTTATTGGCAGCTGACACGAGGCTGGAAACAGCACTGGAGACTTTCGCCGCGTCGGGAGAGACGCTGATCGTGACAGGCGAAGTGCTCGTCTCGAGCAGGTTGATCGTAAGTCCAGGGAGCAGGCCCGACACCGTGTTCGCCTGCGAGGTAACCACATCGTTCGCCGAGCCACCGATCTCTATCTGGGCGTTCCGGCCTGCCTGGCTCACCGTGAGCGTTCCAAGCGTGGAACCTGAAAAGGCACCGGTATTCACTGTAAGGTTCGCATTGGTGCCCGCGGAATTGGAGGATAGGTCCAGAAGGTAGCCGTTGCCCGTATCGATAGCCGAAGCCGTGACGCCGGCATTCGCTGCGTTTATATTGGACACGAGCTCCGACAGGGACCCGTTTCCCGTGCTCACATTCGTAGCAGTGGTGGAACCTACGCTGATCGATCCACTGGAGCCGACTGTGGCAGTGATCGTACCCCCGGTGCCCGAGGTCAACGTGAAGGTCGCGCCAGCTGTGATAGGCCCCGTCGTGCTGTCCCCGAGGGTGTTCACGGTACCATCGACCTTCACCAGCGCGTTCACCCCGTACACGGCGCTCGACATGGTGGCCAGGCCCAAACTGCCCAGAGCAGTCCCACCCGTCACCTGCAGGCTGGCGGCGCTCCCCTGTGCTGCAGTGCTGAGGACCAGGTCACCGGACGGGTTAACGGTGGCATCCAGAGTCCCGCCGGAGGCGCTCGCCACTGCCTTGGCCAGCTCGCTCGGAGTATACGTCCCAGCTGCGATCGTATAGGTCTCCGCTGTCCCGTTCACCGTCACGCCTATCGTATCATTAGACGATGTTATAGAGGTAGAGGATGCCAGAGCAGTCGTCCCCGTCGTGGATGCCCCCTGCGATGCCTGGGTAACACTGATGCTATGGCTACCGAGAGCGAGCCCGCTGCCCGCAGCCAGCTCGCTGAAGCCGAGGCTGGAGGCCTGGCTTAGCAGGAAGCCGCTGTCCGGCGCCGCCACCTCGGTCGCCTGCGAGCTCACAGTGCCAGAAGAGAGCAGGATGTCGTTCTGGGCGAGCTGGTTCACGGTGAAGGAGACCGAACCGGGCGGAGTGCCACCTGACGCCGTCGCCGTTGCCACCGTGGCATCCGAAGACGTCGCCTGCATGGCCCACGAAGAGCTCTGACCCGTGGGCGTCACGGCACCGGGCGGGGCTGCCAGCGCCTCCGCTGCTGTGAGGAGAGCCTGGACATCTGTATTTATCGCCTGGTAGTCACTGGCCTGGCTGTTCAGCTGGGACTGCTGGGACTTAAGGTCCGCGATCGGCTGCTCGTACGGCTTCAGGAGGGCGCTGATTATCTGCTGGGTATTCAGTCCGGGGATGAGCCCGCTGCCCTGGATAGTCGCTCCGCTGGAGGTGGCTGGGGTGCTCGCAATGGTCATAACAGGAACTTCTTCCTAAGATGCTTTCACTTTATGGCCTGCAATGTAACTCTGGCCTTCGCTGGCAAACTGCCTGCCGCCTGCCGGCGGCGGACCCCGCAGGGAACCACCGCCGGCAGGCACACATCAGGCATTACCTCAGGACCGCTCGTGCTCCTAGCTGGCTCAGACGTTTGCCAGGAGCTTCAACGCGAGGCCTGGCTGCTGCTGAGCCGCGGACAGCACCGCGACACCCGACTGCATGAGGATGTTCTGGGTCGTAAATGCAGTCGTCTCCTTGGCAAAGTTCGTGTCCACGATCGCGCTATGCGCAGCCTGGAGATTCTGGCCGCCCACCTGGAGGTTCGTGATAACTGCCTGGAGCTCGTTCTGCAGGGCTCCTACGTTCGCCTCGATCGCGTCGACTGTGTTGATAGCGGCCTGCACCGAGGCGATAGCCGTCTGCGCGCCGGCAACGGTCCCTACCGATGAGCTAGCTATGCCGAGATCACTGGCGGTCGCTCCCGAGATCGACAGTGTGATCTGCTGGTTCGAGTTGTCGAACGCCCCCACCTGTAGGACCTGACCGGTGAACGTCCCGCTCAGGAGTTGGGTGGTCCCGAAAGAGGTCGTGTTCGCGATCTGGTTTATCTCATTCTGCAGCTTGGAGAACTCCGCCTGGTTGGCTGAGAGGGCAGTGCTATCGGTGGTCGCTCCGTTCGCAGAGTTCAGCGCCAGCTGGTCCATGGTCTGCAGGACCGACGTGATCTGGTTAAGCGCACCCTCTGCGGTCTGGATCAGAGACACACCGTTCTGGGCATTCGCCGAGGCCTGCGTGTAGCCCACCTGCTGGTACTGCAATGCCTCCGCCGTCACATATCCCGCCGGGTTATCCGCTGCCGTCTGCACGGCCAAGCCTGACGAGAGCTGCGATATCGCATTGTCCAGAGCGTTGTTCGTCTGGGTCAGGTTGTCATAGGCCTGGATTGCAGACAGGTTCGTGTTTATCACGAGAGATGACATAACTTCCTCCTTGATTTAGTCGCTTCTCCTGGTTGCCGGCAGGCATGCCTGTCGGCAACCCCCCGGAAGCACCCCCCTCCATAGGGGACGCACCGCCATCTTATCGGCAGCCGCGGCGCTCTGCTTTAGAAATAATCCCGGCTACCCTGACTTCTCAAGATGGCTCGCCTGGATGCCGATTGGATGCAGGCATGCTCAGGTCAAGCGGGTCCGCAGTAACCTCCATAGGAGTAGTGATGGCCTGCAGGGAGGCATGGAGCTCCACGCGAGGAGCGCTGTCGGCGTTGCGACCACAGCTCGCCTCCGGGGACGAAGTGGTAGTGGTCGATGACGCGTCCAGGGATGGCACCCAGTCCGGCCTGGCGCTTTATCCGTGGGCAACACGCCTGCGAAACGAATCAGCGGTGGGAGCGAGCCATTCCAGGAACATCGGGGCTAGGCACCTCAGCCCGGGGATAGATGTCCTGCTATTCCTGGACAACGACGTCGTCCTCGCCCCGCATGCGCTGGACCACCTGCGAGAAGCCATGAGCGAACCAGGGGTAGCGGCAGCCGGGCCGCTCTCAGACTGCGCGCCCGCATCGCAGAGGCTGCCGGCACACCTATGGCCACCCTCCGATGCCAGGGCCTTCCGCATGAAAGCACGGGAATGGCAGCGCGCGAACGCCAGGAAGCTAAGGGAAGTACGCTCCCTGGGAAGCTTCTGCCTCGCCATCAGGAGAGACATCTTCGAGGCTGCCGGGGGCTTCGACGAAGGACTATCCCCAGGCGGCTTCGACGGCGAGGATCTCTGCACCCGAGCACATGAGGTGAGCCCGCTCGACTTCGTCGTGGCCGAGGCTGCTGTCGCACGCCACGATGGCGGCAGATCTCGTGCTGCTCTCGGCCATGACCGGCTGGAGGACCGGTCGGAGGGGGCACGCCGCTACGAGGCCCGCCATGGTATCGCTCCAGAGGGGCTGGATGATCCCTTTATATCCGCATGCCTGATAGTGAGGGATGAAGAGCATGATCTGCCTGGCTGCCTAACGTCCCTTACCGGTATCGCCGATGAGATCGTGGTCTACGACACTGGATCGAGCGATAGAACGCGAGAGATCGCAGGAGAAGCTGGAGCCATCGTCGTGGAGGGGTACTGGGACGAGGATTTCGCTCGCGCGAGGAACGCTGCTCTCGAATACTGCAGGGGGGAGTGGATCTGCTGGGTTGACGCTGATGAGACCCTTTCGATGAACGATATCACTGCCTTTCGGCACGAGCTCGCCAATGCCCCGATCGACCTGGATGGCTACCTGGTATCCATTGACAACCTAACCGGCTCGGGAACTGGTACGGTTTTCGTGCATACTGCGGCTCGCCTGTTCCGCAGGTGGCGCTGCAGGTGGGCTGGCCGCTTGCACGAGCAAATCGTGATCGGTGCAAACGGTAGTGCCCCGCGCCTCGCCCTGTTCGGTCATACCCGCATCCGCCACAGCGGCTATACGGACATGGCAATGGCCAGACGCAAGAAGGCGAGCCGGAACCTGGGCGTGGCAGCCGTGGAGGTAGAGCAGGGTGGAGCCTGGCAGCAGGGATTCTCTCTGATAAGCCTTGCCCGCTCCGAGGCGGTTGCTCTGATGCTGGAGGAGGCGACTATCCATGCCGAAGAAGGCCTGGCCCTGACCTCGAACCCCACTACTGTCCGGTTGGGCTTGCGAACGCTGGCCGAAGTTGCCCTTCAGCGCCGCAGGCCTGACGACGCCCTCGACTACGCAGCGCGCCTGGCCAAGCACACCAGAGGTAAAAGCCTGCCTGCATCGCTCGCCGCGCGAGCGTGCCTGATTAGCGGTCGCTACTCAGATGCCCTCGCCATCCTGGAAGCGCTGCCAGCGAGCGAGGTCGACGAGGATGGATTCGAGCACAGGTCGACCTCGTTCGTGCATGAGCGCGCGGCATGCCTCTCCGCGCTCGGTCGAAGCGACGAGGCGGCGAGCGCTTACCTCGACGCTCTCGACACGAACCACTCCCTCGATGCCCATATCGTGGCTGTAGTAGAAGCTCTACGCGCGGCAGGGCACGACCCGGTAGAGCTCGTGGCTCATCTCCCGGGCGAACAGCTCGTACCGTTCCTGGGGCAGATCAGCCAGCTCCCACCTCCAGATGCCGATCACCTCCTCGAAAGCTGCCTGGAGCACTTCCCCGGGGACCTCGGGGTGCTGGCAGCCTCGAGCCGCGTCGCCCTACGGCTACCGCTCGATCGGGCTATGGCATGGTCCAAGCGCCTGCGGGAGATCGGGCTCGCTGACGCCTGCCCGCTCATGGGACAGGCGCGCGACCCAGACCTGCCCGCACCGAACCGCTGCCTCGCCGCCGCAGCTGCCTGGCGGGCCTATCAGGATCCGCAGGCAAGGGAGGTCTTCTCCGCCGCTGCTCGCGGCCTGAGCACGCAGCAGTGCCTAACGATCCTCCCTGCACTCGAAGCCCTGGCTCCGGATCTAGCCGGCACCCTGAAGAACCCGGTAGCAGCCTCCTACGGGAGCGACCGGGATCACGGATCGACGGCCACGGGGCGGCTGGGATCTTGAGCCCTCGGTATCCTGCGTGGGCAGGGCGCGGCGCGATTCGCTGGTGGGGTTACATGCTGAACCTGACTGGTTATGGCGAGGAAGCTCGGGGGTTCGTCGCCGGCCTGAGGAGCCTGGGGTTGCCAGTGGCGGCGCGACCCGTTGGCCCCCAAACCCCGGGAATCCTGGAAGCCTTGGCCAGGGCAGATCTTGGCACCGCCAAGCTGCTCTCCGAGGCTCTCGGCCAGGCGTGCGACGAGGTCGCCCTCGATGTCGTGAACGCACCGGGTGGCGCGAGCCAGCGTGTTGGCGCAGGTATTCCCACAGTGGCTCGAACCATGTTCGAAACAGACCGCCTTCCCAGCCCATGGGTAGAGCGCCTGAACGCCATGGACGCGATATGGGTACCGAGCAGGTTCAATCTCGCCACTTTCAGTGATGCCGACCTCCGCGTGCCCGTTTCACTGCTTCCCGATGGCGTCGACCCGATCCGCTTCAGCCCCGACCTGGACAACTTCCCCTTACCGGAGCGGCGAGGCTTCGTATTCCTCTCCGCGTTCGAGTGGAGCTACCGCAAAGGCCCTGACATACTGCTGGGTGCCTGGGCAAGGGCATTCCGGCCCGATGATGACGTGACCCTCGTGCTACGATGCTACCCACGCTCGGCTTTCGGTGACGAGGACACAACGGCACAGATGACAACACAGGTCGAGACCACGCTGCGAGGACTGGGCAGCTCTCTCGATGCAGTAGCGCCGATCGTCATCCTCGGCAGCCCCCTCGGATTCGACGGGTTCGCGCGCCTTCTCAGCTCCGCGGACGCCTACGTCAGCCCCACGCGCGGGGAAGCCTTCGGGCGACCATTTCTTGAAGCCCTGTCCTGTTCCGTCCCCGTAGTGGCGACTCGTTGGGGAGGGCACCTCGATTTCCTAGACGACGATGATGCCTACCTGATCGACGTCGAGCGGATGGCTACCGTCGATACGCGAATGGACATCGCGCTCTACTGGGGACACACCTGGGCAGAGCCGAGCGTAGAGCATCTGGCTCATCTGCTACGCGTCGTGGCGGAAGACGACTCGGGGCGTCTTGCCCGGAGCCGAGAAGGCCGCCGCCGAGTGCTTGCAGAGTGGACGTGGGACCACGTATCCAGGATTGCCGCCGAGCTGACCTCGAAGCTCCTCGACGGATCCCGTGATCTCACGCCCCGCGGAGGCACGCAGCCCTCCCGCGTATGCTCCCCAGAGGGCGATGGCGGCGCGGATGTCGACCCAGCTCCCACTAACCGATCGGCACCGCTCGCGATAGCCTCCCCCTACGACCTCCCCTCCGCGCGTGCCCACGCCCACGCAGCCCGCCTGCTGGCTGATAAACGCCAGGACAAGACCGGCCGGACGAACCCGTGGGAAGATACCGGCAATCCACATCGCCAGGCTGTATTGGATGCCTTCTCTCAGATTGCAGACCCGGCACGCCGCCAGGCGTTCCTATCCTGGCTGGAACCCGAGGAGCCGGGACTTGCCGATCTCTTGCATGCAGCACCGCTTTCCTCAGGTGACACGTCCATATCGTCTGCCAAGGGATCTCTCGATGGCCCATCTGCCACAGCCTCGATCGTGATCCCATGCCTGAACAAGGCGCATCTCACGAGAGCCTGTCTCGCTCATATAAGCGAGGTCACCACTCCGGGCCAATACGAGGTCGTGCTGGTGGACAACGGATCCAGCGACGCGACAAGAGAGCTAAGCGGGTCCCCTGACGGGAATCTCCAGGTGATCCATAATCCTGTCAACCTCGGCTTCGCCCGGGCCTGCAACCAGGGAGCTGCCGCTGCCAGGGGTAGGCATCTGGTCTTCCTGAACAACGATGTCCTCGTGCAGCCAGGCTGGCTGGATGCCCTGCTGGGCGCGTTCGAAGAAGAGCCGAAGGCCGGGATCGTAGGTGCGAAGCTGCTCTACCCGGATGGGCGGATCCAGCATGCCGGCCTCCTCGCCCTCCAGGGTCTTGTCCTGGATGGTCTGCCCGCGATACGCGCCGACGGACCAGGCCTGTTCTTCCGCCACCGTTTCCTCGGCCAGCCAGCGAGCTTGGACGTCGCCTGCCAGCGAGCGGCGCTCCAAGCTGTTACCGGGGCTGCAGTAGCCGTCCGGCGCGAAGCCTTCGATGCAGCCGGTGGCTTCGACGAAGGCTACTGGAATGGTTTCGAGGATGTCGATCTGTGCTTCATGGTTCGTGCACTCGGTTGGCTGGTCATCTACGAGCCACGGGCCCTGGCCATTCACCTGGAGTCGCAGTCGGACTCCCGCGAGCGCTTCGCTGCCGATACGAACAATCTCTATCGCTTCAACGAACGATGGCTGTCCCGATTCCCCCCAGATGCCTATCTGACCGAGGCCCGCCCGCCACCCGACCAGGCTCCATTCTCGCCTGCGAGCCTGAGTACGCCAGGTGCTAATGCCGCTCCCTCCTAGCCGATCAGGGGCCAGGGCCGCCCCAGGGGAAGCCGGCTCGGAAGGAAAAGCCAGCTCCACGGGAAAAGCCAGCTCGGGCGGATGGACCATTCCTTTCGTCGACCTGCGCGTCCAGAACGACCTGGTCCGGGAAGAAGTGGAGCACCGCATGGCGGGCGTCATAGATCAGGGACAGTTCATCCTTGGAGCAGAGGTCGCGAGGTTCGAGGAAGAGCTTGCTGCCGCCTGGGAGGTCAGGCACTGCGTCACCCTCGGCAGCGGCACTGACGCAGTCGAGGTGGCACTGCGGGCCTCGAACATCCGACCAGGGGATGAGGTAATAGTACCCAGCTTCACCTTTGCCGGATCTGCGGCCGGCATCGTGCGCTGCGGTGCCACACCCGTGTTCGTCGACGTGCGGCCCGATACGCTCCTGATCGACCCCGCAGCCGTCGCCGCTGCCATCGGGCCCCACACTGCCGCCGTCGTGGCTGTTCACCTCTACGGCCAGATGGCCGACATGGCGAGCCTTGGATCCATCTGCGAAAGGCACGGGATCGCCATCATCGAAGACGCCGCCCAGTCGCATGGAGCCAGCCGGGACGGCCTGCGCACAGGCCCCCGAACGATCGCCACGGCCACGAGCTTCTACCCTACGAAGAACCTAGGTGCCTGGGGCGACGGAGGCGCCCTGCTCACGAATGACGATACTGTCTATGCCTCAGCGCGGTCCATCCGGAACTACGGGAGCAAGGGGAAGTACGACCACAGCCGCTTCGGCTTCAACTCACGCCTCGATACTCTGCAGGCTGCTGTGCTGCGTGCGAAGCTTCCGCATCTGGCTACATGGAACTCCACGCGCCAGGAGGCGGCCGCTCTGTACGACGCGCTCCTTGGCGACGCGCCAGCCGTACAACGTCCAACGGTAGACCCGGATGCTAACGCCGTCTGGCATCTCTACGTGATCCGGGTAGAGAACCGAGCTGCCTGCCGGGCCGCAATGGACAGAGCCGGCATAGGAACGGGTGTTCACTATCCGAACCCGCTTCACCTGCTTCCTATGTTCCAGTCGCGCTCGGGCTGTACGACCAGGCCGCGACCCTGGTTGCCAGTGGCCGAGCAGGCAGCCAAATGCGTGCTTTCACTCCCCTTGTACCCTGGTATCAGCAGGGATCAGCAGCGGCGAGTCATCGACGTCCTCACCGGGGCTGCCAGCCTGCCGTGACACGATGGTTCAGCTCGTCGGACGGCCGGCCTGCGGCTACGTGACGGCCCCACTTCCTCCACGGCACCCCGACCCCATGAGACCCGCCATCGCCGCATCGAGAGCCCGACGAAACCAGCTCAACCCTTGGAAGGAGCAAGCACAGCGTTCACAAATATCTCGGCGGCCACCTCCGGAAGCTCACGACCGAGCAGATCAAGGCCAAGGATCATGTCCTGGGTGAGGAATCCGATCTGCTCCATGTGCTCATGGTCGAAGAGTTTCAGGAACGAGCCGCCCGATCCTACTATGGCGAAACCAGCTGATCTGACCTCCTCTGCCAACGATTCTTTGTCATAAACCCGTGAATGCCCGAAAAGCTGATCGCGACCTGACAGCTCGGACTCCCTTCGTATCAGCCCCATCGAGCGGGCCAGGCGCCTGTGCAGGGAGAGTGCGTTGGGCACTGAGAAGTGAACGACACTGCTCTCACCAGCGCACCTGCGGATCGCTCTCAGGAAACGATCCGGGTCAGGCACCTCGTGGAGAAGGGACGCGCAGATGATCAGGTCAGGCACGGCGCCGCAGGTAGATATGGCCTCGGCGGTGGTGTCTTCCAAGAGGCCACGAACGATCGAGCAACGCGGCTCCATCGTCGAGAGAGCCTCCATCCGGTCCCCGAAGACTCGGTCAGGCTCTATGGTCACCCAGCGCTCGAATAGCGGCCCAGTAGGGAAATCTTGCTCGAGCGAGATAACGTGCTCCGCAAGCAGGTCCACGCCACACCCCACTTCCAGTACGCGCCGTGGACGGAGATCGCGCACGATGTCACCCAAGAGCCGCTGGCGGCAAGTGACCAGAACGGCCTCGAACCCGTATGCCTCCCGATATGCCCTGCCGTACCTGCCTATCCGATCCACATCCCCGATCGGCGCCTCCGGCATCGGTGCCCCTACCAGACCGGCCGGTGACCGGCCCGCTCCTGCCAGCGGCATCGTAAGCCTTCTAGTGCCCCGCGCAGGCGACCTTGAAGATGAGCCGGGGCGCTCGTACTGGATGAGCCAAGCTCGTAGCCGAGCGCGGCAAGGGTAGAGCCCGCGACACGCTCGAAAGCCACCACATCCCTGGCGGGCATATCCGACACCCAGTCGCGAAGACCTGGGGTGAGAGGGCGCAGGAGACTGCGATCCTCGCCGGGAGCCGGACTCATCTCCAACTGCCGCGCCGTAGCCTGCTGATATTCCAGCATGGCTGCATCGTAGTCAAGTCCGATGAACGCAGTGACCTGTCGCAGCACGCGCTCGGGATCAGAGCATAGCTCCTCGTAGCGCACCTCCAAATAACGATCCCCCCCAAGCTCACGCCCCGCGACCCGACCGGCCTTCACTCGCTCCTCCCAGTAGCTAGCCGCCTCCCATGCGGTCGAGGGTCCGAAGGACATCTCCTGCAGCGCGAGCGCCACCGACCTACCATCCCGGATCACGTGCACGAACACGACTTCAGGAAATAGAGCGCCAAGCACCTGCATGTGGAGAACATGGTTCGGCGTCTTATCCCCATAGCGGTCCTTGCCATGCGACCGGGCGTACGCTCTATAGATGGAGCGAATCACCTCGACACGACTTCGCGCTTCTGCGGCCAGAATCGCCTCCACTGCCATATCACGGTCTATTTTCCATCGGCGGTA
>DAHXND010000111.1 GCA_027366675.1 Acidimicrobiales bacterium
AATGTAGAGAACTCTCATCTCCTGCTCCATGCCGGTTTTGATCCCGGCGCACCTCCATCTCTCGTACAGCATTGCTTTGTTGGTCACGACGTTTACACGTCGCTACCTCCCTTCGCATTCTCGGCACACAAGGGCTATCCATTTCACTGCCACCAGTGAGGTAGGATTGTGAAATGCCGTCGCGCGGCCTGCACTATCCAGGCTCGTATGCCGAGCTGAGAGCGTGGTTCCCCGACGATGAGGCCTGCATCGACTACCTGGACTGGCTGCGCTGGCCAACTGGGCCGGTGTGCCCGAGATGCGGTAGATCCGCTTCAGCCGTTACAACCGCCGGACGGGTGTGGCGTTGTGGAGGATGCAAGAAGCGGGTCTCTCGCACCGCGGGGACGATCTTCCATGACACGCGTGTGCCGTTGACGGTGTGGTTCGCCGCCGCGTGGTTCGTCACCAGCCAGAAGGACGGTGCTTCGGCGCTCGGGTTGCAGCGGGTCCTCGGTCTCGGCTCCTACCAGACTGCGTGGACGATGCTGCACCGGTACCGCACCGCGATGGTACGGCCGGGACGCGAGCTCCTCGGCGGGCGCGTCGAGGTCGACGAGACCTTCTTCGGCGGTGAGGAACCTGGTGTACCCGGACGTGGGGCACTGGGAAAGACGCTGGTGGCGATCGCGGTGGAGCTGCACGAGCCACGGGGCTACGGCAGAGCCAGGATGAGCATTATCCCCAACGCGGAAGCGCAGAGCCTGCGGAGCTTCCTTCTCTCCACGGTTGAACCCACCTCCACCGTCGTGACTGACGGCTGGGGCGCCTACCCCAGGGCCTGCGCGGACAGCTTCGTCCACGAGCCGCACCCGATCTCGGGCTCCGGGCACAAGGCACATGAACTGCTGTCTGCTGTGCACCGCGTCGCCTCGCTCTCCAAGCGGTGGCTGCTCAGCACTCATCAGGGAGGCGTCGGCGCCGATCACCTGCAGGCCTACCTGAACGAGTTCTGCTTCCGTTTCAACCGACGCCGCTCCCGTGCCCGAGGGCTGCTCTTCTATCGCCTGCTGCAGTACGCAGCGGGTGCCGTACCGGTGACGTATCGCCAACTCGTGGCCCACCCACGCCCCAAGGCAGTCATGCCCCCAGGACTGAAGGGGCCCCGCTCCCGGCCCGCCAGCCTGGCCCAGCCGCCCGAAGACCGACCATGGCGGGCGGCGCGCAGCCTGGAATGAGAACGAGATGATGGTGGCAGTGAAATGGATAGCCCTTCTCAGGTTTTGGGCGCCGCGAACTTCGCGCCGGGGTGTGACGTGCTGGCGATGACCTCGCGGGGCGGGCTGGCGCTGCCCCGTCCGCGCGTCTGGGGAGCGCCCGTCTGGGGAGCGCTCGGTGGAGCGCGCGTGGCTGAGCACGAGCGTGGCTCGGGTTGTCGGCGCGCCCGGTTCGGGACGACGGCGAGGCGCCGACGAGGTTGGCGAGACTCCGACGACGGCGGCGCTGCGAGCAAGCCCAGCTGCGACCCGGCGGTTGTCGTCAGCCTCGCGCGCTTCGAAGGTGGGTGGCGGTGTGCCATCGAAGGCAGTTCGCGAGTCGAGCCTTTTGCGGGCTCGTGCACAGCGCTACTCGCTATTCGGTCTCGACGGTGGAGCTCCGGACGTCGACTGGAGGGGTATACTGGCAGAGGGGCAGCGTGGGTGGAGAAGGTCTGCTGTGCCCGGGTCGAGATCGCACTGTGCGTGGTCGCGTTGTATGGAGCGCTCGACTCGCCGCGCTCCCATGGTCTCTCTCCACCGAAGCCCCGCATGTCCCAGCCGGACAGTGCCCAGCCCCGCATATCCCAGCCGGACAGTGCCAGCCCCGGTGAGTTCCAGCTGACTGCGAGCTGGTCCGCGTTCGCCAGGCTCGCGCGGGCCATAGGCTCGTAGGGTAGCCTGTCGCGAAATTCCTTCCAAGCAGGTGACG
>DAHXND010000118.1 GCA_027366675.1 Acidimicrobiales bacterium
CTCCCGCAGGTACAGCTCCCGCAGGCGGGCCTCCCCCGGCAGCAGCTCCCGCAGGTACAGCTCCCGCAGGCGGGCTTTCCCCGGCAGCAGCTCCCGCAGGTACAGCTCCCGCAGGCGGAGCTCCCGCAGGCGGAGCTCCCGCAGGCGGAGCTCCCGCTGGCGGAGCCTCGTCATCTCCGGCGTCTCAAGCAGGTTCTCCGGAGCGGTCGGTCGTCCGTCCACCGCTCAGCTCTACGGGGCGCCCCATACCACCCCCGCCGGGCTTGCGCAGGAGCACTCCTGCTCGCGGTGCCACAGGACCCGGCCCGAGGCCGGGCCAGCGCAGCTCCCCCGCCGGGAGGCCGGCTTCTCCCGGGTATTCTCGCCCGCCTTACGGCACCCAGCAGGCATCTCCTGGCTCCCGGAACAGCCCGCCGCCGAGAGGCCCTTCGGCCGGTCCTGGCGGGCGCCCCGGGTTCTCGCGTACCGCGGTACCGCCACCGGCAGGAGGTCCACCGAGTAGAGGCGGCCCCGCGTTCGCCGGCCGTGGTAGGCCACCCCAGCGCCGTCCTCGCCGGCGCCGTCGGAACCTGGAGGAGCTCGAGCCGACCCAGGTCACGAGCTACACCCCGTCAGATGCGCCTGTTCCCGATCACGAGGTAATAATCGAGCGGGGTAGCACCCCACAGGATGTGGGGCCCAGGCTGAACCGATCTGCCGGAGACGTGATCCGCTTCCTCCTCTTGCAGGGCGAGATGGTTACGGCTACGCAGCCGCTCACTGACGACATGATCGAGCTGTTCGCGGCTGAGCTCGGAGCCGATATCCGGCTGGTGGATCCTGGTCAGGAGGAAGAGGCGGCGCTCCAGGTCAAGTACTTCTCGGATGATGATTCAGCCGCCTCGACCAGCAGGCCTCGGCCTCCCGTCATCACCGTCATGGGCCACGTGGATCATGGCAAGACCCTGCTTCTGGACAGGATCCGGCATTCGAATGTGATAGCGCGCGAGGCGGGCGGGATCACGCAGCACATAGGTGCTTACCAGGTAGAGCTCGCTGGCAGGCTCCTCACGTTCATAGACACGCCTGGCCACGAGGCCTTCACCGCCATGCGCGCCAGAGGTGCCCAGGTAACCGATATCGTCGTGCTCGTCGTGGCGGCAGATGACGGTGTGATGCCTCAGACCGTGGAGGCCATAGATCACGCGCGTAGTGCCGGGGTTCCGATAGTCGTGGCACTGAACAAGATCGACCGGCCGAACGCGGATCCGAACCGGGTCCTGCAACAGCTCAGCGAGCACGGGCTGGTGCCAGAGGCGTGGGGCGGTGACACCATAGTCGTGGAGGCCTCGGCCCTGGAATCGCTTGGGATAGACGACCTCCTGGAGCATCTGGCGGTGCTCTCTGACGTGCTCGAGCTACGAGCCAGCCCGGAGGGACGAGCGAGAGGTGTGGTGCTGGAGGCGAACCTGGAGGTGGGACGGGGCCCCGTGGCAACGGTCCTGGTCCGGTCCGGGACGCTTAGAACCGGCGATTACGTCGTGGCAGGAGGATCCTGGGGGCGCGTCAAGGCCATGGTAGACGACCTGGGTGAGCCAGTGAAGGAGGCTGCCCCGTCGACCCCGGTGCAGGTGCTCGGCTTCAGCGAGCCACCGAAAGCCGGGGATGAGGTGCGTGTCGTCGCCGAGATGGGGGTTGCCAGGACCATAGGAGAGTCACGGGCTCGCAGGCAGCGTTCCCTGGAGCAGGTGGCTGCAGCTCCGGTGGCGGCCGGGGCGAAGCTCGAGGACCTCTTCGAGCAGATCCAGCGCGGCGAGACGGCGACATTGAACCTCATCTTGAAAGCCGATGTGCAGGGGTCATTGGAAGCGGTGACCGAGAGCGTCAGGAAGCTCGAGCGTGACGAGGTGAAGGTCGTGTTCGTCCATCGGGCCGTAGGAGGTATCACAGAGAACGACGTCCAGCTCGCTACCGCCTCAAACGCCACGATCATAGGGTTCAACGTGCGACCGGATCGGCGAGCGCGAGAGCTCGCCTCCGAGCGCAAGGTAGACATCCGTACCTACGAGATCATCTACAAGCTCGTAGAGGATATGGAGGCTGCACTCGTCGGGATGCTGGTCCCCACCTTCGAGGAGGTGGTCACCGGCGAAGCCGAGGTGCGTGCGATCTTCAGGGTGCCCCGCGTGGGGGCAATTGCCGGATGCTACGTGAGGAACGGGATCATCAGGCGTGGCTCGCGAGTGCGCTTCCTGCGGGAAGGCGTCGTTATCTGGAAAGGGACCGTGACGTCGCTCAAGCGCTTCAAGGAAGACGCCCGCGAGGTGGCGGCTGGCTTCGAGTGCGGGGTCGGGTTGTCCGACTTCCAGGATCTGAAGGATGGCGACGTCATTGAGACCTACGAAGAGCGCGAGGTGGCGCGAACCTGACGTGCGGGCGTGGCCTATCGGAGCCATCGGGACGTGAGCCGGCGGGTTCCCTCTGGCCGTAGCCTTTCCTACCCGCGTAGCGTTCGCGTGGGAGAGCTGGTGCGCGAAGTCGTTGCCGAGGAGCTGGAGAGGATTGCCGACGTCGACGAGCGTCTGGGGATGCTGACGGTGACCGATGTGGAGATGAGCAAGGACCTGAGACGAGCTACTGTCTTCATCGGGAAGCTACCCGATCGCACGCGCCTGCTGCTGGAGGAGGAGTACCGCACCGAGATCCAGAGACGCTTGGCCAGCTCCGTGAGGATGCAGCACACTCCTGTGCTTGCCTTTGCTGCCGATCCGGCGGTGCTCGCCACACAGCGTCTCGACATGGTCCTGCGCCGGCTCGCAGGCTCGGCCTCGGAGGGTCTCGGGGAGGATCTTGCAGGTGCGCCGGCGGAAGGCACGCCTGGAGAAGATGAGCCTGGAGGAGATGCGCCAGCACCGGGTACGCGAGCTCCGGATGCGCCAAGCTCGGATGAGCCAGCAAGAAGATCGTATAGCGATGGTGTAGTCGATTCCTATCGTTCGCCTGTCGTGAAGGGTCGTAGCGCCGGGTTCGTCTATGTAGACAAGCCCGCGGGATGGACGTCCCACGACGTGGTGGCCAGGGTGCGCCGCATCCTTGGAACGCGCCAGGTCGGCCACTCGGGAACGCTCGATCCACCGGCAACAGGGCTTCTGGTCGTAGGGATTGGCCGCGCGACCCGCCTTCTCAGGTTCTTCACGGAGCTGCCCAAGCGCTACGAGGCCGAGGTCGTGTTCAAGACGAGCACCACCACAGGGGACGATACCGGTGAGGTTCTCTTGACCGGGGATCCCGGCAGCCTGTCCAGCGCCGATCTCGCCGAGGCTGCCCGCTTCTTCACCGGCACGTTCCTCCAGGTTCCTCCCATGGTCTCGGCCCGCAGGATACAAGGTCGCAGGCTCCACGAGCTGGCGCGCGAGGGGTTGACGGTGGAGCGCGAGGCGCGTGAGGTGACTGTCTACGAGTGCGCTCTCTCCCCGGCCGAGGTTCTCGAGGGAGACGGCTACCCGGCGGGGATCGTAGCGAAGCTGTCGGTCACGTGCTCGGCAGGGACCTACGTCCGGGTGCTGGCAGAGGACCTCGGCACCAAGCTCGGTTGCCCTGCGCATCTGCGCCGCTTGCGGCGGGTAGCGATCGGGGGAATAGACGTGGACCGTGCGCTGTCCCTGGAGAAGTTGGAGGAGCTTCGAGGAAGAGCCGTGATCCCGCCAGCCGTCGCTCTTGTCAGCGATGCCGGGATGGAGGGTGTCACGGTGACGCCCGAGGTAGCCAGGCGCGTGATGAACGGGCAGGCGCTGCCGGTATCGGACTTGGCCGCAGGGTCAGCGTTCGAGGGCCATCCGGAGCGTGAGCGTGGTAGGCCTTTCGCAGTGATATCTGGCTCGCCGCCGGGCAGGCTTCCTGGCTCGCCGCCGGGCAGGCTTCCTGGCTCGCTGCCGGGCAGGCTTCCTGGCTCGCCGCCGGGCAGGCTTCCTGGCTCGCCGCCGGGCAGGCTTCCTGGCTCGCTGCTAGCCGTCTACGCGGAGCGGAGCCAGGATGTGGCCGCTCCGCTCGTGGTGCTCGGACCAGATGACGATGAGCATCCATCGTGAGGCTTCGGGCACGAGCGCGTGACTGACATGGAGGTCGTCGCAGAGCCGGCCAGCAGTCTCGAGGCAACCAGGTCGTTCGCCGAGAGCCACGGCAGTGCCACGGCTATCACGATAGGGACATATGACGGCTGCCATGTGGGTCACCGGGCCCTCCTGTCCCGGCTGCGCGAGCAGGCAGCGAAGCGGGGACTGCCTGCTGTGGCGGTCACCTTCGACCGGCATCCGCTCGCCCTGGTGCGCCCAGAGGCAGCTCCGAAGCTGCTTACCACCCTTGGCGAGAAGCTGGAGCTGCTTGCCGAGAGTGGCATAGATGCCACCATCGTGCTCCCCTTCGACGAGCGCCGGCGAGAAGAGAGCGCTCGGGACTTCGTCGATGAGGTGCTCGTGTCAGCTCTGCACTCACGTCTCGTAGTGGTCGGGGAGAACTTCCGGTTCGGACACGATAGGGATGGATCGGTAGCCAGCCTGGCGGCCATGGGGGAGGACAGGGGATTCGCTGTGATGGGGGTGCCACTGGCGGTGGTCGAGGGAGAGCCGGTATCTTCGACACGCATCCGGGGCGTCCTGGAATCAGGCGACGTCCGCCTCGCTGCCCTCTTGCTGGGCCGTCCATACTCGGTTCGCGGCGAGGTCGAGAAAGGTGACGGCCGGGCCGGATCCATGCTCGGCTACCCGACGGCCAACTGCAGGGTGCCGAAGGAGAGGCTCCTTCCCCGTGAGGGGATCTACGCTGGCTTCTACCGCAGGTTCGACGGCGCAGGCGATCTCCGGCGCGCAGCGATCTCGGTTGGGAGGCGCCCGACCTTCTATCCAGGCGGCGCTGGGGTGGTGGTGGAAGCGCACCTGCTCGACTTCCATGGAGACCTCTACGGAGAGATGGGAGAGATCACATTCGTGGAGAGGTTGCGGGACGAGGAGGCGTTCGAGGAGGTGGAGGCTCTGGTCTCGGCTATGAGGTCGGATGTCGCTCGGGTCAGGCGGGTCCTAGACGGCCTGTGACATGATCCGGCCCGGGAAGGCCGGCCTGTGACATGATCCGGCCCGACCGAGTGGCCGCTGGTCGCTATGGCTGGTAGCATTGACGTGGCTTGCCGACCAACGTGCAAGACGGTTCCACTAGGAGGTGGGCCGAGCGATAACTGGGCGCCAGCGAGTGTCCAGTCACACAGCCGATGGAGAGATACTGAAACGTGCCAGCAGGTGACAAGTTCGCCACCATCGCCGATTACCGGCTTCATGAGACCGATACCGGATCGCCGGAGGTACAGGTGGCGTTGCTCACCGCACGTATCTCCCACCTGACGGAGCACCTGAAGGTGCATAGCGGGGACCACCACACCCGCCGCGGCCTTATGCAGCTCATCGGTCAGAGAAGGCGGTTGCTCGACTACCTCAGGCGGAACGATGTCGAGCGGTATCGCTCACTCATCGCCCGCCTCGGGATCCGCCGCTGACGCCGGTCGGCGCGCTTCCGGGCCGCTCACGCTCGAGTCCAGATCCCACCCAGGCTTTTCCAGGTGGTACGGGCCAGAGTCGGCGCACCCGGCATTTTGACATCGGGCCCCGGCTCGAGATCAGTTGTCAGTTGCCGCTCACCGGCGGTCGCGGAAAGGCTTCCGGTGACCGACAACTGGGAACTGGTCGCCGCCGCCGCCCCTGAAAGGGAAAGAGGGTAATACCATGGCAGATGCCATTCGCGTGTCCGCACCTATCAGCGGGACGCAGCGCTCGCTCAGCTACGAGACGGGGAAGCTGGCTGGGCAAGCCGACGGAGCGGTCGTGGGGAGGATAGGGGACACGATGGTCCTCGTCACTGCCACGGCATCACGGAAGGTGAGGGAGGGTACCGACTTCTTCCCGCTGACTGTCGACATCGAGGAGAGGATGTACGCAGCTGGGAAGATTCCGGGTTCCTTCTTCAGGCGTGAGGGGCGAGCCACAGACCAGGCGATCCTCACGTGCAGGCTGATCGACAGGCCGCTCCGACCATCGTTTCCAGAGGGATTTCGTAATGAGGTGCACGTGGTCGGCACGATCCTCGGAGCGGATCAGGAGAACCCGCATGACGTCCTCGCGATAAACGCTGCGTCTGCAGCGCTCATGATCTCCGGGATTCCCTTCGACGGGCCTATCGGAGCGGTTCGCATCGCCTGGTCGGCCGAGGGAGCCTGGATACCCCATGCCAGCTACCAGGAGGGCGATGCATCTACCTTCGAGCTGGTCGTGGCAGGAAGGGCATTGGGCGAGGACCCTATGACCTCTGAGATCGCGATCATGATGGTAGAGGCCGGAGGGACCGAAGCTGCGTGGTCGCTTTACGAGGCTGGCACGCCGAAGGTGACCGAGTCTGTGATCGCCGAGGGACTCGAAGCAGCGAAGACCTGGATTCGTGAATCGATCGCTCTGCAGCTGGAGCTCGTGGCGTTGGCGGGCAAGAAGGAGCCGATCCCCTACGAGCTGTTTGTCGACTACGGGAGCGACGTGATGGAGAGGGTGAAGGCCATCGGGATCGAGCGCGTAAGCGAAGCGAATGCCATAACGGCGAAGCAGGAGCGGAACACCGCGCTGGCCGAGGTCACGGATGCTATCGTGACGGAGCTCGCTCCAGAGCTCGAGGGCCGTGAGCGCGAGGTCCGTGCTGCAGTGAAGTCCCTCACGAAGCAGATAGTGCGTGAGCGGATCGTTGACGAGGGCGTGAGGATAGACGGTAGGGGACCGGCTGACATCCGACCGCTATCCGCCGAGGTTGGTCTCATCCCTACAGCACATGGCTCGGCGCTTTTCGAGAGGGGGGATACCCAGGTCCTGAACGTGACCACGCTCGGCATGCCGCGTATGAACCAGCTGCTCGACACGATCGGCGTGGACGACTCGAAACGCTACATGCACCACTACAACTTCCCGCCCTTCTCGACAGGCGAGACCGGTTTCATGAGGGGCCCGAAGCGCCGGGAGATAGGTCACGGCCTTCTTGCCGAGAGGGCGCTCCTGCCTGTGGTCCCCCCGCCGGAGGAGTTCCCTTACACGCTGCGGCTCGTCTCGGACGTTCTCAGCTCGAACGGGTCCACCTCCATGGCATCCGTGTGCGGGTCGACGCTTTCGCTCATGGATGCTGGCGTTCCTATCAAGGCACCCGTAGCGGGTATTGCCATGGGCCTTGTTCATGTCAACGGGAAGTACACGACCCTAACCGACATCCTCGGGGCTGAGGATGCTTTCGGCGACATGGACTTCAAGGTCGCAGGTACGAGTGAGTTCGTGACCGCCCTACAGCTGGACACGAAGATCGATGGCCTCCCTGCCGAGGTGCTCGCGCAGGCCCTCGCGCAGGCGAAGACAGCCCGGATGACCATTCTCGAGGTGATGGCCGCGGCTATCTCTCAGCCTCGCGGCGAGGTGAACGCCAATGCGCCGAAGATCGTCAGCTTCGAGATCCCGCATGACAAGGTGGGTGAGGTCATAGGCCCGAAGGGCAAGGTGATAAACACGCTCCAGCAGGAGACGGGGAGTGATATATCTGTTGACGATCAGGATGGTGTGGCGACTGTGACGATCGGCTCGAAGGATGGCGCGGCAGTGGAGGAGGCGCGTAGCCGCATCATGTTGATACTGAACCCCCCGAAAGCAGAGGTGGGTGCTAACTACACAGGTAAGGTCGTGAACATCACGAGCTTCGGCGCTTTCGTGAACATCCTTCCAGGTCGCGATGGCCTACTCCACATATCGAAGCTCGGGGGAGGCCAGAGGGTGGGGCGTGTCGAGGACGTTCTCACCCTTGGCCAGGAGGTCGAGGTCCATGTCGACGATGTGGATCCGCAGGGTAAGGTGGCCCTCTCTCTCGTGGGTGAGGGCGGTGGCGGAGGACGACCCGACGGCTCGAGGTACTCCGGAGGTCGCGGGGCGTCCGAAGGTCGCGGTGCATCCGAAGGCACATCGTCTCGCGGCGAATCGACCGGCGGTGGAGCCGGTTCTGGATCAGCGGTTCCAGCCAGATCATTCGAGGAATCCTTCGAGGCCGAGCTGGAGGCGGAAGTGGGAGACCTCGGCCCCGCTATCTCGCCAGGAACGGGAGCCTTTGGCTTCGGTCCAGACCGTTCCGCTGGTGCATCCGCGCGCGAGGGTTCAGGCGGCGGCGGTAATCGCAGGCGCAGGAGAGGCGGCGGTCGGCCTGGTGGGCAGCGTAGCTGACGCTTCGGGCGTGGCTCTGACTGCGGCTTCGAATGTGGCGGCTACCAGCGGCGCCGGAGCAGTAGATCTACGGCTGGACAGCGGGCTACGCCTCGTGGCAGAGCCCATGAGCGAGGTTGCCTCTGTCGCGATCGGCTTCTTTGTCGGGGTGGGATCTCGTGACGAGCCAGATGAGCTGGCCGGGGTCTCGCATTTCCTCGAGCACCTCTGCTTCAAGGGAACCCCGTCGATGACGGCTCGCCAGATCGCGGAGGTCATGGATGGCGTCGGCGGAGACATGAATGCCTTCACCACGAAGGAGTACACAGCATTCTACGTTCGACTTCTGGCAGACGCCGTGGAAGTAGGACTGGATGTCCTGTGCGATCTCATGTGGGCTCCACTGCTATCTCAAGAGGATCTAGATGTGGAGCGGAACGTTATACTGGACGAGATTCTATCCCATGAGGATGAGCCGGCAGAGGTGGTCGCCGAGCGTTTTTCCGAGGCGCTTTTCCCGGGGCATCCCCTCGGGCGCGAGGTGCTGGGGATCGTGGACAGCGTGAAAGCTATTGACGCGGCGGGGGTGAGGGAGTTCTATGCAAGGCACTACCGCCCGGAGAACGTGGTGGTTGCGGTGGCAGGCGCCATCGACCCTGATGCGGTTGCCTCTGGCATAGAGCGGCGCTTTAGCGGAAATCCCGGGGGGAAACCTCCTCATCGTGAAGCGCCCCATGGTGAGATCCGCCCGCTCAGTGTCGTGAAGCGTCCGACCGAGCAGACTCATCTATCGATCGGGGTGGCCGGCCTCGCGCGAGACGACGATCGGCGCTACGCGCTGGCGGTGCTGGACCAGGTCCTGGCGGGGGGTATGTCGAGCCGGCTGTTCCAGGAGGTCCGCGAGAAGCGCGGCCTCGTGTACGGTATCTGGTCCGACAGGTCGGCTTACGCAGACTGCGGCGCTTTCGGTGTATCCGCAGGAACTTCCCCGGCCAATGCGCACGAGGTGATCGGTCTGGTCCTTGACGAGCTCGACCGGGTAGTCGAGCATGGCATAACGAGCTCGGAGCTGGAGAGGGCGAAGGACCACTTGCGGGCACAGACCCTCCTGGCCGGCGAGGACTCGGCTGCCCGAATGGCGCGAGCGGGCACCTCGAAGCTGGTCCATGGCAGGGTGCTCCCGGTGAGCGAGGTTCTCTCGATGCTGCAGGCTGTGAGCATAGATGACGTCTCAGCAGTTGCCGGCAAGGTGCTGCCCGGCCCGCGGGCGCTAGCGGTGGTGGGCCCATTCGGCGATGAGGACTTCTCAGGGTTCCTCCCCAGGCTGGGCGGGCTCAGGTGACCGAGCGAACCTCCGAAGGCGACGGTGTTGGCTCTGGCGAGGATGGCAGGCTCCGCGTCTGCGTGGTCGGAGCCTCAGGGCGCATGGGGGCCGAGGTCTGCAGGGCTGTCGCCGCTGCCGGCGATCTTTCGCTCGTGGCGGCGGTTGACCGGACGGGCGCCGGTCTCAGCCTGGGTGAGGCCATAGGATCAGCCGGCCTGGCAGCCGAGGAGGCAACGCTCGGCGTCGTGGGCTCGCTCACGGGCATCGGGGGTGTCCACGTAGATGTGGTGGTCGACTTCACGGTCGCAGAGGCAGCCAGGGAGAACCTGGATTGGTGCGCCACCGAGGGCGTCCACGCTGTAGTAGGCACTACCGGCCTCGGGCCAGACGACATGGTCGACCTGGCTGCGAGATTCGGCGAAGGATCCAGTGCCAACTGCGTCATCGCCCCGAACTTCGCCGTCGGAGCTGTCCTGCTGATGCACTTCTCGAAGGTGGCATCCCTTCACATGGATGGGGCAGAGGTGATCGAGCTTCACCACGACAAGAAGCGCGATGCCCCATCAGGCACGGCAGTGAAGACCGCTATGGACATGGTGGCCGCGCGGCAGTCGGCTGGCCTGGATTCGTGGCCGGTTCGTGGTGCCGATCTGGATGTCGTGCCAGGCTCGCGCGGCGCGCTCGTGGGTGGGTACGTGCCGGTCCACGCCGTGCGCTTGCCCGGGTTGGTAGCTCACCAGGAGGTCATCTTCGGAGCCCCCGGCCAGGGCCTTACGCTTCGCCATGATGCCTATGACCGCAAGGCCTTCATGCCCGGCGTGCTTCTTGCCATCCGTGAGGTTCCCCGAAGGCGCGGTCTGACCGTAGGCCTCGAGGCGCTCCTGCGGCTCGGAGGCATCGAGGCCACACCCTGAGCTTGACACTGTATGTCATAGGCTTGACTGGTTATCAGTATGGGCATACGATTACTTTATGCACGTAGCTTACCAGGGCTTTTCGATCCCTGTCCCGACCGAGATGGTGGTTGGGTAAGCCGTGCGAGCGCTGGAGCCGGTTTACATTGTGGATGCCTGCCGGACGCCAGTCGGGCGCTACAGGGGAGACATCTCAGCAGTGCGCCCAGACGATCTGGCTGCCACGGTACTGAGGGCACTCATTGCGAGGAATCCAGGCGTCCCGCCAGACCAGATAGAGGACGTCGTCATGGGAGCGGCCAACCAGGCCGGCGAGGACAACCGCAATGTCGCGCGAATGGCTGTGCTGCTCTCCGGGCTCCCGGTCTCTGTGCCCGGTGTCACCGTGAACAGGCTGTGTGGCTCGAGCCTCCAGGCCGTGAACCAGGCTGCCACTTCACTCGTGGTGGGAGATGGGGAGATAGCCATAGCAGGCGGCGTCGAGTCTATGAGCAGAGCCCCATGGGTGCTACCCAGGCCGGGTGAGGCGCTTCCCCGCAAGCAGGAGATCTTCGACACGAAGCTCGGCTGGCGCCTTGTCAATCCAAAGATGCCAGATGAGTACACGATCTCGCTCGGCGAGACGGCTGAGGTCCTGGCGTCAGAGATGGCAATCAGCCGTGAGGATCAGGACAGGTTCTCCTACGAGAGCCACATGAAAGCCATCGCAGCGTGGGGAGATGGGTGCTTCGAGCGGGAGGTCGTCCCAGTGGAGGTTACGGTTCCCCGGCACGGCAATCTGGAGGGGTCAACGGTGCTCGTTGCCAGGGACTCCGGTCCGCGAGCAGATACCACCTTGGAAGCGCTTGCCACCCTTCCGCCGGTTTTCAAGCGGGGCGGGACTGTTACAGCCGGTAATTCGAGTCCTCTGAACGATGGTGCCGCTGCTGTGATCCTGGCAACGGAGCATGCTGTGGAGCGCCTTGGTCTGGAACCAATGGTTCGCATTGTCGCAAGTGCTGTAGCTGGTGTGGAACCCCAGAGGATGGGGATAGGGCCCGTCCCGGCCATGGAAAAGGCGCTTAGTAGGGCTGGATGGAAACTCGATGAGCTGGTTGCCGTAGAGCTGAACGAGGCATTCGCGGCCCAGAGCCTGGCCGTGATGCGCCTGCTCCACCTGGATCCGGAGAAGGTGAATCCGCTTGGTGGCGCGATAGCGCTCGGGCATCCGCTTGGCTGCTCCGGAGCGCGTATCCTGACGACTCTCGTGCACGAGCTCAGTGGTCTTGCCTCAGGCAGTCGCGGAGCTGCCACTATGTGCATAGGAGTGGGGCAGGGAATAGCGACTCTCGTCGAGCGAGTGTAGTTTGAGGCGCTCCTGGAGCGTCGTCGCTCTGAGGGGGCGCAGGAAGAAGGGCGCGGATCGAGACTTCGAGCCCGAGAGTAGCGAGAAGCAAGGTGGGCTTCGCTGCAATCTGCTGGCGGCAGTGCTCTCCACCCTGACCGGGATGCTGCCCGTCTATCTCGTGGGGACGCTCGAGGTGGAGATCACGCGCTCGCTGCGCTTCGGCCCGAGTGCTCTTGGCGAGGCCGTGAGCCTTTCGTTCGCAGCATCCGCGCTGAGCGCCGTTCCCTTCAGCCGTGTCACCGAGCGTGTGGGAGGGGTGCGGGTGATGCAGGTAGGGTCCGCCCTGCAAGCCCTGATCCTCGTTCTCATGGCAGCGACTGCCAGGTCCTGGGACATGCTGGTGGTTTTCCTGGTTCTGGCTGGCCTGCCCAGTGGGGCACTTCCTCCCGCGACCTATGCCTTCTTGTCACGCAGGACTCGCACCGGCAGGGAGGGGCTTGCCTACGGGATCAACCAGGCAGCTGTGCCTCTGGCGCCACTGCTGGCGGGTTTCGCAGTTCCTCTTATCGCTCTCACGATAGGATGGCGCTTCGCCATCGGTCTCGGCGCAGTGTTTGCAGCCGGAGCGAGCATTGCAGCGACGCGCTCGGGAGCGCGGATCAGGCTGGCGGGGAAAGCCAGGGAGCCCAGGGATCGCTCAGCGCTGTCCCTCCTGCCTCTCGGACTGCTGGCCGCGGGCTTCTTTTGCGGGATGTTCGCCACGAATGCCGTCCTTGCATTCCTCGCAGCAGGGGCCGTGGCCGTGGGTTTCGGGAAGGGCATGGCTGGCCTGGTAGTGGCACTCGGCAGCGCGACGGCAGTCGCTGTGCGTGTTTTCACAGGGCACCGGGCGGATCGAAGAGGGGAGAGGCATTTCCCCGCCGTCGCGGCGATGCTGTGTGTCGGGGGCGCTGGTTACGCTCTTCTCGCCATGAGCGCTGTGCTCCGTCTCACGTGGCTGCTCGTCCCTGCCGCCATGCTCGGGTTGGGCGCGGGATGGGGGTGGAACGGCCTGCTTATCTTCGCGGTGGTTCGGGCTCATCTGCACGCACCGGCGCGGGCCACCGGCATCGTAGATGTAGGGGGTCGCATGGGTGGCGTGCTGGGGCCGCTTGCCGCGGGGCTGCTGATTGCCGAGGTTTCCTACACCTCCGTATGGGTCATGGCGGCCATCGCTTCGTTCACTGGCGCAGGCGTCATACTGCTCGGGGGGAAGATGCTGGGTGCGCGCATACGTGATCCCTAGTGGGCCACCTCTATCTCCGGGCCCGGGCTGGTCCGCCAGCGGGTCTGTGCTGGTCCGCTAGCGGACCAGATTCTGGCCTGGCGGAGTGTAGCCCCATAGGAAGACCAGGTCACTGTCTGCCCTGGAGCGGTGCATGTGCCAGGAGCCGGGCGGTATGAGGTTGAGCGATCCCGGGCCGACCTCGGCGCGGCCCATGCGCTCGGCCCAGAATTCGCCGCGCCCTTCTAGCACGAAGACGAACTCCTCATGCCCTTCGTGGCGATGCCACGGAGCAGCCTGGCGGGCTGGTATGCGAGCTAGACCTATGAGAACCTGCTCATTGCCGGAGATCTCTGGGCTTGCGAGGATCGCTATGTGGCGCCTTGTCCAGCGGAGCCGCTCGCCGCGCCATTCCCATGAGTGAGGGGGATCTCTGAGGAATGGGGCGAACGGCTCCGCTCGGCCTGGCATCTGTGTGGCCCCGGCAGCACTGGACTCCAGCGTCATCGAAAGCTATACTATCATATGGACTTGCGGTCATCCAGTTGATCTATCTGACGACAGCGCGAGGAGACTAGTCGTGACAGGTGCAGAGAGGGCAGCCGGCGAGGTTACGAGCGGGGCGGAGGTAATGAGCGGGGCGGAGGTTACCGCCAGGATTCTCGAGAGCGAGGGCGTCAGCCACGTCTTCGGCCTGTGCGGGCATACGAACGTGGCTGTTCTGGCAGCTCTGGAGCGCTCTCCCATACGCTTCGTGGGCGTCCATCACGAGCAGATAGCGAGTCACGCAGCAGACGGCTTCGCTCGCGTGAAGGGTGAGCCGGGTGTGGTCCTCACCCATCTGGGTCCTGGCCTTACCAATGCACTAACCGGCGTAGCCAATGCAAGCCTCGATGCGATACCGATGGTCGTGATTACCGGAAATGTCCAGAGCTACTTCTTCGGACGCCATGCTCATATGGAGACGCTTTTGAAGGCCGATGCCGATCAGGCTCGGGCTTACGATCCCTGGTGCAAGCGAATATGGCATATTGAACGTCCCGAGGCGCTTCCTGGCGCTCTACGCTCCGCATTCTTCATGGCACGCTCTGGGCGTCCGGGTCCGGTGCTCGTGGATGTGGCCATGGATGTTTTCAGCCGGCCAGTTCACATGCCTCTCCCCTCCTCCCCGCTCCCGCTCCCGGATGGACCGGGCCTGCCAAGCGCTACGGCCGACGCGATAGCAGAGCGCCTGCTCTCGGCTCGTCGCCCAGTACTGTACGCGGGCTCGGATGTGGTGCGTAGCGAGGCGGGAGCAGCGCTTCAGAAGCTGGCAGAGCTGCTCGGTGCCCCGGTGGCTTATTCCCTCATGGGGAAGGGAGCTATCAGTGATCGCCATCCGCTCTGCGTGGGGATGACTGGGTTCTGGGGTACTCCGGCTGCCAATGCTGCTTGCGTGGACGCAGATGTGATCCTGGCAATCGGTACCAGCTTCACCGAGCTCGACACCAGCTCATGGACGCCCGGCATGAGCTTCCGGATACCCCCGACCGACCTCATCCATACGAATGTCGAAGCAGCCGAGATCGGCCGCTCTTACGAGCCGCTGATCGGTGCTGTAGCCGATGCCGCGTCAGTTTGTGAAGAGGTGCTAGAGCGCGTGGATGCGGAGCTCGCAGGCAAAGGGCTTTCCCGTTCCACGACCCTGCCCGCTCACCTGCTGCGGGCGAAGGAGGAGTTCGAGGCAGGCTTGCAGGAGGCTCGCTTCTCGGCTGCATTGCCTATGCGCCCCGAGCGTGTTCTGCACGAGATCTCGGAGCTCATCGATGACGGTGTCGTGCTCGTAGGGGATACTGGATGGAACAAGAACGGCATCGGTCAGCAGGTTCCAGTGGAGAACCACGCGCAGATCATACTCCCGGGCGGTTATTCCACCATGGGGTTCGGCCCTTCGGCGGCGCTTGGCGTCGCGATCGCTTCGGAAGGAAGGAAGGTGCTGGCTCTAGTGGGAGATGGAGCGTTCCTAACGAATCTCTCTGTGATGGTGACAGCGGTGGAGGAGCATATTCCGGTCGTGTGGGCAGTGATGAACAACGGCACATATGCGACCATCAGTTCGATGGAGGGCAAGCATTTCGGAACCGAGTACGGTGCAAGTTTCGATACGAGTCGCCTGAGCTATGCCGAAGCTGCCACCGCCGTGGGCGCACGGGGATATCGCGTGGATGCTGCAGAGAAGCTCCTCCCGACTCTCCGGGACGCTCTCCAGTGTGGGGAGCCAGCTGTGGTAGACATCCCATGTACCAGGGACAATGTACCTACTACGGGGAGATGGGAGATAAATGACCTCTTCGATCGTTACCTTGCGGATGGGGGGTCCTGATGGACCAGTACGGCATCTTCGTAGATGGCGTCTCGCGTCCAGGTCGAGGCGAGATCTATCCTCTCGTGGAGCCATGGAGTGGGGAGCCATTTGCGGAGGTAGCGCAAGGGGACGAGAGCGACCTGGACGCGGCCATTGCCGCGGCGAGCAATGCAGCCAGCAGGTCCGGTTGGGAGCGGCTAGAGCCCATAAGGCGTGCCTCCGTTCTGAGTGCTTGCTCCGATCAACTGCGCGCACGTGTTGACGACCTTGGTGCTCTCGAGGCGCGGAACGTAGGCAGGCCGGTTGCAGAGACGAAGCGCAATGTAGAGCTGGCAGCGGACGCGTTTGCCTATTTCGCGTCACTGACTACACATATAAGAGGATCGACCATTCCCATGGGCCCAGGCCTCTTCGACTATACCCTTCGCGAACCATACGGGGTGTGTGGCCTCATAACTCCCTGGAACAATCCGATAGTGCTCAGCTCATGGAAGATAGCAGCCGGGCTTGCAGCGGGTAACGCGCTGGTGGTGAAACCTGCTTCAGCCACACCGCTGAGTGTTCTGGTGATCGGCGAGATACTTCACGAGTGTGGGTTACCGGCTGGCCAGTTGAACATAGTGCCGGGGCCCGGCTCGACGCTCGGCAACCGGCTGGTGGAGAGCAGTGAAGTCGCGAAGGTCAGCTTCACCGGTTCCACGCAGACAGGGATCGGCATAATCCAGCGTGCTGCGGGTCACATGGCAAAGGTGTCTCTGGAGCTGGGTGGCAAGTCTCCTTCGCTCGTGTTCTCTGACGCAGATTTGGAGCTGGCTCTGTCAGGTTCTGTGCCGGCCATGTTCTCGAACGCCGGCCAGATGTGCACTGCCCGGAGCAGGGTGCTCGTTCAGGACAGTGTTTTCGACGCGTTCATGGATGGCTTCGTGAAGCATGTGAGCGCCATAAAGCTAGGTAGCCCTTTCGATCCCGATGTCGGAATGGGCCCGGTGATCTCCCGTGCCCAGCAGGAGCAGGTCCTCGGTTTCCTCGATCGAGCGACCGCTGCAGGAGCATCCGTCCGTCACGGTGGAGGTATTCCTGCACATCCGGATCTGGCCAAGGGATTCTTCGTGGAGCCGACGATCCTGACGGATGTCGAGCCAGACAGCGAGGTATCAACAGAAGAGGTATTCGGTCCCGTGGTGGTAGTGGACAGGTTCTCGACCGAGGAGCAGGCAGTAGAGCGGGCGAACGCCTCCCCCTATGGGCTCACGGCCACGGTGTGGACGAGGGACCTTGGCAGGGCGCACCGTGTGGCTGCTGCTCTCCGGGTCGGAACTGTGACCGTGAATACCACGAAGGTCAGCTATGTGTATGCACCTTTTGGTGGGTACAAGGCGAGTGGCCTCGGGCGGGAGCTCGGCCTGGAGGGCCTGGATGAGTTCCTGCAGGTGAAGAACGTCGTCATAGGTCTCTAGGTCCGGTCCGACACCTTGGCAGGCTTCAGGATTTTTGGCAGGCTTCAGGATTTGGTGATATAGTCATTATGAAGTACGGATGATCGTATAGGATGATTGTATAGCAGCTCTCGCTGCTCGAGAGCATCAGCGCAACTAGCAGGGAAGGAACCAAGGTGACGGAAGTCGACGGCCGGCTGGCATCGCTGAGCGAGTCGGCAGAGCAGTTGATACTGAGCGGCAAGGCGGTTCTCGGCGAGGCAGAGGTCCGCGAGTGGCTAGGTGGGCTGCTTGCGTTCGGGCGCTCAGTTGTGTGCGACACGCCCGGTGAGGCGTCTGCGGCAGCTGAGGAGCTTGGATTTCCGGTCGTGCTGAAGGTCTTTGCCCAGGCAGCGCTGCACAAGTCCGACCAGGGCCTGGTTATGCTCGGGCTTGGTACGGCTCCCCAGGTTGCCGCTGCTGCAACGGAACTCTTGGCGAGAGCCCGCTCGCTCGGCTTTGAAGATGCCAGGCTTGGCGTCCAATGCCAGATCTCGGGGGTCGAAGCCGCGGTGGGGATCCGGCGCGACGCCCTGGGTGCTGTATGCATGGTAGCGGCAGGCGGCACCCTGATAGAGCTGTATGGGGATATCTCTCTCGGGATTGCACCGCTCACCAGGTCAGAGGCGAATGCGATGGTAGAGCGCCTGAAGCTGGCGAAGCTTCTTCACGGTTACCGCGGGAGTGAAGCCCTGGATGTAGACGCGCTCGTCGATCTTCTCATGAGGGTGTGCAGCCTGGCCCTGGCTGTGCCTGAGATCAGCGAGCTCGACCTGAATCCCGTCTTCGTGCGCAGGCTCGGATGCGTGGTGGCGGACGCTCGGGTGGTTCTGGCGAACAGGGTCACAGCCGAGGACGATCGTGACTTTGCCGACCTTGGCGCGTTGCTGGACCCGCAGCGCGTAGCTCTGATCGGGGCAGGATCGGATTCGAGGAAAGTCGGTGGCCTTCTCCTCAAGTACCTGCGCAAGTATAATTTCGCGGGGGAGCTACTGGTGGTCAATCCGGCTGCTCCTGAGTTGGATGGGGTATCGGTTGTGCCCGATCTCCGCTCCTACGCAGGGAAGGTCGACCTTGCATGTATAGCAGTGCCTGCCAAGGCCGTGGGTGGCGCAGTAGACGACTGCATGAGGGCGGAGGTGCCTGTCGGGATCATCTATTCATCCGGTTTCGGGGAAGCCGGAGAGGACGGGCGTTTGGCTCAGGAGCGTCTGGTCGAGCAGACGAAAGGGCGGTTCCGTTTCCTTGGCCCGAACTCCATGGGTGTGGCGGTTCCAGACGATAACTACTTCGCTACTTTCGGTATGGCTCTTGAGGCGCGAGATATCCCCTCTGGACCTATCGGTTTCGTTTCTCAGAGCGGGGCTATTGCCAGCTCGCTTTTCAGCCGGAGTGGAGAGTTCGAGACCGGCTTCAGCCACTGGATAAGTGTTGGCAACGAGGCGGATATCGGGGTGGCAGATGCTACTGCGCACCTCGCTGGTGATGAACGTTGCAAGGTGATATGCCTTTTTATCGAGGTTATCCGGGATCCCGGTTCGTTCGCCAGAGCCGTTCAGTTAGCCCATAATGCCGGCAAGGCTGTTGTGGTGTTCAAGACCGGCCTTTCGGATGCAGGCAGAGCGGCAGCGGCATCCCACACAGGAGCGCTGACCGGGTCCGACGAAGTGTATTCGGCGTTCTTCTGGCGCCACGGCATTGTAAGAGTGAGTAGCCTCGAAGGGCTGTTCGTTGCCGCACACGGCGTTCTCACGGCTGGCCCAGTCAGGGGACGTCGGATTGGGATCGTATCGATGTCTGGGGGTTTATGCTCTGTTCTTGCGGATCTCTGTGCCCGTAACGAGCTCGAGGTTCCCGCGTTGGCTTCCTCGACGCAGCACCGGCTGTCCGAGCTGATCCCATCATTCGGTGCCCTGCGCAACCCCGTGGACATAACCGCCGTCGGGATACAGCATCCCCATATGGTGAGAGATGCCGTTACAGCCCTTCGGGACTCCGACGAGGTCGACGTTGTGCTGGTGCAGCTGAGCACGAACGCAGACCCAGCCGCAGCTGAGATGGCTCTCGACCTGTGCCAGCTTCGCGAGACCAGCGGACCCCCGATACTGGTTGGTCGCCTCGGATCGAGTGCTCTCGCCCCGAAGGCCATGACGGTCTACAGGGAAGCCGGGGTTCATGTGTTCACCTGGCCCGATCAGCTTGTCCAGGCAGCTACAGCTGCGGTGACATTTGGTAGGAGCATGGCCAGTGACATCGAAGAGATGGAGGGAGCCGTGACGGGACGCCCCGATCGTCTGAGCCAGGTAGGAGATTGACGCAATGGACTTTCGTCTGAACCCAGACCAGGACGCCCTTGTAGCCAGTGCCAGGGGGCTGGCTCAGCGCCATGCTCAGGACCCTACGGTGTCATGGGAGGAGGCTGGGCAGTTCCCGTGGGAATTCTGCAGCGAGCTCGCTGCACACGGTATGACCGGCATCGACCTTTCTGTGGACGTAGGTGGCGGCGGTGGGACGCTGATGGACTCCGTTTTGGTGCTCGAGTCAGTTGGGCGTGTTGGTCCCCATCTGGCTGACGCTGTTCAGGCTACGAACTTCGGTGCTGTGAGGCAGATAGCCAAGTTCGGTGGTGACAGGGTCGTAGACGAGGTGCTGAAGCCGATTCTTGGTGGATCTGCGCTTGCTACGATAGGTATGTCTGAGCCTGGTGGTGGATCAGCCCTGAGCTCGTTACGCACCCGGGCTGAGGTGCGCGGAGGAGACGTAGTGGTGAGCGGAAGCAAGCTGTTCAACTCGAACGGTCCGCATGCCACGCATTATGTGATCTGGGCTCGGTTCGGAGACGGGCGCGACGATATCGGTGCAGTGGTGGTTCCCGCAGATACGGCTGGCCTCACCCGCGGCCGGACAGAGCGCTTTCTCTCTGGCGAGGTGCATTGCGGCCTTACTCTGGACGAGTGCAAGTTGCCATCCGATTATGTTTTGGTTGACCACGATGGCATGAGGAAGATGATGACGATCTTCAACATAGAACGCTTGGGCAACGCCACACGCGCCTATGCGTTCGGCGAGGTCGCGTTCAAGCTGGCCACTGAGTATATGGTTGATCGAGAGACAGCAGGCTCGCGCCTGCAGGATTTCCAGGGGCTTCGCTGGAAGATCGCGGACCTGAGGATGCGCCTCGACGCAGCCCAGCTCCTTTTGTACCGGGCTGCTACCGAATTGCGTGATGGAGCCCCTGTTCCCGTATACACCTCCATAGCGAAGGCGTTTGCCAACGAAGCTGGCTTCGATGCTGCCAACGAGGCACTGCAGATCGCCGGTGGATACGGATTCACTGAGGATTCGGCACTCGCCTATCTGTTTCACCGAACACGCGGTTGGATGATAGCGGGGGGAACAGTCGAGATGCAGCGTAACCGCATTGCGCGCGATGTGTTCAGGGGGATGGAGTCATGACAGCCCGGAAGATCTTCTCTTGGATGTGCGCGGTGACAGCGTGACTGAGGCCGCTTCCACAGAATCCCGCAATGGTGCTGCTGACTCGGTGTTGTTCAATCGAGTTGCCACTGTTGCCCGGACTATAACAGAGGGGGATGTATACCTATTTGCTGGTGTAACTGGCGATATGTCCCCCGTGCATCTGAATGCTCAGTATGCGAAAAGGCTTCCAGGTGGGCAGCGAGTAGCGCATGGGGTGTTGCTGGTCGGCCTCATGTCTGCCGCATCCTCCGTATGGTGCCGCGATGTCGGGCTTGATGCGTTCTCCTATGGCTACGATCGAGTTCGGTTCGTGCGACCAGTGCGATTCGGCGATACCATCCGAGTCAGCTACAGGCTCGTCGAGCACGAGCCTGGCGAGCGGCGTTATGTAGCTGAGGCAGAGGCATTGAACCAGGAAGGTGAAGTAGTGGCAGTCGCCAGGCATATTCTGTGGGAGGTCCTACCTGAGGACGGTGACTCTTCCCGGGATGGGGAAGTTAGATCTGGGAGCGAAGAGTAGCCAGTGGGCATGCTTGCAGGTGTCCGGATTATCGACACGACCCGTCTCCTTCCTGGACCCTATGCAGGTTGGCTTCTCGCTTCAATGGGGGCTGATGTGATAAAGGTAGAGCAGCCAGGGCGAGGTGACTACATACGGCAGAACTGGCCCAGGCGTGCTGGTACTTCTACGGTGTTCCATATCTACAATCGCGGCAAGCGCAGCATCGCTATAGATCTGAAGAGCCAGGAAGGTAAGGACGCATTTATCGATCTCGCGTCCGCATCTGACGCAGTGCTGGATGGCAACCGGCCTGGTGTCATGGATCGTCTTGGGTGTGGATGGGAGACCTGTCGTGCCCGTAACGCCAAGCTTGTCTGGTGCGCCATCACGGGATTCGGCCAGGACGGGCCATATGCTGGTCGCGCTGGGCACGATGTGAATTATCTGAGCCTGGCGGGGGCGCTGAGCGGCCTGCGGGGCCATGACGGAAAACCAATATTACCCAGAGTGACCATAGCTGATATGGCCGGCGGGGGACTGATGGCGCTGGCGGGCCTGCTGGGCGCACTCCTTGGGGCAGCGAGGACCGGCCAGGGGAGGTTCGTGGATGTATCCATGACCGATTCGGTGTTGTCTATGCAGGGCCTACGGATTGCTGAGGAGCTTGCCCCTGGAGAGCAACGGCCGGCTGGCACGTTGTCTGGGGATGGAGACGACCTGGAGTGCGGAGTCTACGAGACATCCGACGGTAGATTCATAAGTCTTGATCCCTACGAGAATCGCTTCAAAGAGAGGCTCTGGAGTCTCATAGAGCAGGCAGGCTTCGGCCAGAGACCGAGTCAGCGTGAGCGTGGCACAGTTCGTTCGGTGCTTGCGCACATCGTAGCCAGCCAACCTCGCGACGCTTGGGTCGCACTTCTGGACGCGGAGGATGTGTGCTTCGCCCCCGTCTACGAGCTGAGCGAGATGCAAAGTGATCCAAATGTAGTAGCCAGGGGGAGCCTCGGTGACGTAATGGACCCGGATGCCGGTAGCCCCAGCCTCTCTAGCCCACTTCGCTTCTATCCAGGAGCGTGTGAGCGCGAGTTGGGGTCGGCACCGGCTCTCGGTGAGCACAGTCTGGACGTGTTGTCAGAGGTCGGTTGGGACACCGAGCGGATGGATGCCGCGACCCAGGCCGGAGCAATCTGGTGGCCGGGTTCCGGTGCCGGCGGAGATTCCCGGACGAGAGGAGAAGCGATATGAGCCCGGAATCTGGAAGGGCAGTAGTAGTGGTAACGGGTGCGGCTCAGGGCATAGGTCATGAGGTGTGTGTTCGCTTTGCTGCAGACGGGTGGCACGTCATCGGTGTTGATCTGGATCAGGGAGTCGAGAAGCTGGAGGGAGAGATTCCCGGAGCGCTCAGTGCAGTTCTCGATGTCCGTGACGAGACGGAGTGGGCAGAGCTGATCCGGAGTCTGGGCGATGATGGCTCGCATGTCGAAGCTCTCATCAATTGTGCCGGGATTCTTGCTCCTGAGTCTGCGGTGGCCGATACTCCACTCGAGGTCTGGCGGCGAGTGATAGACGTGAACCTGACGGGCACCTTTGTTAGCTGCAAGGCGGTCTTGCCCCTGATGACAAGTCGGAGGCGAGGCTTCATAGTGAATCTCGCTTCGATAGCGGGTAAGGAGGGCAACGCCATGCAGGCGGCCTACAGTGCGGCTAAAGGTGGCGTGATCGCGTTCACGAAGGCTCTGGCCAAGGAGGTAGCACCGGACGGCGTGACCGTCAACGCCATCGCGCCGACGATGATCGAAGGTCCTCTCAGTGCGTCGATGAGCGAGGATTTGCGGGCGAAGCTCCTGGCCAAGATACCAATGGCGCGTCTCGGTCGCCCTGACGAGGTGGCCGCCATGGTCGCGTGGATCTGCTCGGGAGAATGCTCGTTTACGACCGGCAGTGTCTTCGATCTGACAGGGGGACGCGCTACGTACTGATCGGCATGAGACTTGGCTCTGTCACATGGTTACATCGTAGAAGGGATTCAATAACGTGCCTGTGAAACGCGAAGACCCCAGGATTATCCCGCCAGCAGACCTCTACTGGGATGATCTATCCCTGGATGACCGCGTGGTCAGCCCAGGCCGCACCATAGGCGAAGCTGATATCCTGGCCTTTGCCGGTCTTAGTGGCGACTACAACCAGCTACATATGGATGCGGAGTATGCTGCGAGCGAGACTGGATTCACTCGGCGGGTTGCACATGGGCTCTTGGGACTCAGTGTAGCGAGTGGTCTATTCACGCGCACCTGGCTAGGTACAGGTATTCAGCGGCACATGATTGCCATGCTGGAGATTCAATGGAAGTTCGTGGCTCCGCTCTTCGCCGGGGAGACCGTCCGTCTGGAAGCCGAGATCACGAACCTGCGAGCGACTTCGAATAGGGAACGCGGGATAGCTATCCTGGATCGCCGCTTGGTGGATGGCTCCGCCAAGGTGCTCCAGCATGGCACTACTACCATGCTGATCCGGAGGCGCGTCGACGGTGCTACTGCCACACAGGATGGGAGCGCTCTACTCGCGCCGAGCAGGCTTGGCCGGGCAACCCGGGATCGTAGAACCGCTGCAGGGGGGCAAGTGCAGTGAGCATCTCGCGGAGCGGGCGCAGTGCCACGCGTGAAGGGGTGGAGCTCGATCGCCAGGGACCGATCTGGATAATACGGATCAACAGGCCAAGCCACCTGAATGCACTGGATCCCGAGTCCAGTTCGGAGTGCCTCGCCTATTTCCGGGAGGGGGTGGATGACAGCTCCCTCAGGGTCGTGATAGTGACTGGCGCAGGCGAGCGCTCCTTCTGTGCTGGGTTCGACCTGTCCGCGATGAATTATCCAGCAGGGAACGAGGATTCGGCAGTTGGAGGCAGTGTCAAAGAGGGGTCTGCGTCCTCGGGCGGAGAGGGCGGTGTGTCTGTGGGAGCCTTGACGAAGGACATCTATTTTCCGAAGCCGGTTATTGCTGCGGTGAATGGCCTCGCCTACGGAGGGGGTCTGGAGCTAATGCTCGCTTGTGACCTGCGCATAGCGGTACCACATGCGACCTTCGCCTTACCAGAGGTCGGTCTGGGCCTGATTGCCGGTGGCGGCGGGACGGTACGGTTACCCTCTCAGATCCCGTGGGCGATAGCAGCAGAGGTGCTTATGCTGGGTCGCGTCCTGAGTGCTGATGAAGCTCTCGATCTCGGCTTGATCAATCGCATCGTGGAACCTGATGATCTTTTGCCGGCTGCAATTGACTTGGCAGGGGAGCTGGCTCGGAGATCTCCTGACGCGCTTCGGTATACGAAAGCCTCGATGTGGCGAAGTCGCGGCATGACCATTGCTGATGCCTTGGAGTTGGAGCAGGGGTACTCCGAGCTGGTTCAGCGCAGTGCGGAGGCGCAGCAGGGCGTGGCGAGCTTTTTCGAGAAGCGAAGGGCAGCGGAAAAGCCGGAAGCGGAATGAGCTGAGACGCTGTACTTGTATCTTGGGCAGCTAGCTGTCAGAGGGTCAGCTTGGATACGGGCTAACCAGCTCGCGTATGGCTAACCAGCTCGCGTATAAGGCGACGGGCTAGCGCCGCAGCGTCCGATATGCAGACTGCCACTTGGCCCCCACGGCCAGCCGCATCGCCGACCAGGTGTATGCCCGCAGGAGGGTGAATTGCGGTCAAGGCCTTCATGCACGAGGTGTCCGCGACGACTCCATGGGATATCAGGACGGGCCCTAGAGCGTGTAACCGTTTCGTATTCTCGCCAGTGGAGACGACGAGCGAATCGTCATCTATGGCGGTCACGGTGGTAGAGAGGCGCACGTCCACGCCCTGGGAGCTTAGAAGGCGGGGAACGACGAGGATCTTGGCTCTCGCTCCGACGTCAGGCGCGAGCTCTTGGACTGGGCTGACGAGGAGCACCCGCGCGCCGCGCTGTGCGAGGTCGTCGGCTACCGCGATTGCCTCACGATCCCCTCCCCAGACGGTGTGAGTAGCGCCTGGCAGTATGGGCTTTCCCGCGCGAATCCACGAGCGAACATCGGCGACGCGTGGCAGCTTGGATCCTGGTATATCGGGAATGTGCCCTGTGGCACCGGTGGCCATAATTACGGCATCGGGACGGATTGCTGCGATCTCGTTAAAGCCAGCCTCGGTAGAAAGCTGAAGCGTCACGTTCAGGTGGCGAAGCTGGCTTTCATACCACTGCAGGATCCTTCCGTATTCCGGATACTCATGCATTGTGGATGCGAGAGCGAACTGACCCCCTATATGTTCCTCACGCTCGAAGAGGGCAACCGTGCACCCCGCTGAAGCCAGTGCCCGAGCGGCTTCGAGGCCGGCAGGCCCGGCACCGAGGATTGCCACGACCATACTCCTTGGAGCGGCGTATCCTGGAAGAGGGGTCAGGTGGTCATGGCTGCCAGCCGTGGCTATCGAGTCCGTCGATGGTGCGTGGTCGGGATCTGGGTCGATCACGGTCGGGTTTACCGAGCACGGTACTGCTTCACCGCTACCGAGGGTGTCTATGCATAGATTGCACGCTATGCATGGCCGCGGTGCTTGGCCCTCCAATACCTTCCTTGGCCATTCGGGATCCGCATGGAGGGCCCGCGCGAGACTGACGAAGTCCGCACATCCTGAAGCTATGATCTCTTCAGCCGCAGCCGGGGAGTTGATGCGTCCGGCAACACCTACGGGGAGCCCGAGCGGTTTGTACTTGGCAGCGTATGTGCGGAGAAATCCCTGCGGGAACTCTCCGGGCTGGACTATCCACTCGCGGCCTTCGTAGCTACCCGCTGAGACGTCTATGAAATCCACCAAGTCAATTCGTGACTTGGTGATCAACGCTCTGGTGGTGTCGGCATCCAGCCCCCCGGGAGCTCCCTCGAAGGCAGAGATTCGTATTCCGAGCGCCGCTGATTCTGGCAGTGCGGCTCTTACGGCATCAAGGACCTCATCGAGGAACTTGGTAGGCTCTGCCCAGAGATCTTTACGCTGGTTGGTGCGCGACGATAGGAACTGGTGGATTAGATAGCCGTGCGCGGCATGGATGCTGAGCACGTCCACTCCGGCTTCGATACAACGGCGGGCTGCGGAAGCGAAGGCCTCGATAAGGTCGAGGATGTCGTCCTCGTCCAGCTCGATGGGCAGATCACCTCCGGCCACTGCGCACGGGATAGGAGATGGTGCCACTGGCTGCAAGCCACTGACCTTGGCCTGTGCAGTGCGGCCACCGTGGTTCAGCTCGATGCCGAGAAGTGCTCCATGATCGTGGATCTCTTTGGCGAGGTGAGCGAGTGGCGGGATGATCGAGTCGTTGTGTACGCCCATTTGCCGTTTGCGCCCTTTGCCGTCCTGGCGAACGAAGCTGGCCTCGGTGAATATGAGGGCAGCTCCACCTGTGGCCCTGTCGGCCAGGTACTTTCGGTAGCGTGGCGTGAGATGCCCATCCAGATCGCTCAAGTTGCGTTCCATAGGGGCGGAGACGATTCGGTTCTTCAAGGTGATAGGACCAATTGTCAGAGGCTGAGCTAGTGCCGTCGGTCGGATGGGCCTATTGATCGCACTGGTCAGGTCAATCAGGGCACCAACCTCCGTCCACGTCTATCGTCTCTCCCGTTATGTAGAGGGCGGCATCCGAGAGTAGGAAGCCCACTATCCCTGCCACTTCCTCTGCTGTCGCGGCTCGCCCCAGGGGGACTTGGGACAGGACCTCTTTGTCCAGATCACCGGCTGTTTGTGCCGCCATGCCCGCATGCACATGGCCTGGCGCTACCCCGTTGCATCGTATTCCACGGGGAGCGAGCTCCCGGGCTACGGATGCAGTAAGGTTCCTCAGAGCTGCCTTGGACGCGGAGTAGTGCGCTCCGGATGGGGAAAAGGGTCCATAGGACACACCGACCGGGCCAGACGATCCCAGCTTGGCCATTATCGACACGATATTGACTATGGAGCTGGCGTTATCTTCGAGGACCGGAGCTGCGCGCTGCATGGCGAGAAACGGTGCTGTGACGTTTACAGCGAAGACCAATTCCCATTCTTCTTTCGTGATCTCCACCAGGCCGGGCCTGCGGCCATCCCGTTTCGGCGAGATTCCGACGGAGTTGACCAGCGCGTGGAGTTGGTCTCCTCCCCGCGCTATCTCTATAGCTTGGTCCACTACCGCCAGGTCGGTGAGATCTCCGTCGACATATCGGGTGGCCCCCGCGGCCAGAGATGCCTGCTCTCCACTGGAGCCCGCTATGTCTGCCACGGTTACCTCATAGCCCTGCCTGCAGAGCTGCTGGACGATTGCCCGACCGATGCCCCCGGCCCCTCCGGTCACGAGTGCGCGCCGTGATGAGCCGGTCATATTCGGTCCGCTTTTCCTGGGTCAACAGCTCCCCTGGAGGTGCACTCGGGGCCAGCTCTGGCGCGAGCTGGGGGGTGAGCCGTTGGGTTCCCGCCTGTTCTCCAACTAATACGCTTGAGCGCTCTACAGGTCATCCGTAGCAGTATACTACTTGCCATGCATCTCACTGCGTCCCCACCATCGCCCGTGTCAGGAATGCCCGGGTCCGGTTCGTCTCCTTCGGGGCATGGCAGGCTCGAGGGGCTTACTGCGGCGATAACGGGATCTACTCGCGGAATTGGCTTCGCGATAGCTGAGGCATTCGTTGCCGAGGCTGCGCGGGTCGTGGTGAACGGACGGGACGAAGACGCGGTTTGCAGGGCGGTATCTGCTCTCGGGGACGGGGTGGTGGGCGTACCCGCGGACGTTACTGTGCCGGAAGGAGCGAGGAGCGTGGTAAAGGCAGCGCTCGATAGCTTCGGCACGCTTGACGTCTTTGTAAACAACGCCGGGGGCCCTCAGGTGGACGCTACCCTGGATCTCTCGCTGGAACGCTTTAGGGCGGTCATGGATCAGAATCTTACGTCGACCCTTCTTTGCTCCCAGGAAGCAGTCAAAGCTATGCTCGCCCAGGCAACCGGTGGCTCGATTGTGAACATGTCCTCCATGGTTGGAATCGTGGCAGCTCCGCGTCGTGCTGCCTACGCGGCGGCCAAGGCAGGCGTCATTGCCCTGACACGGGTATTCGCCGCGGAGTACGGTCCTCTCGTCCGTTGCAATGCGGTTGCTCCTGGCTACGTCGATACGGATCTCACGAAGGAGCTGAAGCGCCGGGGGGCGATTGACTCTGACCGGATAGTGTCGCGTACCCCCTCGGAACGCTTTGGCACGCCAGCTGAGGTTGCGCAGGCCGTGCTGTTCCTGGCCTCTCCTGCTGCCGCCTACGCCAGCGGGAGCGTACTCCTCCTCGATGGTGGGTTTACATCGGCAGCAGCCTGGTCATAGGGTCCCGGACATGGTTGGGGATGGCCGGACATGGTTGGGGATGGATTGCGCCTCTCGATCGGGCCTCTACTGGCTTCCAGGTCTCTTGGGCTCCCAGATCTCTTGGGGTTCCGCTTGCCGGCTGGCGTCCTGGATCTCGCCACTCCTCCTGGTATTATATATCCGGTCATCAGTACCTCTGCCTGACTTGACAACCGTACCGTATGAGTTGTAGATTCAATATTGACCTGTAACCAGGGGGAGGCCGTTGGGGCCTTACGTGATGCAAGACCACGAAGGGAGAGAGAAATGCGCCATCGCAGATCAGGAAGTGGCGGGGAGGTCTCGCGCTTACGCGAGAGCTGTAAGGCGGGGGAGGTATATTCTGCAGACCAAGCGCTCACCAGCCCCGGGGTGAGCAGTCAGGGTCTGAGGCGCTACTGGTCAGCGGTCGTGGCCGTAATGGTCGGCGCCCTCGTGCTAGCTGCCTGCAGTTCTACGACAACCACGACGAAGCCTTCGAAGGCGGTTAGCAAGAAGGGTCCTGTGATCCTCGGGCTGGCTACACCACTTACCGGTGGCGATCCTACCGAGGGGACCTCCGAGGTAGCAGACTTCAAAGATGCAGTCGCTTACGTGAACAGTCATGGCGGCATAGACGGCAGGACGCTGAAGCTGGTGGTTCGCGATACTGATCTATCGCCTACCGGTGCCGTGACAGCGTTCGACTCTCTGGTCAGTGCTGGGGCGGTCGCTGTCACGGGAGAGTTCACCTCGTCTGACACGAGAGCGGGCTGCATCCCGGCAATGGCCGACCATGTTGTACTGCTTGCCGGCTCCAGTGCGGCACAGGGTCTTACCAGAGGGAAAACATATTGCTTCCGCGACGAGTACCAGGTCAACCAGTCAACCGGATCGATGGTGCTGATTGCCAAGAGAGAAGGCTGGACCAAGATAGGCATTGGCTCAGATACGAGCGGCTTTGGACTCTCTGAGCTGAACGCGTGGTCTGCGGCTCTTCCGGCTAACGGCATCACTGTCGCGGCGAAGGAGACCTGGCCGATGGTTCCCACCTCTCTGACGGCTCAGGTTCTCGACTTCAAGCACAGCGGAGCCCAGGCGATTTTCGTCGGTGCTGCAGGGACACCTGAAGTCGTGCTTCTGGCGAAGACAATGCTCCAGGAGGGGTTGCATATCCCGCTGTTTGGCCCCGGAGGAGTCATAGGTACCGGGATCGCGGCAACAGCAGGGCCGTCCTACAGCAGGCTGCCACTCGTCCTCGGGATAACAAGCTATGACAGTCAGGTGCCAGCGGAAGCTGCTCTCATGGCTGAGATCTCCAGGCAGACGGGTATCCCGCAATTCGGTGGGAACATGCCTCGTGACTATAACGGGGTACTTATGTTGGCAGCTGCCCTCCGAAAGACCGGCGGGAAGGGTGGAATCGCTTTGGTTGACGCGCTGCAGGCATTGGGAAAGTACCCCATGCCTACGGCAGCAGGCCCAGGTACCTATGAGCAGTTCACCGCTACCCATCATTCCGGGCTGTACGGACCCAATCTGATCTCCATATACAAGTGGAATTCGGGCACCTCATCCTTCGCATACAGTTCCAAGTTCAGCACGCTGGCCAATACTGCGCCGCATTGCTGTACGCTCCCATAGGTGGGTTGCATAGCGAGGATCTGATCATAGGGATGGAAATGGTGGATTCCGTGCGAGGCGCTCAGGTGCCTCGCACGGAATCCGCGTCAGAGATCAAAAGCAACGTGTGTGCTCGTGTTAGGGGGCTTGCATGGATATCCAGGGGCCCGCTCGGGATGTGTTTCGGTGAGAAAGAGATTTGCCGATGAGTGAGTTCTTGGGCGTCCTGATTGCCAGCCTGTTTCTTGGCGGGGCGCTAGGGCTTATGGCTCTCTCATTCACCGTCGTGTTCTCGGTGGGGCGTGTATTCAATTTCGCGGTTGGCCAGTTCGTGATTTTCGCGGGCCTGCTGGTCAGTGCCGTGACACTAACGCCGAACAGGTGGGCGAATGCCCTACTGGCCGTTGTAATACTGGTTGGGGCGGGAGCCGTTGTGTATTTGCTGGCGATATGGTGGCCGGAGTCACGTGGAGCGGCGCCGCTGACCCTTGTCATCATTACCTTTGGCTTGGGCGAGATCGTGGCAACTACGACGAACTCTGGCTGGGGTGGGTTCGTGCGATCTGCTCCCACACTTGTCGGAGGCAGCTTCAGGGTGGACGGGAATCTGGTCCCCTACCAGGGGATTTTGTTCCTTGGCATAACTGTTGCAGTCGTGATGCTCCTCTGGCTGGTCCAGCGCTTTACCATCACCGGGAAGCAGGTGATCGCGATAGGAACGACACGCGAGGCAGCTAAGTACTACGGAATCAACAATCTGAAGGTAGTGCTCCTGACCTGGATGCTAGGGTTCGGGCTACTCGGCGTGGTGGGAGCATTCTATCTCCCGTTGTCGACTGTTTCGATGAGTGATGATCTCACTTTCGGCGTGCAAGCCTTTGCCGCTGCTGTTGTAGGCGGGCTGGGGAACTCAGTTGGTGCGCTTCTTGGAGGATTCCTGATTGCCTTCCTGATCAATGCTGTTGGCGTCTATATAAGCTCTTCTGTAGTGAGTTTCGCCGCCTACGCGGTGCTCTTACTCTTCCTGATCGCCAGGCCTGCGGGATTGACTGGTCGCATGAGCGAGCTACTGGGTCCGCGGGCATGACAGAGCCAGCCGGAGGCTTGCCCGTTCCGCGTGGCGCATATAGCAGACTGCGGGCAATGGCGCTCGAGCGGCTTCGTACGCAGCGCATGAGCTGGTCCGGCGATGTCTTGGTAATACTGATCATGGCAAGCGTAGCTTTCGTTACGCAGTCACGGGGAAGCTCCTTTGCCATCGATGTGGCTACCGAGTTCGGTCTGCTGACTATCCTGGTCGGGAGCCTCCAACTCATGCTTGGCTATACGAACCAGGCCTCGCTGGCTCAGGCGGCATTATATGGGCTCGGCGCTTATACTTCGGCTTACCTAGAGATCACATACCATGTCCCAGTTGTAATCGCCCTCCTCAGTGCGATTGGGGCTGGTCTGGTCTGCGGTCTTTTGGTTGCTATCCCGCTGGTTCGCCTTCACGAGCATTTCCTTGCTCTGGGGACTCTCGCTTTGCAGATGATAGGGTCGACGCTCGCTACTCACTTGATCTCGATCACCGGTGGTCCAAGTGGTGACCCTGTACCCATAGCTCACGTGAACTCAATTGGACTTGTATATGTGGTACTTGCTCTAGGCGCGGTGGTCGTCCTCGGACTGAGGCGTATGAAATTTACTCGAATGGGTCGCAGGCTGCTCGCTGTGAAGACTGATGAGACGATGGCAGCGAGCAATGGGGTGAATGTGGCACTAGCTCGGGTCTCGGTTATCGTCGTAGGATTTGCACTGGCCTCTGGAGCTGGTTTCCTATTCGGTATGTCCGCAGGGTTCATCGCTCCAAGCGATTTCTCCCTGACATTCTCGTTGGTGATACTCGTGGCTATGATAGTTGGCGGGAGATCGCTGACCTGGGGGACTCTGGTGGGTGCCGGTGCTTATAGCATTCTTCAAGTCGAGTCAACCGGATTCCCGGGTCTATACGAGCTGATCCTGGGTATCTTCCTGGTGGTTGTGCTGGCTTATTTCCCGTGGGGTCTTACTGGTATCAGCTGGGATTTGATCCGGCGGTTTGCTTCTAGATCCGGATCTACTGGTCTGGATCTGGCATTCGAGGAAGCCCGGGACCCGTTCTCAAGCGATGTGCAGTCCTTCGACTTGCAGTCAGTGGAGGGAGAGCAGCTTCACGGTGCCGGGGTCAACTCTCCGGAGGATGGCTACGCGCAGGAATACAAATTCAGCTATCGCGATGAAATTGCTTCCTCTGCGTCAGGCGGTGGCGATTCGGGAGCCAGTGATGGGTCTCGGTCGGGTGGTGGTCGGAGTCCTGACGTTTCAGCGCCGAGGGCAGAGGGACCGGTGCTGGAGGTGGACGGAATCGTAAAGCGTTTCGGTGGAGTAGAGGTACTGGCAAATGTGACGCTCTCGATAGCTAACCCAGGGGATATATGCGCCATTCTTGGTCAGAACGGCGCGGGGAAGACAACCCTGCTGAATATAATCACCGGCATCGTTCGTCCAGACGCAGGCACGGTTAAGGTTGGCGGAGACGCGATCACCGGCAAGAGACCCTGGAAGATAACGGATTTTGGCATTGCGAGATCATTTCAGAATCCCAGGCTCCTCTTGGAGGAATCGTGTCTGGAAAACGTCCTGGTTGGCGATGCAGGTCGTAGGGGGGTTATCGACTCCTTGGCTACGCTGAGGCATCATGGGACTTCGGCTAGGGCGTCTGCTCGTGAGGCACTACGGCTTACGGGACTAGCGAACGCTGAATCCGAGCTCGCCGGAAGCCTGCCGTATGGGGCACGAAAGGTCCTGGAAATTGCTCGCTGCTTGGCAATAGAGCCCCGCCTGCTGTTGCTGGACGAGCCTGGGGCAGGACTGAGCGAGGAAGAGGAGCTATGGCTGGCAGGAGTACTGGCGAGCCTGGCGGCACGAGGTATCACCATTCTCCTGATCGAACATCGAATGCGGCTTGTCTCCATGGTCGCCAGACGAGTCGTGATGCTCGATTCCGGAGTGATCGTGTTCGATGGTCCTACGGATGCTGCTCTAGCCAGCCCCATCGTCAAAGAGCGCTACCTTGGCAAGGAGCTGGCGAATGTCGGTAGTTCCAGCGGAGATGGAGTCCTGGAGGGATGACTCAGGTGCTGGCAGCCGGGGTCACTACCGGCCGCGAGGAGTCGGTCGCACTCGAGGCGATCGCGGTGGCATACCGATACGGGGCGGTGCCTGCCCTAAGGGGTGTGTCATTGTCCATCAATGCGGGGGAGTCAGTGGCTGTAGTGGGTCTGAACGGAGCGGGAAAGAGCACGCTTATGAAGGTGATAGCAGGGGCGCTACGTGGCTATTCGGGGAACTGCAAGCTATTCGGGCTGCCGATTGACAGTCTGAGATTGCGGGCTCGTATGCGCGCTGGTCTGGTCCTCGTGCCAGAGGGGCGTTTGATAGTCCCGTCTCTGTCAGTCGAGGACAATCTGCTTCTCGGCTCATCACATCGTGGGGCGAAGCGGCCTCTGGCTGATGACCTGGCGCTGGTATATGGCATATTTCCGGAGTTATCAGGAATGTGCCATAGTCAGGTTGGATCGCTGAGTGGTGGCCAGCAGCAGATGGTGGCTACCGGTCGGGCGCTCGTGGCCCATCCGAAGGTGCTCTTGCTGGACGAGCCTTCATTGGGTCTGGCTCCCGTGCTACTCGATCGCCTTGGGCTGGCTTTCAGGGAGCTGAGATCCTCTGGGCTCACTATGGTGATAGTAGAGCAGAATCTTTCCTTCGCGCGTTCGGTAACCGATCGCCTCTACGCTATTAGCGAAGGGGTGCTCAGATTCGATGGTTCCTGGGGCGAGTTCGCTGCCAAGGGAAATCTGTTGCAGCAGTATTTATGAGAGCGGTGATGCTTCTTGCTCCAAGGCAGATGGAGGTCGTTGCTGGCGTTCCTGATCCTTCTCCCGCGTCCGGGGAAGTGCTGGTGACGCTCATGGCGCTAGGGATATGCGGATCAGACCTAGCGGTGTGGGGTGGGGCGGTTGTCCCACCTACGTATCCCTGGATCCTGGGTCACGAGGCCGTGGGCCGGATCGCGTCTGTGGGGGAGGGGGTCCCGGGATCGCGCGTCGGAGAGATCGTTGTCATAGAGCCGAACTATCCTTGCGGGATGTGCCATTCCTGCCTTGCTGCTCGGACCTCCAGTTGCTCAGGTCGGCAGGTGGTGAGCCGCACCATTCCCGGTCTTTTGCGTGAGAGATTCTGCGTACCATCGGAGTTTGCATGGAGGGTGGCTGATGTGCATTCCATCGAAGATCTTGTTTGCATCGAGCCGCTAGCCGTAGCAGACCACGCAGCAGGTCAGGTGAGACCTATCCATACAGGAGGGTGCCTTGTGGTGGGTGCGGGGGCATTGGGCCTTATGGTCGTCCAGCTCATGGCCGCCTATGGGCTGGAAGTAAGTGTGGCCGAGCCGAACGGGGAGCGAAGGGCTTTCGCGTTAGAGTGTGCGAGCAGGAAAGCTCGCTTGACAGAGGGCACTAGCTTTGGGCTCGTCTTCGAGACATCTGGCACAGTTGATGGCCTGAGAGAGGCAGTGAACTATGCCCAGACGGACGCTACCGTGGTTGCACTCGGACTTCCTCACGGGGATATTCCAATGCCGGTGGAGACCGTGGTCCGCAAGCAGATCACACTTGTGGGATCTGCCATCTATGACCATCCAGACGGGTTCTCGAAAGCGCTCGGCCTGGTTGACAAGGGGATACTTAGTCCGGGGCGTATTCTGGGACGGCGCTACGAGTTGTCCATGACGCCTGAGGCCTTTGCTTCAGCTGGGACACTTGCTGGAAAGACGTGGATCGTTGCGGACTGACGCGTGCATACGCTCGGCTCGGATCAGATCGGGCGGCACGCGCATCTCTGATGGATGCTCGGTCCGCCAGGATGGGCGCATGATGAAATGCGTTCCTGGCGTCGTGCCAGGTCCGGCCGCATGGCTAGGTCGGATTTCAGGGTTGTCGCTGTGAAAGGAGCAGGTATGTTATGGGGCTACTAGCTGGTAAGGCGGCGGTCGTAACTGGAGGTGCGCAGGGCATAGGTTTGGAGATAGCCAGGACCTTCGCCCTAGAGGGAGCGGCGGTCGTGATCGCT
>DAHXND010000138.1 GCA_027366675.1 Acidimicrobiales bacterium
GCCCAGCCTGGAGATGCCCAGTCTGGAGATGCCCAGTCTGGAGATGCCCAGTCTGGATCTGCCCAGTCTGGATCTGCCCAGCCTGGAGATGGCCTGTCACGCTATGGGCCATACTTCAAGCCGGGATGGAGCCCGGATCTGCTGCTGTCCCACGACTACCTTGGGCAGCTGACGGCAATACGAGCCAGCGCGGTTCGTCAGGTGCTTCCAGGGTCGCTCATAGCCCGGGAGCCCGCCGTCGTGGCGGCCAGCGCCGGTTCTGAGCCTTACTGGGGGCCAGAGGCCCGTTACGACCTTGCCCTGCGTATGGGGGAATCAGGCAGAACGCGGAAGGATGCATCCGTATCTGGTCAGGCCCGAGAGGGAGATGACGCTTCTGCAGGGTCTTTCACGGGCGAGAGCGTTCGTCATGTCGCATTCGTCTGCTGTCACAGGATGGGCCGGAGACCTAAGTCCGGAGACTCTCTCCCTGGAGGGCGGGTGCGTCCTCTGGCAGAGGACGTTGCAGGAGTCCGGGCGAAACTGCGAGACATGGCTGTGTATGAGCACCTGGCAAGGATGGGTCATGATGCGACGGTAACCCCAGTGAGGTCCTTCCCCGCGTACCGGGAAGTGAGTTATGCGATCTCGAATCCTCCCCCCACGGTAGCGGTGGTGGTTCTCACGCGCGATGGCAGGGTCTTGGAAGAATGCGTGGCAGGGCTGCTCGAGCGAACAGCATATCCGAGACTTCATGTCTACATAGTCGACAATGGCAGCACATCTCAGGCGACGAGGAAAGAGCTCGATCGCTATCGTGAATACGAGAGCGTGACGGTAGTCAGGGACGATAGTCCCTTCAACTACTCCCGGCTGAACAACCAGGCAGTTGCTCTCGCGGGCAGCGATCTCATCTGCCTGCTGAACGACGACGTAATAGCGCTCGAGCCGCAGTGGCTTACCGAGATGGTGGGGGTAATGAGCCAACCGGACGTAGGTGTAGTAGGCGCCAAGCTGCTCTACCCCGATGGCGCCTTGCAGCACGTGGGGGTGGCTCTCGGTTTAGGGCGTGGCTCTGTCGCTGGCCATCCGTACTGTAGAGCACCGCGCACCGAGACTGGCTATCACGGCAGGACGATCCTGGCTCAGGATGTCAGTGCTGTTACGGCCGCCTGCATGCTGGTGCGGCGTGAGCTGTACGAGGACCTTGGAGGACTCGACGAGGAGCATCTGGGTGTCGCTTTCAACGATGTAGACTTCTGTCTCAGGGTTCGCTTGGCAGGCTACCGAGTCGTGTGGACGCCCCGAGCCTGCCTGACCCATCACGAGTCCCTGACTCGCGGGGAGGACCAGGACGGCGACGACCGCTTCCTCCGGTTCTCGGGCGAGGTGGCATGGTTCAGGGCGCGTTGGGGGGATCTGCTCGATGACGACCCGTTCTACAACCCGAATCTGAGCCGCTTCGAGCCCTACCGTTTGGCGTTCCCTCCCCGCCACGCCTTCCCCTGGCGGACCGAGGGGACAGCGGGAGTCCCTACCGGTCCAGAGACCGAAGGTAAGATACTCGGGTGAGCTCGGAGATCGGACCCGACCCGGCCACGTCCACCCCGGCGAGAGGCCCGAGGCCGAGGGCACTACCCGATCGTATCCTTATGGGTCCAGGGCCATCGAACTGCTACCCTGAGGTGACTGCAGCGCTCGGTTACCCGATCGTGGGACACCTGGACCCGGAGTTCCTGGAATGCCTGGATGATACCGGGAATCGTCTCAGGTGCGCGTTCCAGACCACGAACCTGCTCACCTTCCCGCTGTCCGGGACGGGCTCGGCCGGGATGGAGGCCTCGTTCGTGAACCTGGTGGAGCCCGGCGACCAGGTCGTCGTAGGGGTGAACGGCCTATTCGGCGAGCGGATGTGCGAGGTGGCGCATCGGGCAGGTGCAGTCGTGACGAGGGTCGACGCGCCATGGGGAGTGCCGATCGACCCTGAGAGACTCCTCGACGCCCACCCGTCTCCGAAGGTTATCGCGCTCGTGCATGCGGAGACCTCTACTGGTGTACGGAACGAGATAGGAGATCTCGCCCGAGGCAAGGGCGACGCTCTGCTGCTCGTGGATGCCGTGACGTCTCTCGGGGGCATCGAGGTGGCAGCAGACTCCTGGGGGGTAGACATCGCCTACAGCGGAACGCAGAAGTGCCTTGGTGTCCCTCCCGGGCTCGCACCTCTTACCCTCAGCGCCCGAGCCCAGGAGCGGCTGGTGCCACGTTGCCAGTCGTGGTACCTGGATCTTCGCCTGATAGCCGGATACGTAGAGAGTGGCACCCGCGTATATCACCACACGGCGCCGGTGACTATGGTGCGAGCCCTGCATGCGGGCCTCGGCGTGCTGATCGACGAGGGGCTGGAAGCGACCTGGGCCCGCCATGCAGCCTGCGGGCGCCTGCTCCAAGACGGGCTGGAAGCACTTGGCTTCACTCTTTTCGCTCCGGAGGGGCACCGGCTGCCGGAGCTCACCACGGTATGGGTGCCCGAACGAGGATTCCCATCGGGTCTCGATGAGCCCGAGGTAAGGGAGAGGCTGCTGCGTCTCTACAGCATAGAGATCGGCAATGGCGTGGGGGAATTCGCAGGGCGCGTATGGCGGATCGGATGCATGGGCCATACTGCCCGGGAACGCAATGTGATCATGCTGCTCCAAGCGTTGGAGGAGCTTACTGGGATGGGTGCAGCGTGAGTGCGGCGGCAGGGGGAGCCGGAAGCCGGTTCAGACGCTTCCGGAGCACCTATTTTCCCTGCTCCCTGATCTATGCTATGAGTATCGCATGAGAACTAGCCACGATGCTGGGCCGCGGCAGGGTTCCACGCTTACGCTGGCGGGCCGCCGGGTCTTGCTGCGATCGCTACGGGATGACGACTACGGAGCCTGGAGCGAGGTCAGGAGACGCTGCCGTGACTGGCTCTTGCCATGGGAACCACGTCCGGCGCATGGCCAGCCCATGGGGGAGGATCCGGTTAGCTTCGCTGCCCGATGCACGGCCCGAGATCGCGAGTCTCAGTTGGGTACCGGTTATGGATTTGGCATATTCCTACCGGCGGAGAGCGGACGCTTCGCTGGGGAGATAAACCTCACCTCAGTGCGGCGTGCCCCGTTCCAGAGCGCCTATGTCGGCTACTGGATCGACCAGCAGCTAGCGGGCAATGGCTATATTCCCGAGGCGGTGGTGGTGCTGCTCGGTTTCGCCTTCGAGCAGCTTGGATTGCACAGAGTCCAGATCTCGATCATCCCGCGCAACCGAGCGAGCCGGAGGGTTATGGAGAAGCTGGTGATTCGGGAGGAAGGCACCGCTGTTCGGTACCTGGAGATAGACGGGCGCTGGGAGGACCATATCCGCTACGCGATCACTGTGGAGGAATGGGTCGAGCGCCGCCGTGAGTACCTGGAGGGATGGATCGGGGAGCAGCAGTGACCACTGAGACTGTCAGGCCGGGGCCTGGGTCAGCAGAGTCTTCCGGGGTCGTGGTAGTGGGGGCTGGATACGTAGGCCTGACCACGGCGGTGTGCCTCGCTCATCTAGGTCACAGGGTGGGTTGCCTGGACATAGATTCCACGAAGATCGAGCAACTACGCCAGGGAAGGCCCACTATCTTGGAACGAGACCTCGATCACCTACTCTCGGAGGGGCTCGAGGCGAACAGGCTTAGATTCTCGACGGACCCAGCAGAGGTGATGCCAGGGACGGAGTTTGTATTTCTGTGCGTTCCGACCCCCCAAGCGTCTGACGGATCTGCTGACCTGTCCTACCTGAAAGCTGCCGCGTCCGAGATAGGCCCGCTGCTCGATGCCGGGGCAATAGTCGTGAACAAGTCCACCGTTCCCGTTGGATCGACACGGGTGGTAGAGCGGGCACTCGGTCGCAGGGATGTCTCGGTGGTATCGAATCCCGAGTTCCTCAGAGAGGGGTCTTCGATCAGTGACTTTCTACATCCAGATCGTATTGTCATAGGTTCAGAATGCAGCGAGCCGGCATTGAGGTTGAGCAGGCTCTTCTCGGCCCTGGAAGCTCCAGTCCTGCTTACCGATCCCGCGACTGCCGAGACGATAAAGTATGCAGCGAATGCCTTCTTGGCAACGAAGGTCAGCTTCGTCAATGCCATTGCGAATCTGTGTGAGGCTGTTGGTGCGAATGTGACAGAAGTGGCTGTTGGTATGGGCTATGACAGGCGGATAGGAATGGACTTCCTCCAGCCTGGCCCGGGATGGGGAGGTTCGTGCTTTCCGAAGGATACGAGGGCTCTCGTGCACATAGCGGAGGATGCAGGCTATGACTTCAGCCTCCTCAAGGGTGTCATAGCCGTGAACGACGAGCAGTACGAGCGTGTGATAATGAAGGTGGTGCGCCAGGCGGGTGGATCGCTGAATGGGGCGAACGTTGCCATCTGGGGTCTCACGTTCAAGGCCGACACCGATGATCTGAGGGATTCTCCTGCGATCGAGATTGCCAGAAGGATCGTTGCACGTGGCGGGACGGTGCATGCCTATGATCCCACTGTGTCAGATGACGTTCCCGGTCTGGCCATAACGGTTAGTGCAGATCCGTATTCGGCATGCGAGCGGGCAGACGTCCTGGTGGTGGCCACTGAATGGAGGGAGTTCGGCGCGCTCGACTTCGCGAAGGTGGGAGCGTCGATGACACGGCGCTCTATCGTGGACACGAGGAACCTCCTCGATGCAGCTTCTTTGCGTTCTCTCGGCTTCTCCTACGAGGGGATGGGCGTTAGGCTTCCTCGTCTCCCGTAGATGCATGACACCCTACAGCTCACGGCCGTAAGCGAGGAAGGTGAGGGCAGGCGGTGGCTCAGGGCCATTCCAGATGCACTAGGGGTGGCGATAGTGATAATCGGAGCAGCAGCCCTCTTCTATCCCGCTATTCGCCATGGGACCCTTCTCGGGCCATTTGACTTCGGAAAGGCGATAAATCTCGGTGGCAGTTTCAGCCATCCGGTACGCAACTCTGTTGACACGGATTGGGTCTTCGAGTACTGGCCTTGGCTCTCGCTCGACCGGGGCTTACTGGCTCACATGCAGTTTCCCTTATGGAATCGCTATTCGGGAATGGGTATGCCGGAGTTCGCGAACTTCCAGTCAGCCGTCCTGGGGCTTTCCGACATCATCGGCTATCTGGCTCCCCTGAAGGCGGAGTTCCTGGTCACGCTATTCGTTCGTATCGCGATCGCTGGAACTGGAGCATACGCCGCAGCGCGTGTTCTGGGCAGCCAGCCCATCGGTGCGGCCGTGGCTGGGCTCGCGTTCGAGCTATCGGGACCGTTCGCGGCATGGATGGGATGGCCGTTCGCTGACGTGTTCTGTTGGGTGGGCTGGATAATCGCGTTTGGCTATCTGTGCTACAGGCCGCGTGACGGTTCACGAGCCACTCCCTGGCACTTCGTCGGGCTGGTGGCGTCTGTGGCGTTTGCTGTCTACGGAGGGATGCCGGAGGGATTGGCATTGCTCCTGCTTGTCGTAGGGGTGTTCTTCCTGGTCGTAGTAGTAGCTGATCTTTTCCGTAAGGAGGTGCCTGGATGGGCAGGGCTGCTGCGTCCGGTAGGAGGGTTCGCTATCGGCCTGGCCATTGGCGCACCCCTGATACTGCCTGGCAAGCAGCTCGTGGACGGAGCCGTGAGGTCGAGCGCGCATGCGCAGCCACTGGAGTCTGGCTACATGCTCGGTGCTCTGAGCGGCCGGTGGTGTGGAAGCCCTCTCAGTGGCCAGCACTACATCTGCGGCACCAACTACTACGAGGCAGTCGGCTATGTAGGGGTCGCGATCCTGGTACTGGCCGGGCTCGGCATGTTGCGTTCATGGGGAGCGCCTGGGGTGATACCGGCCGTGGCAGCGGGTGCTTTTGCCGTACTGGTCAGCTACAGGATAGGCCCGATCGACCTGTGGTCGCTGGCGTCTCACGTCGGTCTAGGGGCTGTCGTGCCCTCGCGGGCACGTATCCTCGTTCCATTCTTCCTGGCGCTGCTGGCAGCGAGGGGTGCCGACCGCCTTGCCAGCTCCAGGCTGCCTGCGGGAAGGTACGAACGTGGTGCTAATGGGCACGGGCGGCCCAGGTACGTGCCAATCGATCAGCGAGTGGACGGGAAGGTCTTGGTTGCCCTGAGCACCTCGGTGATCGTAGTGGTGGGGGTTGTCCTGCTCGCAGCCAGGGTTGCTGGTGATGCGCCCTTCTCAGCGATGTCAGGGATAGTTGCCCGGGTCCGCCAGGATGCCCTTCATGTACCGCTGGCTGTGACTGCCCTGGCGGTGATGCTGACAGCCGCGCTGGTCGGGATCTACCTGGTCGTACCTGGCCGCGCACGCGCCACGGGCGAGGGGGTGCCAGGACGAGCTGGCAATAGTGGCAATAGGAGTAGGACTTATCGCCGCGGGGTCGCTCTGACCTGGAGCGCACGCGTTGCCCTCTTCATCCTCCTATTGGCGTACGTTCCTACCGCCATAGCCACTACGACGCCACTGCTCACGTTCTCTCACGGAGGGCCGTTCCCCGAGAACCCAGAGCTGGTCGCGCTGCGCCGGATCGTGGGATCAGCGCTTGTAGGCGTAGTGCATCCAGGGAACCCAGCCTCCCGCTCTGCGATGGCAGGTCTTGGGATCACCCCGGAGGAGAACGTTGGATACGAGATACGTGAGCTCGCCAGCTATGACGCTCTCCTGCCCAAGGCGCTGGTCGAGGGCTGGACCGGGCCGGAAAGGAGCGCGCTGGTTGACCAGGTGGCCGGCTGGTTCATCCCATCGGTCGACTCGGTCAGCCTGGCTCGCCGCTACGGCGTCGAGTACCTGCTCATGGCCGGAGGTGGTCCTGGACCGGCTGGAACCAGGCTTGTGCACGATTTCCCCAGTAAAGACTTCGGAACAGTGTCTCTGTGGAAGGTACCTGGAGCGCAGCAGGCGACCCTGGAACCCGGGGCAGCAGCCAGCCCGCTATGGACGGACCCGGCCGCTCCACTGCGAGCCGCGCCTGGCGGGACAGCCGCCGGGACAGGGGGGATCGGGACAGGGGCGCGCGGGACAGCCGTCAGGACAGGGGGGATCGGGACAGCCGTAGGGACAGCGGGGAAAGGTGCATCAACCGGGCATGCGTCCGCCCTGTCATGGCTCGATGACAACACCTTCGCAGTCAGGGTCAGCGCCTCCGCGGTGGCTACCCTCGTCGTCCGGGTGACGGACGATCCAGGCTGGCACGCGACCATCGACGGCAAGCCGATTCCATTGCATCGTCATGCTGGAATGACCATGGCCGTTCAGGTGCCGGGTGGAGTGCACACCATCGTCTTTCACTACTGGCCTCACGCCCTGTCGGAAGGGCTATGGATCGCTGCGGCAGGCGCGGCAGCCATGGTAATGATCGTGGCGATCGAGCTGCTCAGGGCTCGTTTGCTCTCACGACGGCAGGTGAGTGCCGGAAGAAGGTCTCGACATCTGCCTCGTAGCGATACAGGGGCTTGTCGTCTCCCCCCAGGGACTGGCGCAGGCGCAACGCCCGGATGAAGCTCCTGACAGCTCCCGCCGTGCTGTAGCGGGTGTGGAATCCCGAAGCTTCCAGCCGACTCGTATCTACGCCACGACCGTAGTGAAGCAAGTCCTCTATTTCGGGAGGGAAGATGATGAGGCCGAGCCGGCTGAGGATGTTCGCGCTGGCTCTGGTGCCCAGGGGAGGGAGCCAGAGTGGGCGCCTACCGCAGATGGCCAGAACCTCGCTCCAGGGGATCCTTCCCTTGCCAGCCACGTTGTAGAGCCCAGGTATCTCATGGGCGCTGAAATACTCCAGGCATCGCACGACATCGGTTTCCTCCACGAACTGGACTGAAGGGTCGAAACCGGCGACCGATGGCACCAGGGCACGGGAGAGATTAGAGCTGAGCGGCGTCACGATGTCCGGCCCCAGCACATTGGCGAACCTAAGGACGGTTACTACGGTGTGCGGGTTGTCCTCGGCGAAGTCCTGGATGAGGTCCTCCACTTCGATGAGCGACCGCTCGACAGGTGTTCGTGGTGGCTCCTTGCGCACGTCTTCCTCTCGGAACCATGTAGGATCGTAGGGCGAGGCACCATATACCAGGGTGGATGACTTTATGACCATGTGGCGCACCGATGACCCTGCAGCTCCGCACGCGGCCAGAAGGTTCATCGTGCCGATTACGTTTATCTCGTGCACAGCCTTCGCTGTTGTCCGGGTGGAGTCAGTGACGAGGAATGTATGAACCACCGTATCCACCTGGGTCGCCCGTACGATCCTGGCGAGGATCGAGTAGGTCTGATCAGAGCGTACGAACTCGGTTCGCTCCAGCGCGATCGTGGGTTCGCGGATCCCCATGCCGAGGACGACGTCGACTTCGGAGCTCCCCTCCAGTGCATGGGCCATCCGGCCGCCCCAGAAAGTGTCGATGCCGGTTACCAGGACCCTCTTGCCCATAGAAGCCTCCAGCCCTGCGCTTTCTCAGCCGAACCAGACACTGCGCCGGTCCCGCAGCATCTCGTACAGCGTTTCCTGGATGAGCTGGCGAATGGTCTCCGCCTCGTCCATCACCCTGCTCTTCGAGTAGCGCTCGTGCCCGGGAGGGACATCGAAGTAGATAGGGTCCAATACCCTTATCCGGAACTTCGCCGGGAAGTGGATCACGGTTCCGAGAACGGGACCCAGCACGAGCTGGTTGATCGTGACGGGCCAGTACGGAACTCCCAGAGCTCGTGCGAGTGCCGGGATCTGGAAAAGCACCGGCATCGATTCCTCGGCACCTACGACTGCCAGGGGGACCACCGGGACGCCTGCACGCATGGCTATCTCCACGAACCCACCACGACCGAACCTGCGCAGGCGGTAGCGCTCCCTTACGCTCTTCGATGGCCCCTTAGCTCCTTCCGGGAACACGAGGGCCAGCTGGCCCTGGTCGCGGAGGAGTCGCAGGGCGTTGTCCGGATGGGCGGTTACGCCGCCCAACCGAGACCATAAGGTCCCGATTGCCGGGACCTGCCGGAAGAAGTAGTCGGCAAGGCCGTAGACGGGGCGGCCCAGCTCCTTCTCTATGCCGTGCATGATGACAGGAGCGTCGGAGGGGATGGCGGCTGCATGATTGGACACGAGGAGCGCGCCCCCGGCGAGCGGTATCTTCTCGAGTCCCTGCCACTCGACCCGGAACCAGTAACGGTACATGGGGTCTCCGTAGCGCCTGACGAGCTCCCTCATGTGCTCCGAGCGCCCCCATTCATCCACGTCGGACAGGCGCTCGTCGCTGCGATCCTCTGCTGCGTCCGGCCCGGGAGGCCGGAGGGGGACGAGGGATGAGCGGTGCTCTGCCAGGCCTGCCACGTGCCTGTTCGGAGTCATGAGGCCATGGTAGCGCTCCGTGGAGCCGGAATCCCGTGGAGCCGGCGTGGGTGTGCCTGCCAGCGCATCCTGCGGAGGACGGGTCAGCGCATCCTGCGGAGGACGGGTCAGCGCATCCAGCGGAGGACGGGTCAGCGCATCCAGCGGAGGACGGGTCAGCGCATCCAGCGGAGGACGGGTCAGCGCATCCAGCGGAGAACGACGCTGGCCCATGTCATGCCAGCTCCGAAGCCCGTGAGCAGTACCTGATCGCCCTCGGTAAGCCGGCCTTGGCTGACCGCCTCGTTCAGCGCCAGCGGGATGGATGCCGAAGAGGTGTTCCCGGTATGGTCGATCGTTATTACGGCACGATCCATCGACACGCCAAGGCGCTCGCAGGCGGCCTCGATGATCCGTATGTTCGCCTGGTGAGGGATGATGACGTCGACATCCTTCGGCTTCAGGCCTGCCCTCTGCAGAGCTGCAACGGCCGAGCCGACCATTGCCT
>DAHXND010000153.1 GCA_027366675.1 Acidimicrobiales bacterium
CGTAGCGGCGACCATTTACCTCTGCCGTAACACGCTCCTCCGTGAGGGCAGGCACCTCTGTGGGAGGTGATGGTGACGAGGTCTCGAGACGCCCTGAGGTGACGGTCGATCGGGTGCTCGCCTCCTCCAGCGCGTGCGCCAGATCGAAGCCTTCCTCCACCCAACGTGTCGAATGGCGAGCTTCAGAGAAATCCTGGCTGGAGAGGATCGCTATATGAGCTGGTGTAGTGGTAGCGATTCCGGATATCTCGAGCTCCCCCAGTGCCCGAAGCATGCGCCTGCGAGCGCTCTCCCGGTCACTGGCCCATACGGATAGCTTCGCGACCAGATTGTCATAGTACTGGCTGACCTCGTCGCCTTCATCGTAACCAGAGTCCATGCGTACACCGGGGCCAGAAGGGATACGCATGCGCGTGATCCTGCCCGGACTCGGGAGGAAGCGACCACCGGTCGGGTCCTCTGCATTGATACGGCACTCGATGGCATGGCCGGAGCGCACAACGTCTGCCTGGCCGAAGGGGAGAGGCTCTCCAGCAGCCACGGCGAGCTGTAGCGCGACGAGATCGAGACCGCAGGTGAGCTCGGTCACAGGATGCTCGACTTGGAGGCGCGTGTTCATCTCCAGGAAGTAGAAGGAGCCATCCTGGTACAGGAACTCGACAGTCCCGGCGTTCACGTAGCCACATGCGCGGGCCACGGCGAGGGCCGCCTCGCCCATGCGCGAGCGGATCTCGCCGGGGAAGTCCGGTGCCGGGGTCTCCTCGACGAGCTTCTGGTGGCGACGCTGGCTTGAGCAGTCGCGCTCGCCGAGCCACACAGCATTCCCGTGCGCGTCGCAGAGTACCTGCATCTCTATGTGTCTGGGCCAGGTCAGGTAGCGCTCAAGGTAGATCTCTGGACGACCGAAGTACGCCTGCGCCTCACGGGATGCAGACTCCATCGCATCGGCCGCCTGATCGGCTGACTCCACGACCTTCATCCCCCGGCCGCCTCCCCCGAAGGCCGCCTTTATCGCCACCGGCCATCCGTGCTCTTCTCCGAAGCGAACTACCTCTCCGGGTTCCGTGACCGGTTCTGTCCGACCGGGCACGCCGGCGACCCCCACGCGTTCCGCGACACGGCGAGCGCTTATCTTGTCGCCCATCGCTTCTATCGCCTCAGGCGGTGGTCCCACGAACGCGGCGCCCGTGCCGGCGACGGCCCGGGCGAACTCCGCGTTCTCCGAGAAGAAGCCATAGCCCGGATGGACGGCGTCCGCCCCGGAGCGCCGGATCACGTCCAAGATGGCCTCGGTGTTCAGGTAGCTCTCCTGGCTGGACCTGCCTCCGATGGCGTACGCGGCGTCGGCCATGCGGACATGGGCAGCATCCCGGTCGAGCTCTGAGTAGACAGCGGTGGTGGCGATGCCGAGCTCCCTGCAGGTGCGGATGACCCGGACCGCTATCTCTCCCCTGTTGGCGATCAGTACATTCGAGAACACGACATATGGTTAGTTCATGGCAGGAACGCGCGCCAGGCTAGGGGGTGGAACCGCTCATATACAGGGATAATCTGGCTCGGTGGAGCGTGGCTCGTGGCTGATCGATGGCTTCGTCATCGAGAGGCTCGCCACCGTCGACTCCACGAACCGGTTGCTCGCAGACATGGCGTGCCAGGGTGCCCCCCAGGGGACGGTGGTCGTGGCGGCCGAGCAGACCGTTGGGAGGGGGAGGCTATCTCGGAGCTGGATCGCACCGGCGGGCACTGGCCTCCTCGCCTCCGTGCTGCTCCGCCCGCCTCTGCGAGATAGCGAGCTGTTCTGGGTCATGGCAGCGGTATCACTTGCCGCTCGTGATGCAGCCAGGGATCTGGCCCAGGTAGAGCTGAGGTTGAAGTGGCCGAACGACCTGATCAGCCTGGGAGGGCGGAAGGCGGGTGGCCTGCTGGCCGAGCGGCCCTCTTGCCCGGATGCGTCATCTGCCGGTCTACCACGCCCGCTCGTGGTCGGGATAGGGCTGAATGTAGCCTGGCCGCCGTGTGACGGTGAATGGGTCTCCGGCCTCCCCCCCGCGCTGCTCTCCAGCGCTACTGCGCTGAGCTGGGAGCGACCTCCGGGGGTTCGCGTTCCGGCGCCTGGAGAGGTTCTGGATGTCATGCTCGCCTATCTGAGGAGCCGTTACCTGCAGTTGGGCGACCCTATGACCCTGGGATCCCTCCGGCGGGAGTACCGGGCGTCGTGCGCGACCATAGGGAGGGAGGTTCGGGTGGACCCTGTTGCCGCCTTGGAGCCTGCAGTCGTGGGAACAGCACTGGACGTGACCGACACAGGAGCCCTCCTGGTGGCCGGGCGGGCATGCATACGGGAGATCCAGGCAGGAGATGTCCACCATCTGCGTGACCTCCCATGATCCGAAAGTAGCTGGCTGATCAGGTCGAGCGGCTGCTCGATGATCTTTGGCCATCTGCGCGACCTCTCATGATCCGAACGTAGCTGGGCTAAGGTGAGCACTTATGCGACTGCTAGTGACCGGCGGTGCCGGATTCATCGGATCGAACTTCGTCAGCTACTGGGCGGATCGCCACCCTGGTGACGCGCTGGTGGTTTACGATGCCCTCACCTACGCGGGCAACCGGGTCACCCTGGAGTCGCTTATCGCAGGTGGGCGGATCGACTTCGTGGAAGGTGACATCGGCGACCTGGATCGTGTCACGTCCACGCTGGAGGATCACGAGATCGACACCATCGTGAACTTCGCGGCTGAGTCGCACAACAGCCTGGCTGTCATAGACCCTGGCAGGTTCTTCCGCACCAACGTGCTCGGCACCCAGAGCCTGCTCGAGGCGGCACAGCGCCATGGTGTGACCAGGCTGCACCACATCTCCACCTGTGAGGTCTACGGAGATCTCGCGTTGGACAGCACCGAGGCGTTCACCGAGGAGAGCCCATACCGGCCCCGCACTCCTTACAATGCAGCAAAGGCAGGGGCCGACCACGCTGTCAGGGCATACGTCGAGACCTATGGCCTGCCTGCCACGATCACGAACTGCTGCAACAACTACGGCCCCTACCAGTTCCCCGAGAAAGTCATCCCTCTCTTCGCGGCTAACGCTATGGACGGCAAGCCGCTTCCTCTGTACAAGTCGACGCAGAATCGCAGGGAATGGCTTCACGTGGTTGATCACTGCCATGCGATAGAGCTCGTCTTGGAACGCGGGCGGGTCGGAGAGACTTACAACGTAGGCAGCGGCGTCGAGGCGAGCATCGAGGAGCTCGCGGATCGGATCCTGGAGATCCTGGGCAAGCCGTCATCACTGAAGACCATCGTGCCTGACCGTCCAAGCCATG
>DAHXND010000185.1 GCA_027366675.1 Acidimicrobiales bacterium
GACAGCCTCTCCCCTGAGGACCGCAGCTTCGTGGAGAGGTGGGAGACCACGCAGACCATGCGGAACGTTGCCCACGGTGAGCACCTGCTGAACCAGGGGATCCTCGCCATGCTCTGGCAGATGGATCCCTACGACCCGAGCTACCGCTTCCTCTTGCACGAGGTTGCCGAGGAGTGCCAGCACATGGCGATGTTCAACCAGTGGGTTCGCCTGAACTCCGACATTCGCACCCGCGATGTGGGCGAGCAGGACTGGAGTACCACGGTCGCCCAGTTCACCGAGGAGATCGCCCGGGACAAGCCGGAGGCGTTCTGGGTGAACGTGCTCCTTTTCGAGTTCGTAGGCGATGAGTCGAACCAGGCGGCCCGTGCGAACCCTGCCGGTGACGACGGGAGGCCGTTGCATCCGATCCTTGTCCAGATAGGAGTGACGCACACGTCCGAGGAGGCGCGCCACATCGCCTATGCGCGCCGCTGGCTGGAGGAGGGGATGCCGAAGCTCTCCGACGAGCAGGTCGTGGAGGTCCAGCGCCTGGCGGAGCTCGGGGCGCAGGCCGTGATAGACCGGCGCCAGTTCCTCCCAGTGCGCTATTCCCGCCAGCTCGAGCCGTACATGACGAAGGCGGCTTTCGAGGAGGCAAGCGGCGCCACGCCTGCGTCGAAGGCGCTCCTCCGCCAGCTCCGTAAGCTGCTCGTGGACTTCGAGCGGTTGCGGGTGGTGAGCCACGAGGCGATGAGGCGTTGGGAGGACGCCGGGGTCTTCGAGTGACGGCCGCTCCTGGTGCCAGCCGCTAGCGGCCGCCTAGCTGGCGCTGGCGGGTCCGGCTCCGGCAGCGGCTCTGGTTCCGGCAGCGGGTCCGGTTCCGGCAGCGGCTCCGGCGGGAGCCAGAGCAGGGGCTCCGGTTCCGGCAGCGGGTCCGGCGGGAGCCAGAGCAGGGGCTCCGGTTCCGGCAGGGGCTCCGGCGGGAGCCAGAGCAGGGGCGCCGGTTCTGGCAGCGGGTCCGGCGGGAGCCAGAGCAGGGGCGCCGGTTCCGGCAGGGGCTCCGGTTCACCGATGCAGCCGAACGTGCCGGTTGGCTGGAGGGGTCTTGGCTTCTCCCGGCGCTTCTGGGCAGCGCTCGTACTGGCGGGCATAGGAGCGGGCCTCGGCGCGATCGTGCTCATGGACCTCCTACGGGCGGTCCAGCACCTGGCTTATGGGTACTCGCACGGCTCCTTCCTTGCCGGGGTCCGCGCTGCGCCGCGGGGCCGGACCATCATGGCAATGGCAGCGGCCGCGGTCATAGGGAGTGGTGTCTGGTACCTGCTCCGCCGCCTGCGTCCGGGCGGGGTGGGGCTGCTGGAGGCGGTCTGGCAGAGGACCGGCGAGCTGCCCTACGTGAAGACGGTCATAACGGCCACGACCGAGATGGTGATAGTCGGTCTGGGAGCGGCCCTCGGCCGGGAGGGCGCGCCGAAAGACGCAGCCGGAGCGCTCGCCGCGAAGCTCGCGGACCTGACCCACCTATCGCCATCCGAGCGCAGGCTGCTGGTAGCTTGCGGGGCAGGCGCTGGGCTTGCCGCCGTCTACAACGTGCCTCTCGGCGGGGCGCTGTTCGCTCTCGAGGTACTGCTCGGAACGCTCTCGCTTCCGCTGGTGCTGCCGGCGCTGGCCGCTTCTGCCATAGCAACGGCCGTAGGGTGGATCGGCCTTCCCGACCATCCTGTTTACCGGGTGGCGGCTGTGAAGGTCAGTGCGAGCGAGGCAGTGTTCGCTGCCTGCGCCGGGATCCTGGCCGGCGTCCTGGGAGTCGCTTACGTGCGAATGATCGCCTGGGCGAAGCTCAGGCGGCCCTCCGGTGTGGCGCTCTTCCCCTCGATGATCGTGGTGTTCGTAGCGCTCGGGGCCACAGCGCTCGTCTACCCGTCGCTCCTCGGCAACGGGCTCCCCCTCGCCCAGCTCACCTTCACGGGCTCGGTGGGCGTGGGAGCGCTGGCGGTGCTCTGGATACTGCGCCCCTTGTTCACCGGTGCGTGCCTGCGCTCGGGAGCCCTGGGAGGACTGCTCACGCCGACCCTTTGCTACGGGGCCCTCGTTGGTGGCCTCGCGGGCGCAGGCTGGGAGCACGTCTGGCCCGGTGCGGCCGTCGGGATGTGCGCGGTGATAGGTGCCGCTGCGATGCTGTCTGCAGCCATGCAGGCACCGCTAACCGCTGTGGTGCTCTTGATCGAGCTCACCGGCAGGGTGGATTCCCTTCTCGTGCCAGGGCTACTTGCTGTGGCGGGCGCATCGCTCGTGGCCAGGATGCTGGACGACCGTTCGATCTATACCGCCCCTATGCGCCTTGGAAGGAGCGATGGTGAGCTCCGAGTGCGGCCTGCCGGGGCGGGTGACCTCCCCGTCCTGGCCGGGTGGCTCGCTGGAAGCGCCCGGCTCTCTTCGTACAGGGCGCTCCCGGCCGAGTTCAGGGATCTGATAGCCGGCCAGGCAGGCCGAGCTCAGAATGGGGACGCGTCCGCGGACGCGCCCGCGGACGCGCGTGGGGCTGTGGTGCTCGTGGCAGAAGATATGGGGGGGAACCTGGAGGGGGTGGCCGTGATCCGCCCAGGGTCAGGCGGCCCGGAGCCACGGAGCCCAGGGTCAGGCGGCCCAGGGTCAGGCGGCGGAGGCTCAGGCTACAGCGTTCCCGCTATCCGGCTCGTTGTATGGGAGCAGAGCTCGGCGGATCCGGCCCGCATAGCAGCAGCCCTGCTAGTGGCTGCCCTGGAGTATCTGGCTGCCATGGGTGCCGGCAGGGACTCGATCCTGGTAAGCGTTGCCAGGCGAGATCGCGGTGCGAGGGAGGCACTCGAGCAGGCCGGGTGGTCAATGAGCGAATCGAGATGGCGCATCGCGCTGGGGCTCATTCCCGGGGAGCTCAGCTACCGCTACCAGGCGTGACGCCGGAGCGCTCCAACCGTGCATATGGGACGATACATCCTATGGAGATGCCATGTCGACGAAGCACGACGCCATTATCGGGTTACCCGCTATAGCAGTGCCTCCGTCTATGCCGGGCCGTCCGGAGACAGTCTTGACAAAGCGTCACGTTTGGCGTAAGGTTGACGGTACGGTAGACCTGTAGGGGGTACGACATGGAGCGAACGATTGGCGTTGACAAAGCACGGGCACGGTTGGGGCAGCTTGCCGAAGAGGTAGCCGCCGAGGATGAGGCGGTTGTGCTGACGCGCCGGGGACAGGCGCTGGCGGTTATCGTGAGTCCGGCCGAGTATGAGCGCTTGACCGAGGCTCGACGGCGGGTAGCTCGCGAAGAACTGCGAGAGCGCTTGGCGCAGGTGCGCAAGAGCGTCGCGGACGCGGGCCTTGATGTGTCTGTTGTCGATGAGGCGATTGCGGCGGCGCGGACGGTTGCGTGAGCCTGCGGGCCGTCCTTGACACGAATGTGATCGTGTCCGGGCTCGGGTGGCGGGGAGCGCCCGCCGCGGTTCTCGACGCTGCGCTGCATGGCCAGGTCACACTCGTGACCAGCCCGCCCCTTCTTGCCGAGTTGCGCCGCGTGCTCAGCTACCCGAAGCTGGCGAGGGTCATCGAGGGGGGAGGAAAGCTGGCCGACCTCGTTGAAGCGAGCAGCGTTGTGGTGCTCCCGAGCCGCGCATTCGCTGTCGTAGGCGACGAGAGCGATAACCGCGTGCTCGAGGCGGCGGTCGAGGGGGCTGCCGATTACATCGTTTCCGGTGATGAAGACCTTCTTGGCCTTGGATCCTTTCAGGGCATCGCTGTTCACACGCCCGTGACTTCTTGGCTCGCGTGAGCGAACGGTAGCACTTTCTGGCATCGGGTACCGACGTTCTCCGGTTTCGGGGAAGCCACCTGCCGTTCAGGTGGTCCCCAACCCGTTTCGCGGTTTTGGCCCCGCGGCGGGCGATGGCTGAGATCAACCAGCCACGAGCCCGCAATGCCCTGGCTCCGATGGAGATGCCATGTCGACGAAGCACGACGCCATTATCGGGTTACCCGCTATGGCAGTGCCTCCGTCTATGCCGGGCCGTCCGGAGAAGTCGGTGAAGACGCCCCCAGCTTCGGCCATTATCACGGGCATCGGCGCCACGTCCCAGGGGCTCACCTCGGGCTCCACCATGGCGTCCATCTGGCCTGTAGCGACCAGTAGGAACCCGTAGCCGTCACCCCAAGTCCTCATGTTCGCGCCGGCCCCCCGCAACGACTCGAGCATGGGCAGGGGCCAGTGCTCGTAGCCACTCGTGGTCACCCAAGACCCGGCCAACCTATCCGTAGCAGATACATGTGCAGCGGTCCTGGTGCCTCCCCTCTCGTGCCAGCAGCCGAGCCCCCTACCAGCCAGCAGCGTCTCGCCCAGGGCAGGCAGGTAGATCACACCGATCGCAACCCCGTGCTCGTCGAGGCAGGCAAGAAGCGTCGCATAGAGGGGTATTCCACGAATGAACGCCTTCGTGCCGTCAAGGGGATCTATCACCCATCTGCGCCTGGTGCTTCCCTCTTCGTAGCCATCCTCTTCTCCCAGGATGGCGTCGCCGGGGAAAAGACGCGCTATCGCGGAACGGATCGTGAGCTCTGATTCGCGGTCCGCGCGCGTGACGGGAGTGCCGTCGGCTTTCGTCTCGACCTCCAGGTCTGTGCTCTGGAACCATGAGAGCGTGCGGTCACCCCCTGAGCGCGCTGTCCCTACGGCCCATTCGAGGAGCTCCCAGTCAGCCTGAGGGGCGACTGCGCCATCAGGTGGTTCGTGGCCATCAGGTGGTTCGTGCGTGGCCATCAGGAGCCGAGGACGATCGTGATGGCGAGCTCCGACCCTGGGATCTGGCCGGTTACCTGACCCGAGGTGAGATGGAGATGGTCACAGCTCACGGTGGCGCAGACATCCGCCTCTGCACCGGCGAGCAGTGCGACGTTGTGAGCGCTGCCCGTCACCTCTACTCGCGAGAGTGGCGCGCGCATGGAGAGCTTCGCAGCGGTCTTCGCCCGCCTCGCCGCGGTGAGGACCTCGCAGGCGAGATCGAAGGTGCGTTCCTCGCCGAGAACTGATGCCAGCTCACCTGCCTCTGGCCAGGGAGCACGGTGAACGGAGCCATCCTGCCACCACGACCAGACCTCCTCGGTCGCGTAGCACAGGAAAGGCGCAAGCAGCCGCAACAGCACCGAGAGCGATATGGCGAGTCCCGCCCGTGCCGATGCAGCGCCTTCTGGCACTACCCCCTCCCCTCCGTACGCGCGGGTCTTCACGAGCTCGAGGTAGTCATCGCAGAACGACCAGAAGGCCCCTTCGGCATGCTCGAGCGCGCGTGTATAGTCATAGCTCTCGAAGGCAGCGGTCGCAGCCGCACGAGCTTCGTCCAGCTTCGTCAGGTAGGCGCGATCGACCGGCGCAGAGACGAGGCTTGCCAACGCCCCGGTCGAGGTCCGCCCGGAGAGCCCGCCTGCCTCTATGCGCCCCAAGGCGAAGCGGCCGGCGTTCAGTATCTTCGTAGCCAGCCTGCGCCCCACGCGGAACTGGCCTTCATCGACGGCAGTGTCGACGCCGGGTCGCCCCATGGCGGCCCAGTAGCGTAGCGCGTCCGCCCCGTGCGCCTGGAGAAGCGGCAGAGGGGTGACGACGTTCCCCTTCGACTTCGACATCTTTTTCCGGTCGGGGTCGAGCACGAAGCCGGATATAGCGGCGTTTCGCCAAGGCAGGCAGTCGTGAGCCAGATGGGAGCGCACCACAGTCGAGAAGAGCCAGGTGCGTATGATGTCCTGTCCCTGGGGGCGCAGGTCCATGGGAAAGACGCGCTCGAAGAGATCTGGATCGCTGTCGAAGCGTCCCGCGATCTCGGGGGTGAGCGAGGACGTAGCCCAGGTATCGAGAACGTCGGGATCGGCCGTGAAGCCGCCCGGTGTATCCCGGTCGGACTCGGTGAATCCATCCGGCGCCTCGGCTCTCGGATCGACTGGCAGCCTGGATGGATCAGGAAGGATCGGCCTGGCGTAGTCGACGCTGGAGTCCGGCCCCACAGGGTACCAGAGCGGTACCGGGACGCCGAAGAAGCGCTGGCGGCTCACGTTCCAGTCTGACGTGAGGCCCTCCACCCACGCCTGGTAGCGAACCTCCATGTGGGGCGGGTACCAGGCCAGCTCCTTGCCGCGCCGCAGCAGGTCTTCCTTCATGTCCAGAATGCGTATGAACCACTGGCGGCTCGTCACTATCTCGAGAGGATGCTCGCCCTTCTCGAAGAAGCGCACGGAGTGGGTGATGGGCCTGGGCTCGGCCGTTAGCGCACCATCTGCCCGGAGCAGCTCCACGATCTTCGACCTGGCAGAAGAGATGCGCGTTCCCGAGATAGCGTCGTACGCGCGCTGTGCCGCAGGAGGGTCATCCGACGGGAACGCTCCGGTCCCCCAGTGGACCCGCTGCAGCCGCCCGTCGCGCCCCAGGACCGCGCGTAGCGGCAACCTAAGGTCTTTCCACCACTGAACATCCGTTATATCGCCGAAGGTGCAGACCATGGCGATGCCACTTCCCTTCCCGGGATCGGCGAGCGGGTGGGGGAGGACAGGCACCGGCGCCGAGAACAGGGGTGTCAGCACCTGGCTCCCGTAGAGTGGCTTGTATCGCTCGTCGTCTGGGTGCGCGACGAGCGCGACACATGCAGGGAGGAGCTCCGGTCGCGTGGTCTCTATCTCGACTATGCCCCGGCCGGTGCTCCTGAATGCGAGCCGGTGGTAGGCGCCAGGGATGTCCCTCTCCTCTAGCTCGGCCTGGGATACAGCGGTAGCGAAATCCACGTCCCAGAGGGTGGGAGCCTCGCTCTGATAGGCGATGCCTCGGCGCACGAGATCGAGGAACGAGCGTTGGGAGATGCGTCGCGCGCTCTCGCCTATCGTGGTGTATGTCCTGGTCCAGTCCACCGAGAGACCGAGGAAGCGCCATAGCTCCTCGAAGGCGCGCTCGTCCTCTGCTGTGAGCCTGTCGCACAGCTCGATGAAGTTGGCACGGCTGATGCTCTCGGCGGGGCTGCTCTTCGTATTGCTCTGCGAGGCAGCGGTGGAGGCGGCGGTGGAGCCTGCCCTCGGCTCGTAGCCCGGGTCGTAGGGAAGGGCAGGGTCGCAGCGAACGTTATAGTAGTTCTGGACACGACGTTCCGTTGGAACACCGTTGTCGTCCCAACCCATCGGGTAGAAGACCTCCTTGCCCCGCATCCGCCAGAAACGGGCCAGGGTGTCGGTGTGGGTGTAGGAGAAGACGTGGCCGATGTGGAGGGTTCCGGAGACTGTCGGTGGCGGGGTGTCTATGGAGTAGATCTCGCCGCGGGGGACTTCGCCGTCGAAGCGGTAGGTCCCATCAGCCTCCCAGCGGTCTCCCCAGCGCTGTTCCAGGCCGTCGAGGCTGGGCTTGTCCGGGATCCTCGACTCCGGGATCCTCGACGTGGTGGGGCCGCTCGGCACCCCGGGATCGGTTCTGGATGGTCGTTCCATATATAGGATACGGTAGCGAAATGTTGCGCCTTTACGACACTGCGCTGGGCGAGGTGGTGGAAGTGCTGGCGCCCGGGCGCCGCGAGTGCTCCCTGTACGTGTGCGGGCCCACTGTCTACGACGTGCCCCATCTCGGCCACGGTCGCTCGGCCCTCGTCTATGACGTGCTACGCCGCTACGTGGAGTCCCAGGGCACGAGGATGCATCACGTGTCGAATGTCACCGATATAGACGACAAGATCGTCCAGCGGGCTATCTGGGACGGGATCCCCGCCGGCGAGGTGGCGGAGCGCTACGAGGCTGCCTGGTGGGAAGCGGTGGATCGCCTTGGCGTCCTGCGTCCCCACGACGTCCCGCATGCCACCGAGTACGTAGCCGAGATGATCCAGGCCATAGGCGACCTCGAGTCGGCGGGTGTTACGTACCTCGTCCCGGGCGAGCGCGGCGGGGTTTACTTCGACACGTCCTGCGTGGCCGACTATGGCCTGTTGAAGGGTCAGGAAATGAGCTCGCTGCGTGCTGGAGCGCGCGTGGAGACGGACTCCGGCAAGCGCAGCCCGCACGACTTCGCCCTGTGGAAGGTGGTGCCGGAGAGCGAGCCGTCATGGGAGTCTCCCTGGGGGAAGGGTCGTCCCGGTTGGCACACCGAGTGCGTGGTCATGTCGCTCGGGCTGCTGGGTGAGGGGTTCGATCTTCATGCCGGTGGGCTCGATCTGCTCTTTCCCCACCATGAGAACGAGCGTGCCCAGGCGGTAGCGCTGGGCAGGCGCTTCGCGCTCCATTGGTTTCATCACGGCTTCGTCGAGGTGGGCGGGCAGAAGATGGCGAAGTCCCTCGGGAACTATACATCGCTAGACGAGCTATTGGAGCACGAGGATTCGAGAGCGTACCGCACGCTTGTGCTCCGCTCGCACTACCGATCGCCGCTGGAGGTTACGCAGGCGAGCCTCGCTGACGCGTCTGCCGCACTTGCCCGCCTGGATGGCCTGGTCCGCAGGGTGCCCGAGGCCCTGGAAGTGGCAGGCCCTACGGGTCTGGCTGGTCTGGCTGGTCTGGCTGGGTCGTCTGGCAGCCAGGGCGGCGCTCGCGCCGGGGAGCGGGGGTCTGGGGGCACCGAGCACGGCGTCGGTAGCTCGCGGCGGGCCGGGAGTGGGGAGCGGGCCGGGAGTGGGGAGCGGGCCGGCTCGGTTCTCGATGCCGGTGCCGTCGCCGAGTTCAACCGGGCGATGTCCGAGGACCTGGACACCGGGAGCGCCCTCGCCTGCGTGTTCGACTGCGTGAGGCGCGCCAACGCGAGCCTCGACAGGAGCGAGGGGGAGCAGGGGATGCGCCTGGCTGCGAGCGCCGTGGCACTCGCTCGCACACTAGGGCTCGAGCCCCGGGCGCCCGCGGGTGCCGCCGTGAGCGAGCAGGCGGCAGATCTCGTGGCTCGTAGGGACACCGCCCGGGCCGCGCGTGACTATGCCCTGGCTGATCGGCTGCGCGGAGAGCTCGAGGAGTTGGGTTGGATAGTGGAGGACAGCCAGGCAGGCACGAGGATCAGGCGCGCTTAGCCGGGTGTGGCCGGCTGGGCGTGGCAGGCCGGCAGCGGGGGCAAACAGCGTGCGCCGCTGGCGGATCGGCGGGTGAGGGCTACCTTTACTTCTGTCGTGCTATAGTAAAGGCTATGACGAGGGTGTCTTCCAAGAACCAGGTGACGCTCCCCGTGGACGCCCTGCGGGCCGCAGGACTTCAACCGGGCGACGAGGTAACGGTGCGACCGGTTGGCACCGGCGAGATCCTCATAGCAGCTCGGGGCTCCCGGGTACGTCGCCACGCCGGCATCGCAACCGGGATCTATCGACCAGGCGAACTTGACCAGCTGCGGGACGAGTGGGAACGCTGATCCTTGACGCCAGCGTCCTCATCGGGCTGCTCGACGATGCAGACGATCATCATCAGCGCGCTGTCGACGACGTCGAAGCCGCTGACGAGGCGTCGACCGACCTCGTCGCTCCGGCGAGCGCCTACAGCGCGGCGATGGTGGCCTTCGCACGTGTGGGCCGCATCCGTGATGCTCGTGAGGCGGTCGCTGCGATGGGTATCCGCGTGTCACCTCTTGACGCGAGGACGGCCGAGCGTGCCGCCGAACTCCGCGCTCGCCATGACCGTCTGCGCTTGCCTGACGCGATCGTCCTGGCTACCGCTGGTCAGCTGGGCGGGCAGCTGCTGAGCTACGACGAGCGCCTCGCTCGCTACGCGAGCGTCGACGATTGCTGACCGCACCCGTTAGCCGATCCCCTGCGGGACGCGGAACGGTGGTTGCGCCAGGGAGCTACGTAGGATGGCGCCGGGGCACGTTGGGCTGGCGGCTCAGGGGCTGGCGGCTCAGGGGATGCGGTGACCGGAGATGGCTCTCGCTATCACGAGGCGCTGTATCTCCGAAGTCCCCTCGAAGATGGTGTAGATCTTGGAGTCACGGTGCCAGCGTTCTACGGGGTTCTCGCGGACGTAGCCGTATCCGCCCATGATCTGGATGGCCTGCTCTGTCACCCAGACGGCGGTCTCCCCGGCGAACAGCTTGGACATGGAGCCCTCTCCGGCCACGAACGGCTTCTTCGTGGCTCCCATCCAGGCAGCTCTCCACACGAGGAGGCGCGCCGCGTCGATGGCAGTCTTCATGTCAGCGAGCTTGAAGGCGATGCCCTGGTTCTCCACTATCGCCCGGCCGAAGGCCTGCCGCTCCTTCGCGTACTGCAGAGCGTACTCGTACGCTGCTCGCGCTATTCCCACCGCCTGGGCTCCCACCGACGGGCGGGTCGCCTCGAAGGTAGCCATCGCTGCCTGGCTGGACGATCTGGTTCCCTCGCGTGCCCTTGCCAGGCGCTCGTCCAGCTTCTGCTTGCCTCCGAGCAGGCACGATCCTGGCACCTTGCAGTCTTCCAGGATCACTTCTGCTGTGTGCGAGGCCCGAATTCCCATCTTCTGGAACTTCTGGCCCTGGCGGATGCCCGGCGTCCCTCCGGGCACGACGAAGCTCGCCTGGCCACGAGCGCGAAGCTCAGGATCCACCGATGCCACTACTACGTGGAGGTTCGCTATGCCACCGTTCGTGATCCAGGTCTTCGTCCCGTTCAGTGTCCAGGTGTCGGTCGCCTCGTCGTACACGGCTCGGGTGCGGAGGTTCGATACGTCCGATCCTGCGTCGGGCTCGGAGACGCAGAACGCTCCGAGCTGGATCTTCTCAGGCGATCCGTAGCACTGGGGAGCCCACTCCATGAGCTGCTCTGGAGTCCCGTTCGCGAAGATCCCCGCAACAGCGAGGGTGCTGCCGAGAATGGAGAGTGCGATGCCGGCATCCCCCCAGCACAGCTCCTCGTTGATTATGGGCATGAGGAGGCCTGCTGGGTCCACGAATGCATTGGCTATGAAGTCGAAGGAGTAGATGCCCACCTTCGCAGCTTCCTCGATGATCGGCCAGGGAGTCTCCTCGCGCTCGTCCCATTCGTGGGCAGCCGGGCGCATGACACCTTCGGCGAAGTCGTGAAGCCACTTCTGGACTTGCGCATGGTCGTCGTCGAGCTCCAGAGAGAATTCGCTCATGATGGTGGTTATTCACCTCCGTCTGTAGAAAGCCACCTGTGGCCGAACCGGGAACCTGTTCTCGGAATCTTTTCCCGACACCTGCCATTGCCGGCGTGCCTCCCACGGGAGGCATTCTCCAGCGCTGGCAGGAATCCCCTGGCGCAGGCGACCATCCGTTTAGCGGGCCCGTTACCCGCTGCTTGCCAGAGTATACCTGTTACTTAGGGTATCCGCCAGCCACGTAGCGCTGTGACCACTGTGGGTGGCAGTGAGCGGGGATCAGGCGAGCGCGACGCGGTGGCGAGCGGGGATCACTCTCCGAGTGCCGGTCATCATAGGGGACGCGTCCGCGGACGCGTCCCCTATGAGACTCAGGCGGCCTGCCGGCCTGCGGACCTGATGACCTCAGGCGGCCTGCCGGCCTGCGGACCTGATGACCTCAGGCGGCCTGCCGGCCTGCGGACCTGCGGATCAGGCCGCTCCGGTAGCTCCTATCGCCGTGTTGCCGACTATCGGGGAGGGGAACACGGAGCTTCCCTCCTGCACCCCGCCGAGGGAGCCGTAGTACTTGGCGTCCCCGAAGGTGTAGATGGAGCCGTTGGATCCCACGAGCCAGTAACCGCCCTGGTCAGGTGTGGCTGCAATGCCGACTATCGGGGAGGGGAACGCGGAGCTTCCCTCCTGCACCCCGCCGAGGGAGCCGTAGTACTTGGCGTCCCCGAAGGTGTAGATGGAGCCGTTGGATCCCGCGAGCCAGTAACCGCTGCCCGGCTCTGGGACGTCGAAGACAGCGCTTCCGCCGCTCGTCACCGAGATGGAGTTCCCGGATATGCCTGTGCCGGTGGCACCGGCGATCCAGACGCCATAGAAGTCCTGGCTTATCGTATTGCCACTAATGGTGGTTCCGGTGATGGTGGGGGTGACCGGAGCCGGTATCTGAGTGGCTGCCACGATGATAGCAGCGGGGACAGGTGGACCATCCGTGGCTGCCCAGTCATTATTCGTGATGTGATTGTTCGTTATGGAGACACCGGTCACCGTGTCCTTCGGCGCATTCGAATGCACCACGAGTGGTATGAAGCCGCTGGTGACGGTGTTGTTGGTAACGGTGATATCAGAGACACTCGTGGCGGGCTCGTCTGCTGCGACGACGATGCTCCCGATAATAGGGCCCTCGGGGCCGAAGACTCCCGGCATCCCCACCACGTTATTTCCCTCTACGGTTAGCTTGCTGATCCCTGCTCCTGGATCGTACGAGGCTAGGACTATGCCACACCCACCGTATGCCTTCGATATGGTGTTGCCACTCACCGCATCGTTGGTAGATGCGATTGGCTTCGTAGCGCTGGGTTGCGGGGCACCAGGGTCAACCTGGGGTCCGTCGTCCGCGATACCTATGCCGCCGCCGTCGTTGTTCGTCACGATATTCGCGGTGACAGTGGAGTCAGTGGTCCCCACGAGCTCGATGGCTTTCGCTTCGTTTATCTTCGGGTTCAGCTTCAGGCCGTTGTTGGTGACGTTATTGTTGTCTATCGTGATGTTGCTGGCATCCTGGACGAAAATGCCATGGTCGTTCGCATTCTCGACCGTGTCGTTTTCGATTGTAACGCCGGTGGTATTTGGTCCTACGAAGATGCCCAGATCGCACTGCGCGGCGTTGACGGTCACGCCTTTTATGGTCTGACCGCTGGTTGCCACTACGGCAGCGGTGAGGCCCGTTCCAGCAGCGGTTTGGCAGGTGGCCGCGAAGGCTGGAGCACTCGTCGCGAGTATCGGAAGAGATATCGCTCCGAGTGAGATAGCAGCACCAATCGCTAGGCTGGCTATCAAGCGTGTAACGCCCCGGTATCTCGGACTAGAATAGTGTGGACATTCAGCATTCATAGCTGAGCTCCTCTCTTACTCATGGCTCGCTGAATCCGCGAGCGTGTCCCGGTTATCGACGCAGTGCCGTTCCGCCATCCTCGCCGAGCCCCAACATCCCCGCCGAGCGGTCGAGCGCACTGTGTCGAGTCGGCACTTTACCATTCGGCTATCCGCCTGTCTACGCTGTAGCTGCCAGCGCTTCTATGGCCGTTCCGACCGCCAGCATTGGCGGCTATGGCCGACTGGCGAGACCTCGCCCGGGCCCGAAGAGGTCGGAGACTGTGAGAGCCGGTGGTCGGACTCGAACCGACGAGGAGGCTTGGGCGAGCCGGTACCGGGCAGAGTCGCGACCGTTCCCAAGGCCCGAGACCGGCAAGATCGCCGTCAAGGTCATACACGACTATGGTGACGAGGTGATGAAGGTCTTTATGGTATGAGCCCATCGGGTCCCTCGTTCGCGAAACCCCCGGTGAACGAGGTGGCGCTCGGCGTCCACTTTGCCCCGCCACCGGCGCTCAGGACTACCCACGCGGGACTGCTGTGGGAACGCTGGCGCAGCAACTACCCGCGAACCGAAGACCATCCGGTCCTGCCGCCGGTGGAAGGCGCCCCCTGGGCAGCAGGCAGGTGGAGCACCGAGTCGAGCCGGGGAACCGAACACGGTTATTGACCCCGAGGAACGCTCCGGGCCGGAGCAGAGGTGCGGGTATCGCCTCCCGGACTGGGGAGCTGTCGCTCGAGGGCCGTAAAGGCAGCTATCACCTCTGGTGCCTCGAACGCTCGATTGCGCCGACCGACCGTGACCTGCCGAAGGATCCCCGCGGCAACGAGGTGCTCGATGGCCTCGGCCGCCGGTTTGAATGTTCGACCGATCAACGTAGCAGCGCTATCCACCGTGATGACTGGTGCACCAGGGAGCTTCCGTAGAAGCCGGTCCGTCCCCGAGTTGGCACGAATCGCGCCGAGTCGCTCGCGCCACTGCTCTTCAAGGGCAACGGCTCGCGCCTCGAACGTGGCGGCATCGGCGACGGAGCGAGTGCACGCTCCGGCGAATCGTGCAACCCAGGTGTTGATCCCCTTGACAGCTTTCGTGGACGTGGGTGATCCGACGTACCGAAACTGCATGAGGCCGTCGATGTAGCTCTGTGCCCAGGTTGCGAGGACGAGCGAGACCGGAGGAAGGACGCGAACGGCCAGGCCCCTCCGACGAAGGATGAGGTGGATGAGCGCTCGCCCCGTTCGCCCGTTACCGTCCACGAATGGGTGGATCGTTTCGAACTGCGCGTGGGCGATCGCCGCCTGCGCTACGGCGGGAAGATGATCGGTACTGGAGAAAACGCAGAGATCCGTTACCAACCTCTCGACATACTCGTAAGGCGGAGGGACGAACGCGGCAGAGCACGGGTTGTAATTACTCCCCCCGATCCAGTTCTGTTCCTTGCGAAACCGCCCTCCATACTCCGCAAGTCTGGTACCGGACAACAGCCGCCGATGAACCTCCAGCAACACGTCAACGGTGATGGGCTCGCCTGGCCCAACGGCTTCGACGCCGTGAACCATGGCATCAATGTTGCCGAGTACCTCAGTCGCGGTGATGTCTGAGGGGGATTCCCTGAGCCCACGGATGACCTCGGCATGGAGGAGCCGTCGTGCTCCGACCTCGAGCCCCTCGATGCGCGACGAGGCAACCGCTTCCGCTCGCAAGAGAATGCGGGCCAGCACCTCGGTGTCCACGAGCGCCCGTGCATCAGCGTTGAGGCGGACGATGGCAGCCTCAGCATCGGCGACGTCAGCAGCGACGTCGCCGGCGAGGACGATCTGGCGTCCGGCGAGCGGATCGGGCACATAGACTTCGTAGTCGCAGGGCGTGCGGTCCTTCCGGGGGAGCCCGAGCCCATCGAGATCACTCTGCCACCTGCGCTTCAGAACCTCCGACATAGAACCTCCGACATAGAACCTCCTTATTGGAGCTTAGTATACAACCTCCAGCAAGAGAGCGGGATACGGGAGGTTACGTGGACCCCATCCTTTGGACAATCTGGCCGCCACGAAGTCGACATCGTGGTGGAGCTCTCCGACGGCCGCGTCATGGGCACCGAGGTTGCGTCATGGGCACCGAGGTTAAGGCAGCGGCTGCACCAGCCACATCGGACGCCCGCCACCTGCTTTGGCTGAGGGGCGCTCTCGGAGACACGTTCGCCGCCGGTATCGTGCTCCACATGGGCCCACGGGCCTTTCGAGTAGCCGGCGGAATCCTTGCAGCGCCGATCTGCACGCTCTGGGGCTGAACACGAGCCAGCTGTCTGAGGCTTCTCTCGGCCGCAGGATACCCAGCCTGCCATGTTCGTCGTCGAGCCGGTGGTCGGACTCGAACCGACGACCTGGCGATTACAAGTCGCCTGCGCTACCAGCTGCGCCACACCGGCCAGTCCAACCAGGATACGGCACGCCAGCGTCTGGGTGCGCGACCAGCCCAACGGGCGAGCACAGTCTGGGTGCGCGACCAGCCGCACTGGTTCACTACGAGCAGAGCGCGGCGCCAGCGCCCGGGCTACCACGCCTGGATGCGCGACCAGCCGCACTGGCGACCACGATCTGGCCACCAGTGCGGCTTGCTCGCTACTGGCTACGATCCCCGAAGAGGGCCTTCGGGCACGGCTGTGCAGGACCCGACTAATGCCCCAGGGAAGGGGGTGCCCCTTTTACGGCTTGCCCTCCAGGTGTCAGGCCGATGCACCTACTGGCTCGGCGGCAGTATCGATGGGCTGCGGCTTCGCTCCCTTGGCTACGCTAATGCTCACCTGGCGTGGCCTCGCTTCCTCGGCTACCGGCACCCGGATGGTGAGGACCCCGTCCTCGTAGCCAGCGGATACCTGATCCGTGGCAAGACCTTCACCGAGGTAGAGCTGGCGTGTGAAGGTACCGGTCGGCCGCTCGCTAATCAGCACCTCGTCGCCCTCTCCTGCTGCCGAATGCCTCTCTGCCGTGATGCTCAGGACATTCTTCTCGACCGTGAGCGATACAGAGGATGGATCCACGCCGGGCAAGTCCAGGTGCACCAAGAACTCATTGCCCCTGCGGTAAGCATCCAGCGGCAACACAGCCGCGCGGGTTCTCACCCCGCCCCAAGTGCCATCCAGCAACTGCTCAGCCTCACGAAATGGGTCAAAACGCATCAACATAACGCACTACCTCCTTCTCCTGTGACCGACCATCTGATCGGTCCTCAACTCACTCCAACACCCATCATAATAACACATCAGCTTTCCAGAGTCAACTAACCTAAGCCTAGAATTATCAAGTTTTCTGCCATCGTGTAACAAAAAGACGCCGCCACATATTCCTTCATGGGCAGAGTTCGAAATGCTTGCCTTCCGTCGCCGGAGTTGGCAGCCTGGGAGGGTGGAGATGCGAAGGGACAAGCCGTCTGGCACGCGGCCCGGGGAGCTGCTCGCGAAGCCATCTGGCAGGCGGCCCGGGGAGCCACTCGGGAAGCCGTCTGGCAGGCGGCCCGGGGAGCTGCTCGCGAAGCCATCTGGCAGGCGGCCCGGGGAGGTATCTGGCATGCGGCCCGGGGAGCTGCTCGGAGGGCAGCTCACGGCGAGAGAGCGCCTGGTGCTCGACGTGGAGCGCTCTTGGTGGAAGAGCGGAGAATCGAAGGCAGCGATCATCCGTGCCCAGCTCCGCTGCAACCCCTCCTCCTACTACAAGGTGCTACGGCGGATCATCTCCTATAGAGCAGCATGGCAGTACGACCCGCTCACCGTGGAGCGCCTGCGCCGCCGCTACCGAGACCGGCTCGCAGAACACTATAGTCCTGCAACGAGTCAACGTGATCGGGGAGCCAGCCGCTCACGCTCAGCGTCACGCTCACGCTCACCGTCACCCCAACCGTCACCCCAACCGTCACCCCAACGCCCGGCCACTTCCTGGCGGGCACGTTACCCGGGCGAGCAGGGCCGCTGAGAAGCGACGGGCCGGCACCCGACCCTGCCATAGCCGCACTGTGCGCCACAAGAGAGGGATCTGGGCTCTTCCTCGACTTCGACGGCACGCTGGCTCCGGTGGTGGAGGACCCGCCCGAGGCCCGCTTCCTGCCCGGGGTCACGGAGAATCTATCGCGCATCGCTAGACAACTGTCGAGCGTAGCGATCATCACAGGCAGACCCGCCGAGTTCGTAGTGCAGCATTTCGCAGGAAGCAAGGACTCTTCTAGGCGCGACCGGTCACCCGGTCAGGCGCGTGCGGCGCGTCCCAGCGCTCGGGGTGTCCGGGTCGTAGGCCACTACGGCCTGGAGCGCTGCAGCGTCGATGGCGATGCCGTCGGAGCGGTAGAGGTTCACGTCCCGCCGGGCGCCGACGAGCAGGCCATACGTGAGGATGTATCGCTGCTAGCCGGCACGCTCGAAGAGGCGAGGAGCAGTGATGGCGCGCCGGGAGGAATCTGGATAGAAGACAAGGGGCTGTCGGTCACGGTCCACTGGCGTAGGTCCCCGTTCCCCGAGGCCGCCCGGGCGTGGGCCGAGACGTCCATTGCCCGGGCCCTCGGCGGGCTCTCGCTCACGGGAAGCTTCGAGCTCTGTCCAGGGCGGCGCTCCCTGGAGTGCTGCCCGTCGCTGGGGATAGACAAGGGCCGTGCTGTGATGGAGCTCGCGCGGGGACTCGACGTCGTGGTCTACGGAGGCGATGACCTGGGAGACCTGCCTGCCTTCGACGCGCTCGATTCTCTGGCAGCGACTGGGACTACGGCTTTTCGCATAGCTGTAGCAAGCCCGGAAGCCCCAGAGGAGCTACTGATTCGCAGCGATCTCGTGCTCGACGGGGTGGAGGCTATGGGGCGATGGCTCGCCTCACTGGCCAGGGCACTCGAGAGATGAGCTGTTCAGCGCACCTGAGCGAGGACGTCATCCAGCCAGTCTGCAGTGGTCCGCGACTTCGATCGGCTGGCCAGCTCCTTCGACCTCGTAGCCCGCTCGCCTCGGTCCATGGCTATGGCCTCGTGGAGCCGCTCAGCACTGGCGACTATATCGTAGGGGTGGGCCTCCAGGGCGGGACCGGCCAGCTCGTCGAAGACCCCGGCTTCGCGCGAGCAGACCAGTATCCCGTCGCGGTCATTAATCGCTGCACCCTCTTTCGCGACGAGGTTCAAGCCGTCGCGAAGCGAGTTCACGAACAGAACATCGTAACAGGAAAGGGCGGCCAGGGAGCGTATATAGTTGTTCTCGATCTCCAGTATGATCGGCGTCCAGCCCGGCGTAGCCCACCGGTCGTTCACCATGGCCACCGTGGTCTCGAGCTCGTTCCGGTACGCGAGGTACGCTGCCAGGCTCTCGCGTGATGGGTCTGCGAGGAGGAGGAACACGACGCGCTCGCGCACTTCGGGGTGGGCCTCCAGCAGATAGCCGTAAGCGCGGACCGCCCTGACCAGGTTCTTCGCTGGTTCTATGCGCGCGACCCCGAGCAGTATGGACACGTCGCCCACCATCTCCATGATGCTCTCCCGCTCTGCCAGGCACTCGGGGCTGGAAGCGGTTTCCTCCAGGTACTCGGCGTCGATGGTGAGCGGAGCGACGAACGTGTCGCCCAGCGAGTGGGCTGGCGGCGAACCGGGTGAGCCCGGGGTGTCGGAGCCGGCTCCGCAGGGGAAGGTGCCCGCAGCCTCGGCGCACGCGCGGTAGGCGTCTGCCCATCTCTCGCTGTGGAAGCCGAGCGTGTGGAAGCCGCCCATTCCCTCCATTAGCTCGCGAGCCGCTGCGTCGGGAAGGACGCGCATGCCGTCGGGGTTGCAGAAAGGGGTATGGCTGAAGTGCAGGGTAGTGAGATCCGGGCGCATGGCGGCGAGCGATGACCCGAGCAGTGCGAGATGGTAGTCTTGAACGAACACGATGCTTCCCTCTGCGACCTGATCGGATATGACCTGAGCGAAGGCGGCATTGAAGGACCGGTATCCCTCCCACGCCTCGGCGAAGTGCTTATCGAAAGTAGGCCGGGTAGCGCGGTCGAACAGGCCGTGGTAGAGGTACCAGAGCGTCTGGTTCGCCACTACGTCGTAAGCCATCTTGTACGTGGCGTCGTCGCAGTCCACCAGGTGTACGGTGATGCCGTCACCCTCGGTGAGCCCCTCCCGGGCGGCTTGGCGATCCGCGTCGGACATGGCTGCAGCGATCCAGGTGGCGCCGGTGCCGGCGAGCAGGGGCCTGAGGGAGGAGACCAGGCCACCGCTTCCCGAGACGGCACGGAGCTGCCCGCCCGCTCCGAAGCGGTACGAGCGGGGGCCGCGATTGCTGACTACGACCAGGCGACCAAGATCGGCACGCGTTCCCGCCGGACGCGTCAGGCCCATGAGAGCGACCCTACCAAGAAAGAGCGGGCAGGAGGCCGCGCCCTCGGCGGGCAGGAGGCCGCGCCCTCGGCGGGGAGTGGCCAACACCCAGGTCCAGGGAGCCCGGTTCTCACCTCCAGGGAGCCAGGTGGGTGCGCGATGCTGTGGAGGTGCCAGGCCGGTCGAGACCGAATGAGCATCATGGCGAGGCGCGCGTGCTGCTCGCCTTCGACAAGTTCAGAGGTAGTGCCACTGCCAGGGAGCTAGCCCGCGCCGGGGCCAGTACCGCCAGGGAAGCGGGCATCGAGGCCGACGAAGCTCCCATGTCCGATGGTGGGGAGGGATTCCTGGACGCTCTGCTCCTGCCCGGCGATAGCTGGCAGCGTTCGGAGGTGACAGGAGCGCTTGGGCGACCCGTGGAAGCGTCATGGCTGTTGCGGTCGGGGCCGGCCACCCGTGGGGAGATCACCGGGGGAGAGACCACCGGGGAGGAGACCACCGCATTCCTGGAGGCTGCCGAGGTGATCGGCCTCGAACGGTTGGGTGGCGCCGCAGAGAACGACGCCGTAGGGGCGACGACCCGGGGGATCGGCGAGCTGGTAGCCGCTGCGCTCTCAGCAGGCGCTACCACCATCGTGCTCGGCGTCGGGGGCAGCGCCACGACCGACGGCGGGGCCGGGGCTCTGGCGGCCCTCGCGGAGCATGGGCTCGCGCGACCTGGTCTCGCGGAGCATGGTTTCGCGGAGCATCGGCTCGCGCGACCTGGCCAGGCGGATCATGGGCTGGCCGCCACCGGCGGGACCGGAGCGCGCCTCCTCGCCACCGGCGGGACCGGAGCGCGCCTCGTCGTGGCTTGTGACGTCAGCGTCCGCTTTCTGGACGCCGCCAGGATCTTCGCCCCGCAGAAAGGAGCCCTGCCGGGCCAGGTGGGCTTCCTCACCGATCGACTCGAGCGCCTGGTGGCCCGCTACCAGGTCTCTTTCGGCGTAGACGTGGCAGCCATCCCCGGCAGTGGGGCGGCTGGTGGCCTGGCAGGCGGTCTGGCTGCTATCGGAGCCGAGCTGGTGCCCGGAGCCAGGCTCGTAGCCGGCGAGATCTCCCTCGATTCCAGGGTGGCGCGCTCAGACCTGGTAGTGACCGGCGAGGGGCGCCTGGATGCCACCTCTTTCGCCGGCAAGGTAGTAGGAACAGTGATCAACATGGCCGGAGCGAAGGGCGTGCCGGCTGTCATAGTAGCCGGGCAGGTGGGGGAAGATGCCCTATGCAACTGGGAGCGTAGCCCCGGTATGCCTGCTGCACGAGTAATCTCCCTTGCAGAGATATATGGGATGGATCGGAGCCTGCGGGAGCCGTTGCGCTGCGTGGAGCAGGTGCTAAGAGACGAGCTGTCGAGGCTGGACTCCAGCTACCAGCGGGGTACCAGGCACTAGCTGGCCCCCGGGGCTAGCTAGTGCCTGGTACAAGCTGGCTCTGAGTAGGGCTTGCTCCTAGCCGGCATGGGGCCGCCGATCTATGCGGGAGCCCTGGCTCCGGCGCGTCTGCGGTAACCGGCGAAGCTCGTGAGAGGCGGGTAGGTTCGTGCCGGGCTTGTGGCCTCCTCGCGGCTGGTTGCCCCGGTGATGCCGGCACGGTCGAGCACCACAGCCAGTACCTCCTGCGCCTGGGGAACCAGCTCCGCGAGCGGCCGGTTCCTGTGCGTGCGCATCTCCAGGTCCACCTGGGCTATGGACCCGACGCCATATCTACAAGCGACATCGAGCAGCAGCCCCATCTCCACCCCGTACCCCGAGGCGATCCCCACATCCTCCAGCACGCTGCGGCGGGTGGCGGTCTCCCCCGCGAGCGGCTGGGCCACACCAGCGAGCTCCGGGAAGAGCTCCCGGATCAGCGGTCTGGCCAGAAGCTCCGTGACCCTGCCGCCCCCTTGCCCGGACCATGCCCTGGGTTCACCAGGGGACGGGGGCCGCTCATAGAATCCTTTCACGAGATAGATACCCGGCTGCTCGAGCAGCGGTCCAAGCAGCCCGGTCACATAGTGCGGCGAGAAGCTGGTCACGTCGCCATCACAGAATACGATGAGATCCCCGCTCGCGACGGCTGCAGCCGCCAGCATCGCCTGACCTTTGCCCGGGCCGGCGATGCTGACCCTAGAAGCGTCGAAGCCGCCACTTCCGCCCGAGCTGACTCCCGCTCCGGCATCCAGAATCTGGAATACATCGTTGACCGCTATGACTTCGGCGCCAGCCTCCCTTGCCACTGCTGCGGTCGCGTCGGTGGATCCGTCGTCGATTACGAGTATCTCGTCTACCAGGTGCATCTCTCGCTTCAGGGTCGCCTCGATCTCCGAGACAATCACCCCGATAGTCGCCTCCTCGTCGCGCGCCGGTATGCAGACGGATATGACGTGCTCACGCTTTCCCGCGGCGAGGGCTGCCGGAGGGAAGGAGCGATGGTGGTAGGTGGCGATCGTGGTTGTCTCGTGGCTCATGGCTATCTGGACTGCGCTATTCGGACTGCGGCTGTGTCTCTGGCATGGTCTGTCTCTGGCATGGTCTGTGGCTGGGTCTCCGGCACGCGATTGTTCTCCGGCATGGTCTGGCATGCGATTGGCAGGAACGACCCTGCCTACTGCTATCCTAGGGGTTGTCATCCAGAGCGGCTGAGGGACGGGCCCGAAGAAGCCGCGGCAACCAGCGAGGTCCGCCAGGTGCCAACGCCCGAGCGATGATGAGGAGGTGCTTCGTGGATCTGGTGACGGGGCTTCGGTGCAGGGAATGCGGAAGGGGATACCCCGCGCAGGCCCTCCAGGTATGCGACTTCTGCTTCGGCCCGCTGGAGGTGGCCTACGATTACGAGGCCATAGCGGCGAAGGTGAGCCGGGCATCGATCGAGGCCGGGCCGCGCACCATCTGGCGCTATGCGGACCTGCTGCCAGTGTCTGACCCGGCACCGGTAGATCTCGGTACGGGATGCACGCCGCTCGTCCGTGCCGATCGCCTGGGGGCTGAGCTGGGTCTCTCCGAGCTATGGATAAAGAACGACACGGCGAACCCTACTGGATCGTTCAAGGATCGTGTCGTGTCAGTATCACTCACCAAGGCGCGCCAGCTCGGTTTCAAGGTCGCCGCGTGCGCGTCTACGGGGAACCTGGCGAACTCGGTGGCTGCACACGCGGCGCGGGCAGGAATGGCATCCGTGGTCTTCATTCCCAAGGATCTGGAGAGGGCCAAGGTCGTCACAACGGCCGTCTACGGTGGGTATCTCGTAGCGATTGACGGGAACTACGACGACGTGAACCGGTTGTGTGCGGAGCTGGCGAGCGATCATCTGTCGTGGGCATTCGTGAACGTGAACGTGCGTCCCTACTATGCCGAGGGATCGAAGACCCTCGCTTTCGAGGTGGCGGAGCAGCTCGGATGGAGGCTGCCCGATCATGTGGTGGTGCCTGTTGCTTCAGGGAGCCAGCTGACGAAAGTTCACAAGGGTTTCGAGGAGCTGGTCAAAGTCGGCCTGGTCGATGATCCAGGCAGGCAGGTGCGGGTATCGGGAGCGCAGGCGGATGGTTGCTCCCCGGTCGCAGGGGCGTTCGCCTCGGGCAGCGATTATGTGAAGCCCGTGAAGCCTCACACGATAGCTAAGTCGCTCGCCATCGGGAACCCAGCCGACGGCTGGTACGCGCTCGAGACGGTCAGGTCTACGGGCGGGGCCTTCGCGTCGGTTTCGGACGAGGAGGTGATCGATGGCATCCGGTTGCTTGCTCGCACCGAAGGGATCTTCGCTGAGACTGCGGGCGGGGTGACGATAGGCGTGCTGGCGAAGCTGGCGCGCGAGGGGATAGTTCGCAGCGACGAGTGCGTGGTGGCGTTCGTGACAGGCCACGGGCTGAAGACGGTCGAGGCGCTCGAGGGATCGACTGGCCCGACGGCAACGATACCGCCGAGCTTGGACGCTTTCGCTGAGGCATCTGCGGACTGGGGCCTTGATACGTCGGCTGGGGCCGGTAGCGAGGCATGAAGGCAGGGCTGGTAAGGTTGAAGCCATGAGCTCTGATACTGGCGCGGTGGGCAGCGGCGCGGCGGGCAGCGGCGCGGCAGAGACCGCCGTGCGCATCCCGAGCCAGCTCAGGACGCTGACCGGCGGTGCCGGGGAGGTGTCCGTAAGCGGGTCGACTGTGGGGGAGGTGTTGAAGGCGCTTGACGCTGCACACCCTGGCATGGGCGAGAGGATCTTCGACGAGAGCGGCGCGCTGCGCCGTTTCGTTAACGTGTTCCTGGCAGACGAGGACGTTCGCTTCCTCGAAGGGCTCGATACTGTTGTGCAGCCTGGGCAGGTCATCTCGATAGTGCCAGCCGTGGCCGGCGGCTAGCAGCGCTCCGCGGCCGGCTCTGCGCTCCGCGGCCGGCTCCGCTCCCGGCATTTGCCGGCAGCGCTCTCCCTGGGCAACAATCGGGCTTCATGGACGTAGTCGTGTGCGTGAAGCAGATACCGGATCCAGCCGCCCCAGCGGCGCTCGATCCATCTACCAGGAATCTCGTGCGTGATGGAAAGCTCATCATGGACGAGTCCGACCTCTACGGCGTGGAGATGGGTCTCCAGCTAATCGATGCCGCCGGGGGGGGTGAGGTCACACTGGTATCGATGGCGCCGAACGGTGAGACGAACGGGCTGCGCAACGCTCTCGCCATGGGCGCTGCCAAGGCGGTGCTCGTGAGCGACCCTGCCCTGGCAGGTAGCGACGCCCTCGGGACTGCGAAGGTTCTCGCCGCTGCCATCAGGAGAGGTCCCTTCGACCTGGTCCTCGCAGCCACGGAATCGACCGATGGGTACACGGGAACCATGCCCGTGCAGCTGGCGGAGCTGCTCGGCGTTCCATCGGTCACCTTCGCGAAGAAGGTCACCGTGGATGGCGCCTCACTGAAGGTGGACCGCCAGACCGAGGCAGGCTATGACGAGGTGGCCTGCCCGCTTCCTGCCGTCGTGACCGTCACGGCAGGCGTGGTGGAGCCGCGCTTTCCCTCCTTCAAGGGGATAATGGCGGCGAAGTCGAAGCCTCTCGAGACTCTCAGCATCGCGGATCTCGGCCTCGATGCCGCGTCGGTCGGGGGAGCGGGAGCACGCGAGGAGGTAGTCGACGTCCAGCAGGCCGAGGCGCGCCAGGCTGGGCAGCTCGTGACAGACGAGGGCGATGCGCACGAGAAGGTGATCGCATTCCTGGAAGACCTGAAGCTGATCTGAGGACCGAGGAGAACCATGAGCGCTTCCAACATCTGGGTCGTAACCGAGCCATCGGGCGGAGCACCCCTCCCGGTGGCCCTGGAGCTGCTTACCAAGGCCCGTAGCCTGGCCGCAGCAGGGGGAGGGTCGGTATCGGCCGTCGGCTGGGGTGCCGATGCCTCTTCCATGGCAGCGGCGGCAGGTGAGTATGGTGCGGCTACCTATTACGATGTAGGCGACATAGGTGAGCAGCTTCCCGGACCGGCAGTAGCGGCAGCCATAGCTTCGCTCATAGCATCCGGACAGTCTCCTGATGTGATACTCATAGGTGCTACCTACGACGGGCGCGACATAGCGGGACGGCTTTCTGCGCGGCTCGACCGTCCGGTGATAACGAACGTGGTCGGCTTGGAGGATTCGGGCGGGTCCCTCCAGTCCGAGCACGGCATCTTCGGCGGAACCCAGGTGGCGAAGGCGCGCTTCACGGCTGATGGTCCAGGCCTATTCGTGGTGCGAGCTAAGTCCTTCGCAGCAGAGGCTTCTGGCGGCTCACCTGCCCAGGTGGGCGCGGCCCCTGTGCCGGATCTCGCAGCCGTGGGCTCGGCCAGGATAGCTGCGCGTCACGCGGAAGAGCGCAGCGGTCCGAAGCTGGACGAGGCGGAGGTAGTGGTCTCTGGCGGTCGCGGCCTCGGGGACAAGGAGAGCTACGCGCTCATAGAGGAGCTCGCGAAGCTGCTGAACGGCGCGCCCGGCGCGTCACGGGCGATCGTCGACGCGGGTTGGGTGCCATATGCCTACCAGGTCGGCCAGACCGGCAAGACCGTGAAGCCGAACGTCTACATAGCGTGCGGCATATCCGGTGCCACGCAGCACATGGTCGGGATGAAGAGCTCGAAGAATATCATCGCGATAAACAAGGACGAGCAGGCGCCCATCTTCTCGATCGCGGACCTCGGCATCGTGGGTGACGTGCACAAGGTCCTACCGAAGCTGATAGAAGCGTTGAAGAGCCGGGCCTGAGCCGCCCGGCAGGTTCGCGCGCCGGGCCTGAGCTGCCCGGCAGGTTCTCCGGGTAAGCCGCCTGTGAAGCCGATCCTCATACAGGTGGCCAGGGGAAGTCATGCCATTCCCCCGAAGGCTCTGGAAGCAACGGGTGCGATAGCAGCTCCGCGGCCCGCCTTGCTATCGCCTCCAGCTCGCGGCGCGACAAGAGCGCTGACAGCTTCGTAGCGAGCATTCCCGGCGCTCTCGCCGTCCCGGCGAGCTCGCCAGCCAGCTCGCCGGCAAGGCGCTCTACGCCCGCCAGCAGCTCTTCCGGTACCGGCTCACCGGCGAAGTCCCATATAACGGTGCGCAACTTCGGCTGCACATGGAAGCAAAGGCCGTTGTCTATTGCCCAGATGTGGCCGGGCTCCCCGCTGCCCCGCGCCCCGCTCCCCGGCTCCGCCCCGCTGCCCCGCGCCCCGGTCCCCGGCTCCGCCCCGCTCCCCGGCTCCGCCCCGCTCCCCGGCCCCGCCCCGCTGCCTCCCCGCACGAGCAGGCAGTGGCCACTCTTCCTGTCGGCGTTGTTCGCGAGCAGGTCGAGCACTGCGATGCGCCTGAGCTGGTCGTGCCAGCGCTCATCCTCCACGAGCGTGAAGTAATGCTCCGCGAAGTCTGCGTCGACGAAACGCTGCAACGATCCCGGGCCGAGCGGCGCGTCCTCCCTCTCGACTGTCTCGGGTACGAGGTCCCACCCGAGCCATACGGAAAGCTGGTAGGCAGCGACCTCGCGCCGGAATAGCTGCGGGGGGAAGTCCCTGAGCCTTCTTTCCCCGGCCCCAGGCTTGTAGATGGCATGGATGCTCGTATCACGGGTAGCACACGTTACGAGGAACGTGCCGTTCGAGCTCCAAGGCATCCGTCCCTCTATGGTCACCTCTCCGCTGGTCAGCGGGTCCCTTGCCGGGCCACGGGGAGTGCTCCTCACCGGGCCGGTGGCCGGTGGCCGTTCGAGCGCGGGCACTGGTGGCCCGAGGGGTCGATCGGGTTCCCGCAGAGCGGGCATGGCGGCCTGCCCGAGCGCACGGCAGCCATGGCGTTCACGGCCAGGGCGCCAGCCTGCTCACGCGTGCAGACGATACGTGCCACGCTCGGACCGTGGTCCGGTCCGGGCGCGGCCAGCGGCGCGTCCGGGTCCACGACCAGTGACTCCGACTCTGCCCGGAGAGCCTCTTCCAGCTCCTCCGGCTCGAGGCCCTCGGCTTCGAGCTCCTGCCCGCCAAGCTCGGAAAGCCTTATCTCCTCGGGCAGGAGCTCTCCGGCGATAAGAACGATGCGGTCCTCCTCCTCGTCGTAGCTGATGGCGAGCGTGCCTACCGGCCACTCCGGCTCGGCAGCGGACGCGAGGGCTGGATGGGGAGCGAGGTGCTCGGGCTTGCCTACCTGTTGGAGCAACCTGCCGAGGTAGGCGCTGAGGGCAGCAGCCTGCTGCTTCTCGATCTTCAGCGTGGCCACTACCCCGCCTTGGTGGCCCTGGAGCACGAAGAGCCGCTCGCCGGCGGGTCCTATGGCGCCTACCAGCACGAGCTCGGGTTCGGTGAGATTGAAAGAGCGCCCGGTCATGACAGCCCGAGCCCATCGAGAGTCGTGGTGGAGTTCACTGTGAGCACTGCAGGCGGACCGCTACCGTAGAGTATCGCACTGACAGAGCAAGGAGATATCACGATACGTTGGAACAGGTCGAGGGGCATGCCGAGTGCCGAGGCCAAGGCTGCCTTTATGGTATCTGCATGAGATACTGCTACTACGAGGCTTCCGCGATGCTCCTCGACGAGAGACTCGATCGCGTCACTCATGCGTAGCTGCATGGAAGCGAACGACTCCCCGCTCGGGAAGCGGAACCGCGACGGGCAGCGCTGGACCTGGTCCCACTCGGGCAGCTTGCGGAGATCAGCGAGATCTCGCCCGGTCCACTCCCCGAAGTCGCATTCGGTGAGGGTGCGAAGCGTGCGGAGGGGGATGCCGAGGATCTTCGCTATGGGGCGGGCGGTTTCCTGCGCGCGCTCCAGGGGCGAAGCATATATTACCGCCTCCCTCGGCCCATCCCGGGGTGCTCCCTTCGGCGCCCTGGCCGGTGCTCCCTCCGGTGCCGTGCGGGGTGCTCCATCCGGTCCCGTGCGGGGTGCTCCCTTCGGCGCCCTGGCACCTGTCGCCTGCCTCTTCCCGGCTTCCCACAGGGAGGCGATGCGCTCTGCCGTGGATTGCGCCTGGGCCGCCCCCAGCTCCGAGAGGTGAAGGCCCCGGGCGCGTCCGGGGAGAAGCTGGCCCGTGGTGGGCGTCGCTCCGTGGCGTACGAGCAGCACCATCGTGGGCTGCTCGGTACCTGCTCTATCTGTCTTCGTCCTATCTGTCTTCGTCCTGGCCACGACTGCCTAACCTAAGCGGTACGCTCACGCGTTGCGAGTCGAAGGGGCAAGGGATCCTGATCGGGCTCCTGATCAGGTGAGCCTGACCCCCCACCAGCTAGCCGTGCTCTTTCCTGGTTCCAGGTGGATCAGGCCTTCGCCGGAGCGCAGGGCGTTCGGTGGACAGGTCATCGGCTCTATCGCTATGGACGTGCGTCGCCTGGCGGGAGATAGCGTGTCACCGGTATAGCACTGCAGGTAGCGGTACGCGGAGGACATCCAGATCTCCACCGTAGCTCCATCGTTCCCTGCTACCGTCGCACGGGCTATCCCATCCCTGCCGGTATCCAGGTCAGTGAAGGCGTCATCCAGCACAAGAGCCTCTACGGGGCGGGGCTCGCGGAAGTCATAGGGCGTGGCCTCCACTGGTTCTTCGCTCCCGGTGGGCACGAGCTTCCTCGGGTCGGCTGGGAGGCGGGTGGATGCGGGAAGCTGCAGGATGGCATCGTCTACGATGCCCGTCCCGACGCTTAGGTATGGGTGCTGACCGACTCCGTAAGGTAAGCGGCCGCTTCCTATGTTCGTGGCGCGTGTCGCTACCTCGAGCCCGTCAGGCGAGAGCGTGTAGGTGATCGCCACGTCGAGCATGTTTGGCCAGCCTGGCTCGGGGAAGATGCGCGTAGCCACAGTGGCGGTGCGCTGCCTGGCATCCACCACCTGCCACGGGCGCCACCGCGTGAGCCCGTGGATGGCGTTCCCGTGCTCAGGTTCGGTGAGCGCGAGCTGCAGATCGCGCCCTTCGTAGGTGTACCTGCCATCCTCTACCCGGTTCGGCCAGGGCAGAAGTGGCATACCGCGCGCGCCATCACAGCTATCGTTCAGCTCATATCCTTCCAAGACTGCTCGTCCACCGACCATGTACTCCCGTATGCCACCACCCACCTCTACGACGACGGCTCTCTGGTCGCCCAGCTCCAGGACTACTTGCCTGCCAGATGGCGGGAGCGGAGCTTTACCCGGTTGCCATGCAGCCGGCTCATCGTGGTCCAGGCCTCCGGGCACGACTCCCAGGATAACATCGGGGTCACGACCGCCATAGATGATTTCGACGAGGTTCTAAGAGCTGCTCAGGCCGGGGAGGACTGGGCTGTCGCGATCATATATCACGCCTACCACCCTCCCCTGATTCGCTACCTGACATGGCAAGAGCCTCCTGCTGCAGAGGACCTGACTGGCGAGGTGTGGCTTGCCGTGGCTCAGCACCTCCCCACGTTCCAGGGCGACGAGGGAGCTCTGCGCGCATGGCTGTTCACGATAGCGAGGAGACGCCTGGCAGATTATCGCCGCCGATCCGCCAGACGCAGGACGGCTCCTGTCCCGAGCGATAGCCTGGAGGCACTGGCTGGCAGTGTCGAACCAGCTGACGCTGGTGTGGGGCCGATGTCCGTGGAGAGTGCAGTGGCGCATATAACATCTGGTTTGCCTCGCGAACAGGCAGAGATCCTGATGCTGCGTATCGTTGGTGGACTTAGCATGGCGGAGACAGCGCAGGTAGTCGGTAAGCGCCCCGGGGCGGTTCGCGTGGCTCAGCATCGTGCCCTGAAGCGCCTTCGCGCGACGCTTACGCCGGAGGATGTGCGGCAGGCCTTCGATGCTTGAGCCTGCTTCACCCGGTCTGTGCCCGGTTTTGATGGCGGAGATGTAACGCGATGGGCGGCCCGGACGATCTTCGAGGTGAGATGCCACGTTTCCCCCTCGACGACGAGACTGCCGACCGGCTCTTGTCGGGGCTGGTCCATCCGGACGATGCCCCGCCAGGCTACGAGCGGCTGGCAGCCGTCATAAAGGCGGCGAAGGCCCCTGCCAGGGTTGCCGAGATGCCCGCCCGGGAGAGCACGGTAGCTGCCATGGGGGCGGCTATCAGGGGGAGGGGAGGCATTGGCACGCCCGGGAGGGCTTTACGAAGGAGGAAGCCGATGCTTGGAAAACTGCTCACCCTGAAGGCGCTGGCCATAGCCATACCTGCTATGGCCCTGACGGCAGGGGCGGCTGCGGCAGCTACGGGATCACTGCCGGCGCCTGCCCAGTCGTCAGTCTCGACAGCGCTGAGCCATGTAGGCATAAGCGTCCCTAATCCTCACAACGCGGGTAGCTCCAAGGGCCCTGGCACGGATACAGGTGGGCGGGCCGGCTCCGCTACCGGCGCAGATGCTCCGGGCGCAGGGAAGGTAACCCCGGTCGGGCCGGGTGGTACTGGCTCAGATCTCTATGGCCTATGCACGGCCTACGCGGCTCAGGCAGCGCACACCACCGTGTCGGGCACGAGCTCTGGTAGCTCTACGGGCTCTGGCTCGCCGGGCGCGAGCTCTGGTGGTTCCACGTCAGGCAGCTCGGTCTCCGGATCCAGCGGGTCAGGCAGCTCGGTCTCCGGATCCAGCGGGTCAGGTAGCTCTGTAGCATTTGCCAATCTGGCGGCTGCCGCCAAGGCCAGGGGGGAGAGCGTAAGCGCTTACTGCGCAGGCGTGACCCCGCCAGGACGCCTGAAGAGTGCCACCCAGCCATCGAAGGGGTCATCCTCGCCGGGCTCGCATCGTTCCAGCAGCTCTGGATCGTCAGCATCAGCGAGCAACCAGTCCGGAGCGCACGGGAATGCTCCCAGCCAAGCAGGGCCACCTGCGTCCGTTGCAGCTAAGGCGGCAGGCCACGGCGAGAGCGGATCCGCTGGGAGCGGCGCCTCGACCGGAGCTACCAGCGGCTCGACGTCCCAAGGCAGCCACCGCCCGGCAGGCGCCAGTGGCACAGCAGGTGCCAGCGGCACGGCAGGCGCTAGTGGCACGGCAGGAGCCAGCGGCACGGCAGGCACCAGTGGCACAGGTGCAGGAGTCACGCATGGGAGCGTCTCGTCCGATCATGGTTCTGCGGGATCTCATGTAGCTCCCG
>DAHXND010000195.1 GCA_027366675.1 Acidimicrobiales bacterium
CGATGGCCGGTGTTGCGTCCCTGGGTGTGTATGCAGGCTTCGCCGGCCGGGTGGCAGACGATGCCAAGGGCGAGATCTTCGCCAAGGACCTGGCTGCTGCGGGGGTTACGTTCATCCCCTGCGGGCAGGGCGGGCTGGACGGGGGAAGTGGGCACTGCACCGTCCTCGTGACGCCGGACGCGGAGCGCACGATGGCGACCCATCTGGGAATAGCGGCCAGGCTCGAGATCGATGACGACGCGCTGACGGTGCTGGCCGGCTATCAGCTTCTGTACGTGGAGGCTTACCTGTGGGACCTGCCTGGTACGAAGGATGCGATCCGGCTGGCCATGGCCAACGCTCATGAGAGCGGTGGTGTGGTCGCGATGTCCCTTTCGGACTCCTTCTGCGTGTCCAGGCACCGCGACGAGCTGGCCGCTCTCGTCCAGGGCTCGGTGGATGTGCTGTTCGCGAACGAGAGCGAGATAGTGGATCTGACGTCAGCTCCGTCCATCGAGGAGGCGGCGGAGATCGTGTCAGATTGGGTGGGGTTGGCCGCGCTCACCCGCGGTGCGCTCGGGTCGATGCTCGTCTGCGACGATGGCATCCTGGATGTTCCTGCCACAGTGATAGGGAGCGTGGTCGACACCACGGGAGCTGGTGATCTCTATGCCGCAGGGGTGCTGGCCGGCCTGGCCTACGGTATGGGCCACTACGAGTGCGCGACCCTGGGCGCGCTGGCGGCCGGCGAGGTGATAGGGCATCTTGGCGCGAGACCGGAGCGGTCACTCGCTCAGCTGGCCCAGGAGCGCGGCATCCTGCTCGGAGCGGGCGGTGGGTTCCCTGAGGCGAAGCCTCGGGCGCCCGGCCGGAGCGGTTCGGCGGAGGCACCCCCGGCCGGAACGGTGAGACCATGACCGCAGCAACCCCTGCGCCTGATCCCCTCGATCCTGTCGAAGCGCCCGGCCAGGTCGGCACGTCTGCGCCTGATCCCCTCGATCCTGTCGAAGCGCCCGGCCAGGTCGGCACGCCGGCGCCGAATCCGTGGCTGGGTCGCCGCGTGATCTCCTTTGCCCACCAGGGAGGAGCCTGGGAGGGACCATCGAGCACGCTGTGGACGATGCGCCGCGCTGTCGAGAGAGGAGCGACGGCGCTGGAGCTGGATGTGCATGCCAGCATCGACGGCCATCTGGTCGTTTGCCACGACGAGCGCGTGGACCGCACGACGAACGGCAAGGGCCGCATCTCGGAGCTAACCCTGGCCGAGCTGCGCCAGCTCGACAATGCATACTGGTTCGTACCAGGTGCCGACGTAACGCCCGGTCTGGAGGAAGGCGCCTATCCTTTCCGGGGCCGGGCGCCGGATGACCCGGATTTCCGGATCGCCACCCTGGCAGAGGTTCTGGAAGCTTTCCCAGGGGTCGTCTTGAACCTCGACATAAAGGAGACAGCTCCCGACGTCCCTCCCTACGAGGAGACCCTGGCGAACCTGCTCCGCGATGCCGGGCGGGCAGACGATGTGATAGTCGCCTCTTTCCACGATGATGCTACGGATGCGTTTCACAAGATAGCGCCGGAGATCGGGACGTCCGCTGGCACTGGAACGACCACCGAGATCTTCCGTGCTGTGCGCAGTGGCCAGCCACTTCCTGGCAGCGCTCTATGGCACGTGGCTGTCCAGGTGCCGGTCATGTTCCGTGGCACGGTGGTCCTCGATGAAGAGTTCGTCTCCGCCATCCACCGCCAGGGGCTGGCAGTACATGTCTGGACAATAAACGATCCTGCTCAGATGGAGCATCTCGTTCAGCTCGGCGTGGATGGGATAATCTCGGATCGCCCTACGGTACTTATCGAGGTCCTGAAGCGCCTGGGAGCTGACTGGCACCGTTAGTGGCCCTCGCTCCTGCAATGCCAGCCCACGGCTGAGGCCGGGAGCTCGCTCCTGCAATCTGGTCAGCCGCGCCCGCAGTTCGGCCGCTTGCCGTGATTGGCCTTCTTCTTGGTGCGGACCTTCCGTTTCGACGTGCGCTTGGACATGGTCACAGACTCTACCAGGGGTGCCGTCTTCGGCGCTCATCAGCGCTCTTAGGGCCGCGGTCCTGTGGCTGGATCACTCACGACTATTGGCTATATTGAGCCTGGATGGAGAGTGATCGGTCGCTCGTTGGGCATGCAGTGTTCAGCCACTCCAGCGAACAGCCGCTCCTCCAGACGGCAACCTCTTCGGTTCGCTTCATTGCGCTGGGAGAGCAAACAGAGCGAGATTTCGGGTTGTTCGAGTATGTGCTTGCTGCAGCAAGTGGGGGTGCAAGTCCCCACTACCACCGGGGATTCAGTGAGACGTTCTACATTCTCGATGGCTCGCTGGACATACTAAATGGCCATGACTGGGTCGCGGCCGGGAATGGCGACCTTGTTTACGTACCAAGAGAGTCGGTTCATGGTTTTCGCAACAGCAGTAATGACCCGGTCCGTTTCCTGATCCTCTTCACACCAGGCGTGGCGCGAGAGGCCTACTTCAGGGGCATTGCAGAGCGTCGAGCCGCTGGGATCACGCTATCGGAAGCCGAGCAGGATCAATTCGCAGCGCAATACGACCAATATAACGTCCGCTGATCTGGATCGCCAGTCAGCACTGCGGCGAAGGCTATATCCCATCTTGTATCGGAGCTCGGCAACCGGCGCACTGCGGATCGATGGCGGGTGGGAGGACGTCCGCGACTGTCGTATCCAAGGTTACTGGCATTCGGGCAGATGACGGTCGGGTCATCTGGCATGACCACGTCAGAGGCTGGTCGAACCGGCTGGAGCACCTCCGGATCTTACGGTGGAGGGGAGCTGTCTGGCACTTGCAGGGAAAGTCCTAGGATGAACTCGCCAGGCCAGGCCGGGCCAGGCTGGGCCGGGCCGGCGGCTGGTGCATGACTCTACCCAGGAGGAGCTAGGGAGCGGTAGTACATGGGAGAGAAGACCACAGCAGGTAGGCAGGCGAAACCGGGCGGCAACTCTGCTGCAACGGTCGAGAGAGCCGCTGACGTTCTCCTGTTGTTTGCCCGCTCCACTTCTTCACAGCTTGGAGTGACGGAGATAGCGAACGAGCTGGGTGTGTCCAAGTCGGCTGTACATAGGATACTTCTCTCCTTCCGCAATAAGGCTCTGGTCGAGCTGGATCCGGTGACGCGACGCTACTCTCTGAGTCCGACGATCCTAGGTCTGGGGTGGCGCTTTGCCAGTCGACTCGACGTGCGGTTTGCTGCGTCGGGCGAGCTGTCGGCCTTGTCGCGAGCTACGAACGAGACTGCCACCCTTTCAATCCGCAGCGGCGATCAGCGCGTGTACGTAGACCAAGTGATACCGAATCGCGAGGTTCTGATGTCCGTAGAGCTGGGTACGGCCCATCCTCTGCATGCTGGTGCCTCGTCGAAAGCCCTGCTGGCATTCCTGCCCGCCAGTGAGGTAGATAGGTACCTGAATACGAAGCTGGATAAGGTGACGGCTGGAACGGTTACCGATGTTCGGGAGCTAAGACGGGAGCTAGCTGATATTCGGGCACGAGGCTGGGCAAAGTCCTTCAGTGAGCGACTAATCGGAGCGGGGTCGGTAGCAGCACCAGTGTTTGACGGGAACAGCGAGCCTGTGGCCGTAGTCAGTGTGTGTGGGCCAGCGGACCGAGTAGCTGGCGAGATCGAGATGTGCGTCGAGCATCTGTTGGTTGCTACGAAGCGGATATCTGCTCGGCTTGGACACCCGTGAGGACCTCCTGGCCAGTGCACTGGCTGATTGATGCGACAGTTTAATGCGACGGTGTCTTTCCGGCGGCGGGCTGTTCAGGGAGCCGGACTTATGGGTCTGTAGGATGGCAGCGGCGTTCGACGTTAGCCAGCGATAAGGTAGCGCGCGCCCAGCGCGCTACGGCTTCGTCGACGAATGCCCCGTCAGGGGTTACCGCGACCGCTTTACCCTGGCGGTGTGCCGCTTCCAGCTCGTCAAGGATTCTAATGGCACGTGCGATCTCGTCTTGGTCCGGGGTAAGAACCTCGTGGACGATGCTGACTTGGTCGGGGTGAATTGTCGAGCGCCCCAGGAAGCCGATCCGCCGTCCTAGGGCCGTAGATGTCCTCAGCCCAGCGTGGTCATGGAGATCCGGGAAGACGCTTTGTATGGCGTACTTTCCACCCGCTCGTGCTGCCATAATGCAGCGACTCCGCGCGTACAGCAGCCCTTCGTCAGCACTTACGCCCAGATCTGCCCGGAGATCGGCCTCACCCATCGCTAGCGCCTCTATTGCCGGACTCTCCCTGATCAGCTCCCAGGCGAGCTCGACTCCTAGCGCTGACTCGATCAGAGGCACCAGAGGTACATGGTCGCCACTCGGGCAGCTTCTCTCTTCGACACAAGGGTATGGAACTACGAACATGGCAACCACCTCCTATGGATACGGACCAAGGGGGAACCTCGTAAAAGAGACAAACGGAGCTGGAGATACAATCACCTATGCCTACGGTCCACTTGGCAACTTAGATGCCTCGGTTGATCCATTGCGCCAGCTGACCAGCTATGTACACAACCAGGCAGGAGAGCTCACCTCTGTAACCGAGCCAAATGGTCAGCAAGTCACCTCTACCTACAATGGCGCAGGTGAGCTTACAGCCACCTCCTATCCAGGTTCCTCTACTGTTCCAACCACTTATGCCTACAACGCAGCAGGCTATCTCACCTCCATTACAGGCGCTGGTGGCACAGATTCCTATGCCTACGAGCCGAACGGGCAACTTGCCAGCACCACCAACCCATCTGGTGCAACCCTCTCCTATGGATATGATGTCTCGGGAAACCTGGTCTCGATTACCTATCCAAATGGAAAGACTCTCACGAGAGGCTACACCCCTGATGGCCAGCTTGCATCGGTATCTGACTGGCTGGGACATACCACCTCCTATGCATACGGCCCAGATGGAAACCTCGACACAGAGATACTCGCCAATGGCATTACCGGCAACTTCTCCTACAACGCTGTAAGTGAATTGACGAGTATCTCCTATGCAGGTCCATGCCCGAAGGCTCCACCTGCACCAGGACCCAAAGGCACTGGACCAGCCACGCGATCTCCTGCCTGCCCGGTGATTTATTCAAGAAACTACGCCTACAACCAGGATTCACTCCTCAGCTCGTCGCAGTCTCCGGCACCTCCTGGACCACCTGCGGGCAGCTCCTATGGCTACAATCCGCTCAACGAGCTGACCTCGGTAATCCCTGCTCCTCCAACTCCAGGACCTCAGGGACAAGGAGGAACTACCTACTCCTACGATCCAGCAGGAAACCTCACATCGGCTGTATCTGGAAACGAGAACCTCTCCCTCTCCTACAACCAGGGCTTTGAGCTCACCTCCATGGCGCTTAGTGGCAATAGACCCACTTCACATGGAGCCTCCCCGCCTGACGCCGGAGGACCAGGATTGTCAACACCCTCCGCCAGCTTCAGCTATAGCCAAGTCGGCGAGAGAACCGGCGAGAGCATCACCGGTCCAGCCTCCCCACACCCGCCAGCAGGTCCAAGCCAACCAGTTCCAACTACCCTCTCCTATGGATACAACGCCCTTGGAGAGATGACCAGTTACAATGGCCCGATGGGAGGCTCACCACTCTCGATAGCAAATGTGGGAACACCTGGAATGCCAGGAGCACTCACTCCGGCTCCGCCAGGCTCATCTCAGGCAACTGCAACCTACACTTACGATCCATCAGGGCTGCTAAGTTCTGAGACCTCCACCACGCAGGTCTCATCGCCACATCCAGCATGCCCGCCCATCTCTCACCCATCTCCACCGGCCCATTCCACGTCATCAAACACTGCTACGTTTACGCACACACCGGCTTTCCCGTCCTGTGCTACCACCACCTCCACAGCCTTTACCTGGAACGCTGCATCCTCTATCCCGGAGGCGATAGGAGTGGGTTCCTATGCTTACCTCTATGGACCAGGCGGTACCCCAACAGAGCAGATAGGACCAGATGGAAGCATCCTCTACTATCTATCGAATCGCCAGGGTTCTACCATTGCACTCGCCGACCAGACGGGACACGTAGTAGCTCGCTATTCCTACAGTCCTTATGGAAGCCTCGCCTGCGGACCTACCGCTCCACCAGACCCTATCGCGAGTTCTATGACTCAACCCTGTGGGCCAAGAGCAGGTGTCCCATCAGCACCGCTACCCTCCCCGACCCGGCCATCACCTGCCAATTGCCCGCCAGCTTCTGCACACAGCCCAGTTGGTCCACCTGCATGTCTTTCCCGTGCCATTGCAGCTAACCACTTCCTCTACGACGGCCAGTATCTTGATCAGACTTCTGGGCTCTACTACTTAAGGGCCAGGTGGTATGACCCGGCAACTGGCGAGTTCACGAGCGTCGATGCCTTGGTTGCTATAACCGGCCAACCCTATAGCTATGCAGGTGGCAATCCTCTGAATGGCGGAGATCCATCGGGGCTGTGGTGGATTTGGCGACACCAGTATATCCTCTCACGTAACACCGTTGCTAATATAAAGTTTTGGCTTGAGTGGGGTTTAGTGTTTGGAAATTTGGGTGATATCGCAGGTGACATTCCAGGTCCGGCGGGAGTCGTTCTTCGGTTAGTACTCTTTCTGCTCGGATCGCAAGCTACCGCAATCCTAAGTCTGTTAAACCCAGCCTATGCTTGGGGAACAGCCAAGATCGAGTTTTGGATCGGGTTTGGTGCTCCTCGTTGGTGGGACTTTCCTGAGATTTACTACGGAGCACAGCCAGTATTCCCAAAGGGAAGGCGAGGTCATCCTGCTCTGGCGGAAAGCATGCGATATCCATCGTGTAATGTGATTTAGTATCATAAAGGAACTTCGGGGTAACTACGTGTACGAGCAGCGTGCTCATCTGTTCTCCTCAATGCGGACAGCGTGTAAGCGACACCGCGAAATTCAAGAGATGGGTAATGACTTTCACGAAGCAGTGAGAGCAGTGTCTCGCCATGTCCGTGCTCGGGTGTATACAAAGGAAGAGATTCTCCTAGAGCTTCATCAAGAATTGACAATACGTCATGTGGTTGACTATGAAGAAACGCTCGTTTTCTCAATTGCAGAGGCGCTGTCAGTTACCGCGGGTAGGGGGCTACTCGGACAACTGCAACTCCTCCGTAGACCATTTGTTGTAGCTATGCTTCTGGTCGACGTGCTACGGAATTCGGAAGGTGGAAAAGCATTCAAAAGACCCCGAGGTCGGGAGGGACGTGGGAGCAAAGAGATTACCACGAGTATCGTTGGATATCGACAACACCAAGAAGTGCTGCAGAAGATTGTTGCTATTGTCGAAGGACAAGAGCAGGCATTGTACAGACACGCGCTAAGATTAGGTGCTCCGTTACCACCGAATGCAGGATGCGCGGAAGAAAGTGTGCCATCACCTGTTCTCTTCAAAGTCTGGCTTTCGTTCGAGCCGTCAACCAGAGCGGTAATCGCCTATGCCGGTACCTTGATGCTCGGTGCCGTTCCTCATAGGGTGGCGTATCAAGTACGGGAGACGCTTGAACACCTCGAACACTATCACCAGGTACTTTGGGCGCATGGAGTCATAGAGCGCGATGGAAATATCCTCATACCGACACTTGAGATCACACTGGATTGAGGCGGACCCTGAAAGACCCCGAAACGTGTTCGACCCAGCATTATATCTGTCGGTGGGAGGATGTCCCAAGGGGATGTCCCGATTCGTGTGGATTTTCGTTGACGGTCCCCGGCTCATTGGCTATGCAGCCGCATCCTTCCCCGTAGCATAATCGGCGGGTATAGCGGTGGCCTGGAGTGCAGCTCGCAGGGCGCTCAAGTGCAAGTAGTCCTGGACGCGGTGGAACTGTTTCTTGGCCTCGAGCATGCCGGCTGCGCACCAGCGCAGCGCCATCTGACTATCGCGCCAGCGCTTTACGTTTCGAGAGTGGTCCTTGCAGATGTCGATCGTCGCCTCGAGGGCGTTGGTATAGCGCAGGGTGCGCGCCAGACCTTGGGGCACGTGCAACCTGCCGATGGTGAAGGTCTCGACCAGTCCCTCGCGAAGCGAAGCGGCGGCGCCGGGGTGCGAGGGGTCGAGCTCTCCTGCGAACGCCTCGAGGTCACCCTGGCCTACGAGGGGGTCGGGGTTTCGGTAGGCGGCGCGCATGCGGAGCTCGACGATCCGGGCCACGTCCCTGGGGACGTGCCGGCTACGTTTGTGACCTTGTGCTCTTCACGCCGAGCGATCACATGGTGGTCGAATACCCCCTTTGTTTGCCGGCGGAAGCGCCTTTGATCTGCCGAGGACGAACAAGGTTGGTTTGGTCGCATCGAGCCCCCGGCTGGGAAGCCCCACGAGGAGGCGCTTGACGACGGTGGCGTTCTCGGTGTCGTCTTCTACTACAGCCCGAGGGAACTTGATCCCGACGACGTCGATAGCGAGCGCCATCAGCCGGAGCGAGGCGGTCCTGTGGCTGGCATCACCTGACGCATCCATGGTGACTGGGCAGACGATCTACGTCGATGGGGGCTATACGATTGTGTGATACGTCCCGATTGTGTGATGCGTCTGGTGTGGACCTGGACGTCTCTAGGAATTGGCGTTTCGATCTACGAGCTGGGCTGGCACGTGAGCATTCTTTCACCGGGTCGTGGGGAACGTTCAGCAGATCGCTGGGACAGTGGGGAAGTGGCGGTCCTTTAGCGGCTGACAGCCGGAAAGATCGTGTCTTGGAGGTCCGAGAAGCCCGGCCCTCCAGGGCCGAGCGGAGTTACCGGAGATCGCGTCGCAGCGAAGCGCCATCCGTCTCACGGAGCAACCGCAGCGGCCGGATGGGTGCGAAGAGGGTAGCGCCATCCCCCCAGAGCTCGGGTGGGAGCACGTCTACGTACAACTCGATCTCGTTCCCGTCAGGGTCGGTTATGTAGAGCGAGTGGGTGACCGTATGGTCGCTCGCGCCGGCGATCGGGATTCCGTGGGATGCCAGGTGCGCGATCACCTCACGCAGCTCGTCGTCGCTGTCGCCCACCTTCAGCCCGAAGTGGTAAAGACCGAGCCGTCGTCCCTTCGGGATGGCTGCTGCTGCGGGTCCGACTTCTATGAGTAGCAGCTCGTGGTGGGTGCGTCCCGACGTGAACCCGGCCGCCGGGACACCCAGGGGGGCATTCCCTGGTATCTCATCCCAGCCGAGCACTTCGCCATAGAAGTGCCGGGAGCGTTCCAGGTTCTCGACGTACAGCACTATGTGTCCCAGCTCAAGTATCTTCATGATGCCCTCTCATCCTAGCTAGTCCGACGCGATGGCGGGCTAAGCGGCGCCCCGTAAGTCGGGCCATCTAGCCGTTGTCACAGGGCACTGGGCATTCGCGGCTCCCACGAGTAGGGGCCCCGGCTCTCCTGCGTGGTCCTTGGCAGCCACGCGCGTGTCCACCAAGTGAACCTCGGTGACAGCCTCGTCGAAGGAGACAACCGAGACGTTGGAGACGTTCACGTCTATGCCACCCCTGCGCTTGGCGGTCGCGGCGGCTCGTCGTCGAAGGTTTGCGGAGATTTTGGCTCAGTCAACTCGGGTGGCCTGAGAATCCACCGCTGAGGGTGGTACTATGCGGGTGGCAAATGACACCGTTACTGAAGCACATGCCGTCTGCGGTAGCGAACATTCCTGACAATAGACACGATAACGCTCAGAGCGTATAGGTTCCCTATGACCCAGAACAGGAGGGGGTGGGTTCTCGCCACTGAATGAGTTGGCGGCCACGGAAAGATAGACAGACCAACAACTAAGCCACCAAACAGGAGCAAGAACGACACTTCGACGAGAAGCCGTTTCCGCGTAGAATGCATCGTATCATTCCGGGGCTGCAGCATCGATTTGCACCTATCATCAGCTTCAGCCACGACTTCGCTGCCAGCGGCCACATGTCTTGAACCTATCCAAGCTGGTAGCGGTAAGAGAAGTATGGCGTAAAATGTTGCTACCATAAGCGGGGCAGCATAAAGAAGGTACCTAAGAGCTAGCCCTAGGAGAGCTATACAGGCTCCGGGCACGATTACGACTATCAAGAAGCCAGCGGAAAAACGAAGCATAAGATCCACCAAGTAGTCGCGAGCGAGTGAACTTGGAACAAGGTCCCTTTCTATCTGCAGGAAGCTGCCTCGATGGAATATACGTAGATGCAGGGAGTTAAGTGCTGGTGCATAACAAAAAACCCTATTAGCTTCACCTTCGGCGCACATAACCTCGGTCACTCTGCTCGAACTACGAAGCGAGGACACGCGAACATAATGAAGGCCTGGAGTAACATCGACAACGAGTCGCTCTCCTGAATCGACACTCCCAATATCATGGCCGTCGCATTCAACCCGAAACGTACTGGAAGCGATCGCCGGGGAGTTCAAGCGCGATATGATAAGCAGGGTAGAGATCCTGGGTTTGTCCATTTAATGCTACGGACAGGCACTTTCCAGTTGTCTTACCGCGATATCGGCCAATATCGCTGCACTCACTAGGGACGCGGCAATTGTTGGAGACAGCACAGCCAGGGCGAGTCCACTCGTTTCCCCTGTCTGAATAAGAAATATGATTAGGCTCGTCGCGATTCCATAGAGAGCTACGCTTGATTCCAGGAGCGTCTCCGCGTCAGCAGGAGGAAGTGGAATTAGCTGAGAAAGGACCGCTGCTACTGAACAGCCGCACAGCCCTGTTGGATCACTAACGCTGATCGGGTCGTTGCCAGCGTAGCTATATGGCTGGTTCGTCAGAGCCACGAGTGGATCGACCGA
>DAHXND010000199.1 GCA_027366675.1 Acidimicrobiales bacterium
AGCGAGTGGGTCATAGCAGTCGCCCGGGACGACAGGCGCGACACAGCGAGCACCTGCGCGCTCTGGAATTGCGCGGGCGACGGATCAGACATCATGTCAGCATTTCGTGGTGCCTACACGCTTCCCGCGACGCTACCCGGCGCGACCGATGCGCCCGCAGGCGCCGTGGCCATCTCCACCACCCTCCTGCCTGGAGAGAGCAGGTTATGGTCATTCGCGATAGCCTTCGACTTCCCCGTCGTAGAGTTCCGGCGCCCGAACGGGGGCACGCGCTGGCTGAAGCGATATACCGAATGGTTCCCCGGTGGGCTCCGTGGCGCGGATATCGCCTCCGAGGTCCTCGGTAGGGAGAGTGAGCTCCGCGAAGCCGTCGATGCGTGGTGGGCCAAGGTCGCGAACGACGAAGACTATCCCGCCTGGCTCCGCAGGGCGGCCCTGAACGAGCTCTACTATGACGTATTCGGAGGATCTTTCTGGGAGGCGGGCTGCCTCACCAAGGACAAGCGCTACGGGGCGCGCCCCGGGCAGCACTGCTCCTTCGTGCTCGAGTCCAACGTGTACCGTGACTGCGAAACCATCGACGTGCGCCACTACGAGTGCCGGCACCGCCTGACGCTCTTCCCCAACATGGAGCGCGACATCCTCCTCGGCTGGGCAGACTTCATCATGGACGAGCCAGAGGGAAGAACGCCGCACGATGCAGGCTCACCCATGAACGATCCCTGGTTCGAACCCGGCCAGTACCTCGCAACGTTCCATGGCGGTAAGCCCCTCGTACTCGACTGGAAGGATCTTCCGGCTCGCTTCGTCCAGCAGGCGCATGCGTACTGGTCCTACACGGGCGACGATGCATTCTTGCAGTCCGTGTTCCCGGCAGCCGAGCGAACCATGGCCTACCTTCACCGATTCGACAAGGACGGCGACGGCATACCGGAGGTGAGAGGTCAGGACACGACCTACGACACCCTTGGCCTACGGGGAGCGACGACTCTCGTCGCCACTCTCGTGATCGGCGCCGAAGAAGCCCTCGCGGAGATGGCCGCGGCCCTGGGCAATGCAAGCGCCGCAGCGGCGCATTCAGCGCTCGCCGAGAAGGCTCGCCGCCACGCGGAAGCCAAGCTCTGGGTGGAGGACGGCAGGTACTACCGGGCTGCGCTCGACGGGGAGTGCGCCCGGACCGTGATGGCAGATGCGCTGTCTGGCCAGCGTTTCTGCGAGGTGCACGGCCTGGACGATGTCCTCGATCCCGAGCGCATGGCGGACCACTTCGAGGCAGTCTGGCGATCGAACTGCCTACCGCAACGCCACGCGCTAGCCGGTGTGCTGAATGCCGCCTATCCAGATGGCTCGCTTCCCGAGAATATGCAGGCCGCCGGTGTATGGCCCGGGGGTACATGGTTCGTGGCAGCTATGTGCTACCGCGCCGGCGTGCGCACCGGCAGGCCCGAGCTCTGCGAGGCTGCCCTGCATATGGGAGAGGGTGTTTCCTTCGCCCTCTTCGAAGACGAGTCGATGGCCTTCTGGTTCGGCTCGCCCGCTATCTGGTATGCCGATGGCGATCCCGGCACCCCTACTCGCTACAGGAGCCTCCAGTACCAGAGGAACAG
>DAHXND010000201.1 GCA_027366675.1 Acidimicrobiales bacterium
GCTGCGACATACAGCACCCGACGGGCCTCTGCTCTGTCCTCCGCCAGATCCGCCGATGCAGCCTGCTCCCAGCCCGCCGTCGACAGCACATCGCGCTTCGGTCCGATCGTGCCAAGCGCTACCTCCGGTTTCCCCGACAACGACCATACGAAGCTTGGCTTTCGAGCAGGAAGCCTGCACCAGAGTCCCGCAAGTGCAACTACCGGGAACTCGAGCCCTTTGGCCGCATGCACCGTCATGACTCGCACTGCAGCCATGTCGGTCTCCGGCAGCACGGCCTCGGAGGCACGCTCGTCATCCAACCAGCCATCGAGGAACTGCAACAGATCCCTGAGGCTAGAGCCGCCACCTTCCTCGAAACGAAGAGCGCACTGCTCCAGCCACCTTATGCGCCGCCAGCTCACCTCCGTGGTGCCCCTCGTTCCGGCCAGGGCCGCACACGCAGCGACCCGCCGGTCCGAGATCATCCAGGACAGGAAGTCCCGGATCCCGAGCCGGCGACTCTGTATCTCCGCTCCCGCCAGCCAGGTGAGTGACTCCCGGACCGGATCGTCAACGGGGGCGCTGTCCGGCACAGTCGCTCCTATGTCGAACCTCCCATGGTGGCACATGCGCCAGGCTGCCAGATCATCGTCCCCACATCCGAGGAGCGACGTCCTCAGAGCAAGAGCTACAGCGGCTTCGTCGCGCGGGTAAGCAACGGCCCTCATAACGGCGAGCAGATCATTGACGATCTGGTCATCACGCATGCCAGCGCTGGCCAAGACCTCGTAAGGTATGCCATCTCGACCAAGAGCTCGCTCCAGCGGTGGAATCGCGCTCCGTTTCGGTACGAGCACAGCTATGTCATCAGGCCTGGCGGCTCTCCACTCGCCGGAGATCCCGTCCACCACCAGCCAGGGAGCAGACAGAGCCATCCCGATCGCGGCGCTGATCACCCCTGCCTCTGCGTCCGCTGCCTGCTCGCTCCTCCCGGCTCCATCGCCTGACTGCTGGTCGCTCTGATCCACTACCAGCACCGGAGGCCCTGGGCCGCCAGCCGCCGGAACCGCCACCGGCGCGGCCCTGGCGGGAAACAGCTCGTTGTAGGCGGAGTCTCCTCCCTCCCCGCCACCAGAACCGAGCACCGAGCTGAACACGGCGTTCACGAGCTCGAGGATCTCCGGGAGGCTGCGCCTGTTCCCTCGCAGGGAAACGACGCCGCCCCACCCCCGCGCCTGTGACATGGCGTTTCCGTAGGTAGCGAGATCAGCGTGCCTGAACCTGTATATCGACTGCTTGGGATCCCCCACCATGAACCCTCGCCGCTCCGGCAAGCCGGGCTCGTCGCCTGGGTTCGCCACACGTAGGACGGAGCACACCAGCTCCAGCTGCAATGGGTCGGTATCCTGGAACTCGTCGACCAGCACGTAGCGATAGCGAGAGCGGAGCGCCTCCTCATCTGCCGGTGCACACCTTGCCATGGCGCGACAAGCCAGGTACAGCAAGTCGTCGTAGCGCAGCTTGCCCGAGCGCTCACGGAGGCGGGCGGCCTCGAGCACCTCCTGACTTACCCGGCTGATCACCCCGGTCATGGCGATCCTGGGTGCGAGAGTGCGCAGCCGTGCCTGTGCATCTCTTACTCCAACGCGAGCAGATTCAACGTCGGCCCAGGAAGCCTTCTGGCCCACCCTCGATGACTCGAAGCACTGCATGCGCGTCGACACGCAAGCCGAGTGCATCCAGGCAAGCAGATCCCTGTCCTCTATGGAGTCCATCCCCGCCAGGCGCGACCTGGCGAAAGCCACAAGCCCCTCACGCCGCTCCTCCAAGCGATCCAAGGGCTGTATAGCTCCGCCCTGATACCACATCCCTACCTCCTCCAGATGCGTGATCTCTGCCGTGAGAGCGCTCTTCAGCTCAGAGCGACAGGCCTCCAGGGTCTGGCAGGATCCGGTCCCTGCCACTCTCTCATTCAGATCGCGTCGGGATTCCAGATGGGAAGCCAGCTCAGCCAGGCGTGGTACGCCCCGCGATCCCCCACTGCCAAAGCCGATCGCTCCGCACATCCTGAGCACGCCGAGCATCGGGGCCACATCGCTGTCGAGCAGCATCCGCTCCACGAGACCGCCGTACTCCTCCCCACGGTCGATCGCTCCAAGCACCCCGTCACGCACTTCCACGATCAATGGCACCTGAGCCGGCCCCGGCAGCTCGCGGACGAGCCGCAGAGCGAAGCCGTGCACTGTGGTTACCGGCGCTCTGTCGAGTGAGGCCAGAGCATCATCCAACCTCACCAGAACAGCCCCCGCCCCCTGGTCCTCGCCAGCGTCGGGAACCCGGGCTGCTCTCTCTCCCTCCAAGCGAGCCCGGATCCGGTAACGCAGCTCGCTCGCCGCCTTCTCCGTGAACGTAATGACAACTATCTGCTCTATCGTGGCGCTACCTGAGCGTAGGATCGCGACAACCCGCTCCACGAGCGCATGGGTCTTGCCGGTACCAGCACCGGCCTCGACGAAGAGGGTGGTGTCGATCTCCCCTGTGATGCGCTCCAGGGAGGCCTCATCGCTCGGCTCTGCCACCACGTCGAAGACCACCTCTAAGCCTCGCCAGCGCTCTCGGCCTCCACGGAATGCACGCTCTCCTCTGACAACAGCTCTGCCAGGGATGCCAGCGAGCGGTCCCTCCACTTCTGCCGCCACCTCTCCCCCTCGCGCCACGATTCTACTCCGGACAGCCGGCACAGCTCGCATAGCGCTCCATCTGATGGTGACGGCTGCCTCCCCGTAACCTCCGAATCGGCTGCGGTGGCGGGAGAGGTGGGGCTGGCCTGCAGCGCATCGAGAGACGGGAAGATCCCAGCGCTGATGGCCTGTAGGAACCCTGACAGCAAATCGCTGACCCTCGCTGCAAGAGCGCTGTCGATACTTATCCTGTAGTCATCGAAGGACTCCGGCACCTTCGCCGACACTGGCCAGAGGGCCGCCTCCAGCCGCTCGGGACCAACGCCGAAGTGACCCGACAAGGCAAGGCAGTACGCGGGCAGCTGCAAGGCCCTCCCCGCGAGCAGCGGATCCCCCTTTGGGATCCTCCTCGCAGACGAGCCAGTCTTGTAGTCGATGACGTAAACCAGGGTAGTACCATCGTCGGATGACTCATCGACGACATCGACCCGATCTATACGGCCCCGGAGCGGGATGGCCAGAGCAGCTCCATCGCCACAGGTGATATCTACAACCAGTGCCGGGATATCCCCGGCAACTGATCCGAACTCCAGTTCCACGGCCCATGGCCTGGCTCTCGTCTCCGCGGCGAAGCCGCGGTCGGCTTCCTGGAAGACGCGGCTCAGCTCAGCCAGCTCTCCGGCAGCTATCTGGCGTGCGAAAGGTGGCCAGAACCTGGAGCGTGGAACGAGGCGGCGCAGCATCTCTCCCGCCAGCGCCAGCACAGGATCGGAAGCTCGGGTGAGCTCTTCCTTTCGTGATGGCTCTGGCGCCCCAAGGGGAGCGCGCCCGATGGTGCTCTCCGCTACAAGGCTTCTGAGGATCTCGTGCAGGACCCGGCCCCTCTCGGCAGGGGAAAGCTCCGGAAACCTCTCCGGCTCGCTCGTGGACAGCCCGAGCAGGTGCGCCCAGAGGTAGCCGTGCGGGCATCTCGCGTACTGCTCGACCATGCTGACCGTGAGCCCACCCGCCAGGTGCTCCACCAGCGCCCTACCGAGCTCACGTGCCCTCTCCCCGCCAAGCAGGTTCCCGTCGAAGCGCGTGAATGCTTGGCTCTTCCTCGAAGCGATGAGCGCATGCGGCCTGGATATCACTGGGTCATCTGGCAGCGTGGCAGCGCCCCGCACTGCCGCATCCACACGTGCCGATAGGTACTCGCCAGGACCCGACGGGAACCATGGCAAGCTCCGCTCAGATGACCCTTCCCCGCGCTCCGGTGAACCTGCCCGGGAATCCCTGAGGAGGCTGCGCAGGGCGCTCGCGTGAGAAGGCACTTCCTCGACTGGATGCTCCGCGCACGGGTGCCAAGCCACATGCTGGCGGTTCTCTATCAAATCGCCGCGAGGATAGCTTACGATCACCCTGGAGCTGGCTGCGAACGGAAGGGCATCCCAGGCAAGCTCGGCCATCGACTCCCGGTTGTCCGCAGGCCAGCTACCGACCTCAACGGCCACGTGCGTGCGACCCTGGTCCCCTGATCCTGCCAGCTCCCGCGTCCTCGAAAGTATGGTATCTGGCTCGCTCTGCGAGATAGCAGCCTCACTAGCTCCTACTACGATTATCACGTCCATGCTGAGCCAGCAGGCATCCTCCATGTCTCCTACGTAAACTCCCTCGCCAAGCCTCCCGATGCGGCCTGGGGTCCGGCTCGCCAGGACAGCAGCCAGCACCTGGCGGAAAGAGAGGAGATAGTCATCCCCCGGGGACAGCTGGCAGCCCATCACCTCGACCGCACAGGGCTCGCCGGAGGGCTCGCCGGAGGGCTCGCCCGCGCTACGTTGCCCCGCATCTCCGATGGCCGCGAGCAGGTATTCCATCACGAGCTCAGCGGGCACGTCATCCATAACGGACTCCCGCGCCGGCACCACGCGCTGCTGCGAAGCAGCAGTCCCCGCCTCAGGCCGCCCCGGCAGTCCGACCGGCGCCAGGGGTCCGCTCAGCTCTTCGCAAGAGACCAGCCCCAGCGCTCGACGAGCCCACCCAGCTGTCCCCTCCCAGCTCGTGACTGCTTCAGCCTCGTCCAGGACCCGTGCGACCTGCTGCAGGAAGGAGTCGAGAGCCCGACCCGCACTCCCCGCCCCGGACTCCGGGTCTGATGAGCTGGCCAGGGCAGCGGTCCAGCTAAGCCAAGCCTCACGCCCAGAGCGGCAGGGCGCTCTCCTCGCCAGGGAGGACAGCTCTGCGTACCAGCCTCGCACGCGAGCCTGTTCCTCTGAGATGCGAGCCTGCTCCTCTGAGATGGCAGCCTGTGGCGCGCCGGCGGGGGTGCTGCAACGAGCTACAGCCTCTACCAGGCCCACGACGTCAGGCTGGGCCCAGCCCCGCTGCCTCAGATCGAGAAGAGCGAGCAGCACGCTCCCCGTTCGACACCTCTCCAGGAGGTTGCAGGGGTCCGGCGCGCTGAAGGGGATGCCAGCTTCGCGGAGCATGCCCACGAGTCCCCTCAGGTACCGGGAACGGCTGGCCATGAGCAGAGCTATCCTGTGAAAGCTGGTCGCAGCGCCCGCGACGGCAGGTTCGCCTGCCCCGCCAGGCTCGTCATGGGCTGGAGGCACGGGACCGCAAGCATGCAGGATCTCACGAATAGCAAGGCGCATCTCCTCGTCTACATCACTGACCGAGCGGACCAGCAGCGATGCCCGGGGCCCTACAGGGGAGCCGGCTGGTCCCGCTCCGCTGCCCGGAGCGCTATGACCCTTCGTCGCGGCAGGCGCCTGGACAATCACATCGAGCCCGAAGCGTCTTTCTATGGCCTCCATCAAGGCGAGCTCCCCCGGAGCAATCTCCTTTCGCGGCAGGTACCAGATGGCGCGACCCAGGAAAGACGGGGGCGACGAAGCTGCCACGACGCGACCCGCGGCGGTCATCGCGAAACGCTGAACCTCTCTATGGGATGTGGCCCAACCCGCATGGCGCAGGCGGCCTGCCATGCGCGCTCCCATGGCATGCAGCTCAGCGAGCAGCGGAGAGCGAAGGCATACAGAGTCACGCTCGCCAGGAGACAGCTCCTCCAGGTCGTCGAGCATATTGAGTAGCTGGGCCCATGAATCAGCCACGTGATACGTCGAGCCCAGCGTTCCTCGCTCCCCGGCGAGCTCTGCAGCCAGTGCCATGTAGCGCACGACTTCGGGAGGAGCAGGTGGCTCCCCGGCCATCTGCGGCCCGGCCAGAAGATAGGCAAGACCTCGAAGGGAGACGACGCGCACTGCGACCATGCCACCTGGCCACGATCCGCCACGTTCGATCCTGGGACCGGCCCCAGATCCATCTCCGGCCCCAGACCCATCTCTGGCCCCAGACCCATCTCCGGCAGACCGAACGCCATGCCCGCTCGCTCCCCCGGCCGTGGCCATGACAGCGGCGAGGGAGCGCCGGATCATCACCGAAGCACGGTTGTTCGGGGCTATGACCATCACTGGCGCCAGAGGGTCACCCCCCTTCGCGCTAAGAACCAGCCGGCAAAGCGCCAGTATCGACGCCTCGCCTGACACCGTCGCATGCACCCGCTCCCTGCGCTCCTGCGAGAAACGCTCCAGATCCACGAAAGCTATCGAAGCACATGCCTGGGACACCGGCGCGGACCGGCTCTATGATGGCGAGAAACACGAGATAGGATTCCATGTCGCCCGCAAGCCCCCCGCACGAAGAGCCCGCAGCCTCTGCTCACCCACTCATCCCCCCTGGCCAGGACGGCCACATGACCTCAGCTACGCAGGGAGGGGAGAACCGTCTTGCCCGGGAGTCCAGCCCCTACCTTCGCCAGCACGCCGAGAACCCCGTGCACTGGTACCCGTGGTCTCCCGAGGCCTTCGCGACGTCCCGCTCGAGCGACCGCCCGGTGTTCCTGTCGATCGGCTACTCGGCGTGCCACTGGTGCCACGTCATGGCGCATGAGTCGTTCGAAAACGTAACGGTTGCGAACTACCTGAATGATCATTTCATATGCGTGAAGGTTGACCGCGAGCAGCGTCCCGACGTCGACAGCCTCTACATGGATGCGACGCTCGCCTTCACGGGAAGCGGTGGGTGGCCGATGTCAGTGTTCCTGCTGCCAGACGGCCGGCCCTTCTACGCGGGCACCTACTTCCCTCCCTCGGCGCGACATGGCCTTCCAGGCTTCCTCGATCTTCTCAGGGCTCTCGTAGCGGCGTGGGATGATCAGCGCGAAGAGATAGAGAGTCAGGCGAAGGCGTTGACCGAGGCCGTGAAGCAGCGCAACAGCGCACCCGCCGCGGCGCGCCGAGAACGGACCAGGGAGCCGGCGAGCTCGACGCGAGGAGATTCGTTGCGTGGGACCGCCGTCGTTGAGCCGAGCGCTCCGAAGAAGGGGGCTCGGCACGCGCTCCTTGCGCACGCAGTGGAGGCACTCCAGTCGCTCTACGATCCCGATTTAGGAGGCTTCGGACGTGCGCCGAAGTTCCCCCAAGCTCCGATCCTCGACCTCCTATTGACGTCTGCAGCCTTCGGTGATCGGCAAGCACTCGAGATGGCCACCACCACTCTCGATGCCATGGCATCAGGTGGCATCTACGACCACCTCGGTGGCGGCTTCCATCGTTACTCGACTGATCGTACCTGGACAGTGCCTCACTTCGAGAAGATGCTATACGACCAGGCCAGCCTGGTCCGCACCTACCTGCACGGATGGCAGCTCACCGGGCGCGAGGAATGGCTCCAGGTAGTCGAAGAGACAGTCTCCTACGTCCGGAGGACCCTGACGGGGCCAGGTGGCAGGGTCAACGGAGCGCAGGACGCCGACAGCGAAGGCCGGGAGGGCCTCTACTACGTCTGGAGAAGCGACGAGATC
>DAHXND010000205.1 GCA_027366675.1 Acidimicrobiales bacterium
TCGCCATCCTCGGTTTGGATGAGCTGTCAGAGGAGGACAAGGTAGTGGTGTCCCGGGCTCGGAAGATCCAGCGCTTCTTGTCCCAGCCGTTCTTCGTTGGTGAGGTCTTCACAGGTATCCCCGGGGTGTACGTGCCTGTCCAGGAGACCGTGGAGTCCTTCGAGCGGCTGGTCGCCGGTGAGTACGATCACCTCCCGGAGCAGGCTTTCCTGAACGTCGGGAATGTGGAGATGGCCGAAGAGAAGGCGCGCCAGCTCGAGCAGGGGGCAGCCTGAGTGCCTGCCAGCTTCCCCATGGAGGTGGTGATGCCGGAACGCCTGCTGTGGTCCGGGGAGGCCGAGGCGGTGATGCTGCGCACCTTCGAAGGAGACATCACGTTCCTGGCCGGCCATGCTTCCGTTGTCGGGGCGATCACGCCAGGGGTGGTGCGGATACAAGCAGCGCCTGCTGATGCGCTGGGCGAAGGGCCGAGCGAGATGAAGGTGCTGGCAGTCCACGACGGGTTCGTGCGTATCGGCGACCATCGTGGAGTCATTCTTGCCGGGGTGGCGGAGCTGGCTGAGGACATCGACGTAGAGCGAGCGCGCCGGGCACTCGACGCGAGCGAAGCAGCGCTCGGAGAGCTGGCTTCGTCACAAGCCGAGGATGCTGGCATCCTTCGCCGGGAGGCCGAAGCTGCCCGCCAACGCGCCACGCTGCGCATAGAGGTGGCGGAGATGGCTCGCGAGCGCCAGGGAGCGTATTCGACGGTTCCAGCCTGAGCGCTGCTGAGCCGGAGAGCTGCCGAGCCGCAGACCTGCCTGAACGGTTCCAGCCTGAGAGCTGCGGAGCTCTGAGCCGCAGACCTGCCTGATTCGCCCATTCGATGGTGGCCGGCACCGGCTATGCGACAGTGCGTACCTGCTCTCCACCGTAGCTCCTGATACATCACTAGCGCTGAGTGAAAATTACAGATTTTTCGCGCTCTAAGTCTTGACATTCTTATGGATACCACGTAAAGTATTAGTTACCCCACGTAGAGTGCTCATAGTGGTCCGTAATCCTGGAGATATATGGTAAGCCTGTATCGGGCCACTATGGGCACTGCTAGGCGAGACCCACCCCGTGGAAGCGGGTGGGTGCTCTGGTAACGGGATCTCATGGCCGGGGATGGTCAGGGGGGTTGACATGGGAGATGGAGGCGCATATGAGCGGTTTCCGTAAGGCAGTGAGCAGGTTGGGTCGGGGTCGCCGTCATCGCCGCGGCGGTATCGTGCTGCCAGCTTCAGGTGATGCGCCAAGGGGGTCAAGCTCCTGGCGCGCCTCCCAGGCGCGCTGGGCAGCAGCAGTGGGAAGCTCGTCCCGTAACGGGGTCAAACGCTGACTCCCGCTTCCCTGTAGCTGTTCCAAGCATTCCTGCAGGAACGCGGGCCTGCAGGAATGCTGCTAGCTCGGCTATCCTCGCGTTCGTGTCCCGGGATGCTGACGCCCCATCACCTGGAGGCATGGGAGGGCCAGCCGAGAGATCACCTGGCGTGGAAAGGGTTTCCGGTATCCCATCGGGTGCGGGCGGGGACGTTGCTACGGGTGTCGAGACCTACGACCCATCCTCGCAGCGGCAGGGAGAGGTCACAGATCCCGAGTCGATCCTGCCTCACCGTGCACCTTTTCTATTGGTAGACGAGGTGTTCGGTGTGCAGCCAGGGCTCCGGGCCAAGGGGAGGTGGCATCTGAGTGGGGAGGAGGCCTTCTTTGCCGGACACTTCCCTGGCCGTCCTACACTGCCCGGCGTGCTCATGGTCGAGTCGCTTGCCCAGGTAGGAGCCGTAGCTGTCCTGGCGGACGAGCGCTTCGCGGGGGCGCTGCCATTGTTCGGGGGTATAGACAGGGCCCGTTTCCGTCGCCAGGTTGTGCCCGGTGAGACCCTAACCCTGGAGGTTGAGCTGGATCAGCTATCGCGGCGCGCGGGTAGAGGACGCGGGGTCGCCCGGGTGGGTGAGCAGGTGGCATGCGAGGCAATGCTCCTCTTCGTCGTGGTGCCGGGCGGGTGAGCAGCCTCCCCGCGGGGAGGCCGCTTCCGAAAATGGCGGGAAGTGATGCCAGCGCCAGCAGGTCTGTTGCGGCACATCGTATCCGTATAGCGACTTGGAACGTGAACTCCCTGAAGGCGCGTCTCGCGAAGGTGGAGGAGTGGATAGGTTACGCGGCGCCGGACGTCTTGCTGCTCCAGGAGACGAAGATGGCAGAAGCGGCTTTCCCCGCTGCGGCATTCGCTTCCCTTGGCTACGAGTCTGCTCACCATGGCAACGGCGCCTGGAACGGAGTCGCAGTCGTCAGCCGCATCGGTCTCGATAACATCCAGAAGGGCTTCTTCGATGAGGATGCCACGAGCATCGAAGAGTGCCGGATCATAGGCGCCACCTGTGGAGGGATACGCGTTATATCAGTATACGTGCCTAATGGTCGAAGCCTGGACAGCCCGTATTACGAGGCGAAGCTGCAGTGGCTTGCTCACCTCCGAGAGCACGTGAGTCACACCTGCCAGCCAGGAGATCCCGTCGTAATCGGTGGAGACTTCAACATCGCACCTGCAGACGCCGACGTCTGGGATCCGGCCGCCCTGGTGGGCATGACACACGCGAGTGCTCCAGAGCGCCAGGCTCTGGCTGACCTGCTTGGCTGGGGCCTGGTAGACGCGTTCCGGCTCGTTCGCCCGGAGCCAGAGCTGTACTCGTGGTGGGACTATCGCGGCGGGAGCTTCCACCGTCATCATGGCATGAGGATAGATCTGCTGCTTTGCACGGAGCACCTCGCCCGGCGCGTAGCCTACGCTCTCGTGGATCGCCAAGCCCGCAAGGGACCGGGGCCGTCGGATCACGCTCCAGTCTTCATTGACCTCGATATGGCCTGAGCTCCAGGTTCTGGCTCGTACCTGCTTCCCTGGGGAGGCTCGGCTGCTCTTGAAGCTCCCGCTGGAGGGAGGAGGCGGCTCTTACCCGGAGGCGCTGGCTTCCGGGGCGAGCTGGCGGCGCAGCAGTGCAAGTCGTTCTTTCGCCTCTTCACGGGTGGGCCGGGTCGCCTCACAAGCCGATCGGGCTTCTTCGAGGTCGGCTATGTAGGGAGACGGCTGGCGAGGGCGAGCCTCTCCCCCTATCAGCCGGGATCGCGCCCATGAGACGGCAAGGAACCTGGTCGCCCTGGTGAATGCCACGTAGCAGAGGCGCCTCTCTTCGGCACGTGCCGCTCGTGCTTGTGCCCAGGAGATGGGGACGAGCCCGTCCTCCATGCCGGCCACGAGGACTGTTGACCATTCGAGCCCCTTCGCCTGGTGGAAGGTGAGCAGCCCTACGCCCGGATCCCCGGCACCCGGAGGACCGGCATCGGGATCCCCGGCACCCGGAGGACCGGCACCCGGAGGACCGGCACCCGGAGGACCGGCACCCGGAGGACCGGCACCCGGAGGACCGGCACCCGGAGGACCGGCACCCGGAGGACCGG